>CAZEMX010000100.1:0-7139 GCA_964513415.1 uncultured Nitrososphaerota archaeon
ACTTCGGTGAGTTCACCTGGCGCGACTCTTCTGAAAACGAGGCGCATATCGCCGCCTACGGCATCGGCAGCGAGCCGGTGTGCTGGACGCAGATCGGCTACGCCTGCGGCTACACCAGCACGTTCATGGGAAAGCCGATCCTGTAGCGCGAACTCGAGTGCCGTGGCATGGGGCACGAGTACTGCCACCTGATCGGCAAGCCGATCGACGAGTGGGACTCGCCGGAGGATGACGTGCGCTTCCTGCAGGTTGGCGAGTTCGTGACGTGGACGCCGAAATCCCCGGTCGAGCGCATTTCGGGCATTCCCCATGGGCTGGGCGAGGCCGAGATACTGCCCAACAATGCGGGCATCATCGGCATCTCGGCCGGATTCAACACCGTCTGTCACATGGTCAAGAAGGTCGCACCGGCATACGAGATGAGGGAGATCAGGTACCGGCCGAGCAGGTGGCAGATGCTATGGGGGCTGCGCGCTACGGGCCTGCGCGTGATGGAGGCGCTGGTGGCGAGGGGCATGGATCCCATAGTTCATGGCAGCGTAGCCCGGGGAGACGTCGGCCCGGCGAGCGACGTGGACGTGTTGGTCCCGGAGGCCACGCCTTCAATGATGATCGAGGGGGCGCTGGCGGGGGCGGGGATATGCTTCGCAAAGAGGGAGGTCGCCCAGGCGACGCCAGCCCATGCGGTCAAGGCGATAATCCATGTGGACGAGAAGGTCAAGCTGACGTTCCCGCTCGTGCCGCTCAGGGGAAGGGAGAGGGACTTTTACAGGTTCGGAGGGGAGGTGGGCATCTCGGCGATGAGGGGCAGGATGCGGGCGCCCGGCGTCGACAAGAGGCTCATGATGATAGTCCCGACCGAGGCGGGGCACTACGAGGTCTCGGCGGTCGGCAACGCCACAGAGGTGGCGAGGGCGGTCGGGGTCAGCCTCGAGACAGTGGAGGAGAGGATCAGGGTCCTGACGAGGAGGGACGCGGTCGGCAGGACTGGGGTCTACTTCAAGGAGGAGGTCCTCGACGACGAGACCTTCGAGGGCAAGCTTGCGGCGAGGGCGGAGGAGGACCCAAGCCTCCGCAGGCTCCTGCAGCGCAGGGGCGCTGGGCGATGAGACGGAGCGCTTGGCGCGGCCCGTCTGCGATCTTGCGCCCGCGGCGACTATTAAAAAAAGGAAGTGAGAGTTAAAGCGATCCCGTCCGCGTCTACGGGGATTTCTTCTTGCGGATTATGCCTTTGGGATCTTTGAGCAGCAGGGCGCACTCCCACACGCCAAGCGCAACTGCCAGCATGACGAAACTGAGGGCTGTTGCTTCGGGCGTTATTTCGAAGAATTCTCCGCCGCCCTCGGTTATGAACGGTATGGTATGGTCAACGAGCACCATTATCGTCGTGCCCCAGAGCATAAAGCTGAGCAGCTTCAGCATGTACTTATCGTTCTCAGCATGAACGTACCACAGCGCAGTGGCGACTGCGGCGGCTAAGGCAAGGATTATCAGCCACATGACGGTCTACCTCGATTTTGGCCCGGCTTCTGACGGCGCGCTCAGTTCTTCGCCGCAACCGGCTTAGGAAGGGTACTCACGCGACTGGTAACCGAGATTCTGTTTGTCATGTACCTGCTAATCGAGACCATCGAGATCCAAGTGAGAGATATTGCTACGGCCATCGACGTGCCTATCGAAGCCATCTCAGCGAACATTATAGCAGTGTCGGCAGGATTGGCCATGGCAGTCAGGTACGGAAAGAAGGGAGTGATTTCGCCATGCCAGACGTGTTCTGCGGCTAACAAAAATACGCCGCCCCAGAGCATTGAGTTCAGCCAGCTGAGCTTCAGCTTTTTGGATAGACTTGGCGACATAACCTGTACGCCCGTTGTTATGATCGCTACAACCATCGGGACTATGAAACAAGCCATCTCTTTTTGCCCCATAACGATTGGTAATACTTTTATAATCATTAATATGATTATATTAGACAATCGTTTCTTATGAAATAGTAATCGTCAGAGGGCCAACGTGCTGGTAAAAAAGTGCAAGCGAAAGCCGGAGGGCTGGGGGAGGCGGTAGAGACCGGGTTTCTAAACGATTGCGTGTGGTGCTTAAATATAGAGTCTAGGCACGGGGCGAAGTCGGCTTTGGTAAAGGCAATCATGTTGATTGGGCTGCTCGTAACCTCGCTGTGCGTCTTCTCGTCGCTTGTGGTTCCGGTGGGCGCAGACCTGTATGACGGCGGAGATGTTGAAGACAAGTTCCGGTCCACGATAGAGGGGTGGGTGGCGCTCATCCAGTCCAACGTCTTGTGGCTCTCCGAGGCGATGACGGGGCTCGTGAGGGGCGTGATCAAGGCAGTCTATTTCATTGTCGGCTTGGCAGGCTTCCTCATGTGGTCCTCCGGCGTCTCCAAGTACTCGGGCAAGCGCCTGGTGCTTGGCGCGGTGGCGATGGCCTTCGTATCCGAGGTCCTCCTCTGAGGCGGCGGGGTTTATTAGCAGACCGCGGGATATTCTTCCCCATGGCAGGCGGGATGCCGAGGGGATGTGAGGCATGCCTCAGGGGCGCGAAGCTGGTCCTCTTCGTCACCGGCGAGTGCGAGAGCGCGTGCTACTACTGCCCCCTCAGCGAGAGGAGGAAGGGCCTCAACGTGGTCTATGCCGACGAGGTGCCGGTCGAGACCGACCTTGACATAATACTCGAGGGCAGGGCGATAGACGCGGAGGGGACCGGCATAACCGGGGGCGACCCGCTCATAAGGCTGCCAAGGACGCTGAAGTTCATAAAGCTCCTCAAGGGGTTCTTCGGGCAGGACCACCACATACACCTGTACACCAACGGCAGGCGGGCGAGCAGGCAGGCGCTGACCAAGCTGAAGGCCGCCGGTCTCGACGAGATAAGGTTCCACCCGGCGAGGCGGGACTGGGGGAGGGTGGCGGAGGCGAAGGCGCTCGGGATGTATGCGGGGGCGGAGGTACCGGCCATCCCAGGCGGTGCGGGCGAGGTGGAGGAGTTCATAAGGTACCTGTCATCCGTGAAGGCAGACTTCATAAACATCAACCAGCTCGAGTTCTGCCCCCAGAACGCTTTCCAGCTGCGCCAGAGGGGGTTCAGGGTAATGGGCGGGTCGATGGCAGCCGCGGAGGGGAGCGAGGAGGCGGCGATGGAGGTGGTCAGATGGGCGGAGGCGGAGGGGATCGGATTCCCGGTGCACTACTGCCCAAGCTCCGTCAAGGATGCGGTGCAGACGAGGAGGAGGCTTGCCAGGAGGGCGGCCAACGCGGCGAGGCCATGGGAGGAGCGGCTCGAAGATGGCACCGTGGGGAAGTTCGTCGTAGGGCTCCCGGGAGCTACGGGCAGACCGGCAAAGTGCATCCTTGCCAGGGCGGTGGGCGCCGACGCGTCGCAGGTCGGGGTGGCAGACGGCGGGAGGGGAGTTGAGGTCCCCAGGCGGCTGGTCGATGCAGTCCGGCTCGCTTTCCCTGATGCAACGGTGTCGTACGTCCAGACCTACCCGACTGCTGCGAGGGACAAGTTCGCAGAGTTCCCCTGCTGATGGGGCCAACCCGGCGCCTCATGAGCCTCCCTGCGATACGGCGAACCGCAGGATCGCTGCTATCCCGCCCATGTTGGCGAGCTGCCTGCCCTTCTCATGCTCCCCGCCTATGAAGAATACCCGTCCGCCGTAGCGCTCGACCTTCTTGGAGAGCGCCTCTATGCCCCTGCGCTCCTCGGGCGATATCGACTTGAGGAGCTTCTCGGAGACCAGCAACGACTCGACGGCCCCCCGGTCGACTGTCCGCTCCACGTCGGCGGCACCATAGCTGACCATGTTCGGCGACTTGGAGAGCTTGGAGAGGAACTCGTCGACGAGCCTCGAATCCCGCAACATCGTCGAGTCCTCCATGAGCTTCGAGAGGGCGCCCCGCGCCATGACCTCCCTGATCCCCGGCTCGCCGGTGCTCGAGGTGTTCTCCTCGAGGACCTTCGCGCCCTTCAGCCGGTCCCTGAGGACCCTTGCGAGGTCGTTCTTGGTGAACCCCGGCCCTGCCGTTACGATGGCAGCCGGCTCCCTCTGGAGGAGCCTAGAGACCTCCTCCGCTATCGCGCCGAAGTACTTTGACTTGAGCGCCGGCCGGTCGGAGGTCTCGACATACTTGCCTGGTATGTGCGAGCTTATGGTGAGTATCTCGTCCATCTGGTAGTCCCGTATGAGGAACAGAGTGGCGTCCTGGTCGTCGAGGGTGATCGCGATGACCTTGGGGCGCGACCTCGATGCGGCCCTCTGGAGGCGCTCCTCGTGGAAGGAGAGCCACTCGCCCTTGGTGATCCTGATGCGGTCCCTTATCCCCACCGCGAAGGCGTGGAAGGAGCCCTGTATGTTCATCTCGTCGGGTCCGACCGTGACGCGCCCCTTGATCCGGAGCTTCTCGGTGAACGTCTGGAAGCCCATGTCATCCACGGAGATGCACAGGAAGACCCGCCGCCGGCCGCCGCGCTCCTCCTCTGCGCCGCGGGAGACCTTCACCTCGCGCATCGTGTACCCGCATACCGAGTCGCCGCGGTCGATTATGTTGTACAGGTGCCAGAGGTCATCAGAGTCCTCGACCTCCACCTCGACCGTCCCATGCTTGCGATCGCTCTCGATTATACGCATCGGGTGCACCAACAGGAAGTATGTTATATTAGGCTTCAATAAGATATCCATTGTGCATCGAGATGGCGAGGCAGGCGGCGGACCACGGCATAGCGATCAGGGAGGCGAACCTGGCTGACATTGACAGGATAGTCGAGATAGAGGACACCTCGTTCCCCGACCCGTACCCACGGGGGCTACTGAAGGCGTTCCTCTACATGCCTGGTGCATACATGGTTGCGACGGACGGTGGCACCATCGTAGGATACGCCATTGGGATAATCAGGCACAGGACGCTGGGCCACCTCGTATCGGTCGCGGTGGCTCCCGGCAGCAGGAGGGCGGGGGTCGGCAGGGCACTCATCGCGGAGACCCTGGTCAGGCTGGCGGGCGCAGGTGCCAAGAGGTTCATGCTCGAGGCCAGGGAGTCTAACGCCCCTGCGATAGCTCTGTACAAGAGGATGGGGTTCTCAGAGGCTAGAAAAATAGAGAAATACTATGCCGACGGCGAGTCGGCCATAGTGATGGAGCTCAACGGGAGCTCAGGTTCTCGAACGTGAGTATGGTTATGTTCTGCGGGCGCTTGGCTATGTTGCCGACCCTGGCGCCAATAAGGAACGCCACGCCCTTGTTGTTCGAGATGTCGAGCAGGCGCTGCGTGATCACGCCGTCGAAGATTACGGCGTGGAACTTCTCCTCAGACGACTGGAGTACCTCAGCGAGTTCGCGCACCGCAACCTTCTGCTTCTGCTCCCACGCATCGTCGGCGAGTATAGCCTCTAGGCTGCCCTGAAGCTGGTCTATCATGGCCTTAACCTTTGCCATGTCGACACCGGGTATCGCTACAGGCTCGGGGGCACCCCCCTCACTGGGCGCAGGCGCCTGGACCTCGGCTTGCGGCGCCTGCTCCTGAGGGGGCGCCTGAGGCGGCTCAGGGGGCCGCGCAACCGCTTCCTGCTGCTGCGCCTCGCCAGCATACCCCTCCTCTGCATGAGGCTCCGGCATCTGCTGCTCCCTGGCACGATCGTGCCTCTCCTGCGGATACCTTCTTCCGCGGTCGCGTTCCCGCTCTCGGTCCCTGTCCCGTTCACGGTCGCGCCTGTCGCCGCGGTCATCCTGTGAGGGCTCGCCCCTCTTCTCGCCGATCATGAGCTGGTACTGCTCTGTCGGAACCTTTGAGCGGAGGCACTTGGCTAGCTCCTTCCCTGTCAGGTCCTCGACCTCCTTGCCGTGCGGGGCCCTCGCGATGTAGTCGATATCGGCCACCTGGAGGAGCTCCCTTAGAATGAGCTCCCCGCCCCTGTCGCCGTCCACGAAGGCTATGAGCGTCTTCTTTTTGCTCAGGTCCTTGATAGAGTCGGGGACCGACGCGCCGTCCATGCCCACGATGTTCTTGTAGCCGTGCCTCAGCATGTTGACGACGTCCGCCCTGCCCTCGGTTATTATGACCGTGTCCGACTTGTCGACGTCCGGGCCGCATGGCAGGTTGTCTGCGCCGTACTTGCCTATCTCATGGACGCGTACGGACTTCATGATCTCCTCGGAGAGCTCCTTGATCTCGAATGCACCTTCAGTCTCCCAGTGGACGAGTATGTCCCTCGCCCTGTCGACTATCTTGCGGCGCTTCTCCTCCCGCACGTCCTCGATCTTCTTGATCTCGACCTGCGCGGAGCATGGACCGACTTTGTCGATCGTCTCCACTGCGGCCGCGACTATCGCGGTCTCGACCCTGTCGAGGCTGGAAGGCAGTATGATTACTCCATAGGACTTGCCGGACTTGGACTCCATGTCCACCTGTATGCGCCCTATCCTGCCGCTCTTCTGGAGCTCCCTGAGATCGAGCTCCTCGCCGAGCAGCCCCTCGGTCTGTCCGAAGATTGCCCCAATGACGTCAGGCTTGTCTACGACACCATCTATGTTTATTCCGGCATAGATAGTGTACTTTGCTGTTGTTGGCGTGCCGCCCATATGAACCACCTGAAAAAAGCGGGTTAGGCCTCCACATGGCCTGCGGCACAGAGAACTTTTTCTCTGATATAAGTTGATAACATATTAATCATGACTCCTAAATCAATAACACCTGATTCATATTATGCGTTTTAGTTCCTATAACATTAGGAACTTAAAAAAACTTAAAAACCTTCCTATCGGCACACGCCGGCGAAGCCGGTCTTCTCCATCGTCGCTGCCGCCTCCGGCACCCGCTTGAAGTAATCACGGACGGGCGCAAGGGTTGAGACCAGGCCGTTGGTGACGGCGTTCTTGAGGTCCATCGGGTGCAACCTCCCCTCCCGGTAGGCGCAGATCAGCTCCTCGGAGGTTGCGTATGATACGTCGCCGCCGTACTTGGCTGGCCTCGCCACCGTCAGCGGGGCGTCCCTCATGAGTATGTGCCTGGCGATCTCGATGATGGGGTTCCCCTCGACCTCCTTCGGGGGGCAGTAGGCGTTGTTCAGCTTCGCCTTGATCTGCTCCGGCGAGTCGTGGATGAATATGCACGTCTCCGGCCTCGACT
>CAZEMX010000101.1:0-7099 GCA_964513415.1 uncultured Nitrososphaerota archaeon
GTATTAAAATCATTAAATCTATAATCAGCACTTAAATCAATTACTTTTGTTTTTTTGGCTAATAATTTATCTACATAATTAAAAGATTGAGTATGTGGTAAAGCAAGAAAAGCAGCATCTAAATCATAGTTTAATGCTTCATCAGAAGAAATAAATTTTTTTTCAAATTTATTTATAAAGAAAGGATAAATATCAGAATACTTTGCATCAATTTTTGAAGTAGAAGTAATACAATCAATAGATACATTTTCATAATTAAGTAAATACTTAATTAAATAAAAGCCAGTATAACCAGCCGCACCGAAAATACCTATTTTTAGCATAAAAAACCTCTTTAATAAAAATAAAAACTAATTGAATTTTATAAAGAATTTTGGAAAGTGTCAATAAAGAAAGTTTACAATAATATAAAATAAAACTTTTTAATTATATAAAAAAATATAGTTCAACAAAAAAAAAAAATTAATTCTTTTTTAAGTGTATATAAAAAAATTAAAATTTTTTATAATTGAAATTATTTATCTATTTTGTAAATATAAATATCACCGGATTGAAAGACACAATTAAAATTTTCTTTTATATAGTTATAAAAACGCTGAGTTTCTGGATAATTTAAAGAAAAAAAACGACCATATAAACTTTTAGAAACAATAATATAATCAATCTTTTTTAGATGGTCAGAATCCAATATTTCTTTGAAATTGTTTTCTTGAAGTTCATAATCATCTTCACGAAGAGAGATAGGAGTAGTAAATAAAGATATTTTAAAATTATCCTTTAAGATATTTTTATTTTTCATATATGGTATTAATTTTTCAATTTTTTTTTGATTAATTTCATATCTAAACAAAATATTTGGAATATACATATTATCAGCAAGAATATTAGAATTTTGTGGAATATTTTTTTTGATAAATGATTGAGCATTTACATAAGGTATTCGTTCATTATAAATGGCGTTATATATTTTATAAAGATTATGAATTGCCAAAAGTAAAACCAATAATAAAATAAATTTTGTTTTTATTTTTAAAATATTGGCTATTTTACAAATTCCAATTGCTGCAAATGAAAATATAAAAAGAAGAATAGGGAATAAATATCTAAATTCTTTAACTTCATATTTTAAAAAAAATAGTAAATAAAAATAAATATGTAGCAACAAAATAATATATTTAGTTTTTGACTGGAAAATAGAATGATTTTTTAAAAGTTCAATAAAAAATTTTATTGTAAAGAATAAAATAACTAAGAAACCAAAATAAAAAATTATACTATTAAATGATTGAAATGAAATAGATGAAATAAAGCTTTGCCATTTATCACCGCTTTCACCAATATGAAAATGTTGAAATTTATATGATGATAATAGATTAAAAAATTCAGTTTTATAAGTAGGTATTATTTTGAAAATGATATTTCTAACTGCTGGGAATAAAACAGATAACATACCTAAAAACCATTTTATAATAATTGAATCTTTTATTGAAAATATTAAATAAGGGTCGCCAACAAGTAAACCAAAAAATAAAAAAAATAAAACATAAAAAATATTTTTAAGATTTATTTTTTTATAAAAAATAATCAGAACAATAAAAACATCAATAATAATAATTAAATTATTTTGTTTGACCCCCAAACTAAAACCACTAATAAATGAAGCAATAAATAAATATTTAATATTATTTTTATCAAGATATTCAGAAAGATAATATAAAAAAATTACTAAAATCAAAAAAGCAAACATATCTTCTTTGTAAATTGTAGCTGACCAGATAAAAGAATAAGAAGCAAATAAAAATAAAATTGTTATTAATACAATTTCAATTTCGAGATATTTTTTTAAGAGTTTGTAAGAATAAAAGATAACGCCAAAAGCAGAAAGAATTGAAAAACATCTACCTGCATAAGTAAAAAGATCAGAATTTATAATTGAATAAGCAGCAAAATCACTTAAATTATAAGTAATATTCATAATTTTTAAAAATAAAAAAATAATAGCATTTATGATTGCCATTATGATAATTACAGGCGGTGATTTTATAAATTCACCTAAATTATAATTCTTCCAAAAATATAAAGAAAAAAATTGTATATATCTCTCATCAGGCCAGAGCCATCCACCAATTCCTAAATATGCTATTTGTAATAAATATAAAAAAAGAATTATTAATATGCTAAATAAAATAAAAAAATTTTTTTTTAACATAAAAAATTTATTGATTTTAATTAATGCAATTCTCTTTTACCAGATTTTGTAATAATCGGAACTTCACGCATCCAAATCATTGGTGTCCAAATATTAACATTATTTGAATACCATTCAATTGTTTTAATTAAACCTTTTTGCCAATCAATTTGCGGCGACCAGCCAGTTAACTTATTAAATTTCGAATAATCACCAGTATGTCTAAATACCTGACCAGGTCTATCGCCAATAAAAGTTATTAGTTCTTCACTTTTATTCATTAATTTGACAATATCATTTGCTATTGATAATATTGTCCTATGACAACCACTGGCGATATTAAAGATTTCGCCAGCTATTTTATTAATATCATAATGTAGAATTATATCAAGTGCTTTACAGGTATCTTCAACATAAATAAAATCTCTTGCTGCTAAACCATCACCATGAACTTTTAATTTTTCATTTAATATACAACTTGTTATAAATCTTGGCACAACTTTTTCTAAATGTTGATGAGGACCATAATTATTAAATGGTCGAACAATAATTACTGGTATTTCATAAGTTTTCCAATAAGAATAAACTAATCTATCAGCACCTGCTTTTGCAGCAGCATAAGGACTTAATGGTTTTAAAGGATGGTCTTCATTCATTTTTTCAGTTTCTGCTGTGCCATATACTTCTGATGTTGAGATATGAATAAATCGCTCAATTTTATTTCGATATTTTAAAACTGAATTAGCAATAGTTTGTGTGCCAATAACATCAGTTTCAAAAAATAAATAATTATCATAAATAGAGCGAGTCACATGAGTTTCAGCAGCAAAATGAACAACAATATCAGATTGCGAAACTAATGTATCAACTAATTCACCATTTTTAATATTCCCATACCAGAATATTAATCTTTCATTATCATAATCTTTATTAATATCAACTGGCAAATATGCAATATTCGCAGCATAAGTTAAAGCATCAAGAACAATTAATCTATAGTCTGGATAATGATTATAAATATACCTAACAAAATTACTTCCAATAAATCCTGCTCCGCCTGTAATTAATATTGTTTTTTTCATATTTATTATTCCTGTTCATTTTTATTTAAAATAATATTATAACTATTTTCTCCTTCATTAAAAATCAAATCAATAACAGAAAGATATGGAATAAATTCACCATATAATTGATTATATTTTGGATGGCAATAATCTTGAAAAATAACTTGAATACCATTTTTTTCAAACTCAGTAATATTAATATAATTTTTACCAGCAGAACCTTCATAAAAAATATTAGCGTCAAAATATTTACATATATTTATCAGTCTTTCAATTCTGTTGCCAGTAATATTTAGGTTAGATGAAAAATAAATTTTTTTATTTTTAATATTTAAAATTTCCATTAATTTTTCTATAAAATACATATCACAATCAATTAAATATTTCCAATTCATTGTATATGCATTTTCAAATATTTCAATATAATTTTTAAAAAATTTTGCACGACTGTAATTAAGTTTTATGGCTTGAAAATGTTTCTTTTGCCAAAAATTATTATTAATTTTTACATCTTTTATTTTTGTTTTTTCATTTAAAGAAAAAGAAATAGGAACAGTTAACCACTGCACACCATTTGCTGTTTTTATTCTATTACGATTACGCCAACTATGTTTATCATACTGAACATCATCATAAATTACAAAAATATCGCTTTGTATTATTTGTTCAAAAAAACCCAACCACGGCAAATAACCTGGTTGTAAAATACCAATAATTTTTTTATTTTCTTTTATTTTTTGCATCGTTTAAAATTTTCCAATAATTATATTGCCAGGAACGATATTTCCAATCAGGACATTTTGAACAAATTTCAATTTCGTCGCCGTGCCTATTTAAATGCTTTTCTCTAAAAAAATTAAATTTTTCACCTAACCATATTTCTTTAATAGAATGCTTCATAATATTATCAAATTTATATTTGAAAGCAATATCTTCGCCACATAAAGTTACATCGCCTCGTGAATCAATATTAAGTCTTTCAAAAAGCCAGGGACAGGGTATTCTTTCTTCTGGGGGCAGATAAGGTGTTGGGTCTGCTGAATAATCTTGATTATAACCCCAGGTTAAATATTTTCTTATTTGAACTTTATCAACAATTGGTTTCCAAAATTCTTCAACTTCTTTTATATTAACGCCTTTTTGATTTATTGCACTAACAATAATTAATGTTTGTGATTTTAATTTATTTCTAAGTTCTATTGCTTTTTTTATATTCGAAAAAGTTTTATTCCAATCCAATCCTGGTCTTACCATTTTATAAGTTTTTTCATCACAAGCGTCAACACTAAATTCAATTACATCTACATTAATACTTATAAGTTCATATAATTTTTCATTATCAAATTTAGAACCATTTGTTATTAACCCAATTTTCGCTCCTTTTTCTTTTGCATATTTTATTAATTCAATTGCTTGTGGATGAAGCATTGGTTCACCACCGCCTGAAATTCTTATCACAGATTTATATTGGCCGCACTCATCAGCAATTCTTTTAAATATTTCTTCACTCATAAAAATTGCATCTTTATATGAAGAACGAATATCTGAATTATTATAAGGACAATTCGGACATTGCGCATTGCAAACATATACAAAAGATATAACACACATCATTGGAAATTCTTTTGCTTCCTCTCTAATTGAATATACTTTATTTGTATGCATCATTTTGTTATCTCTTTTTTAAATATAAATAAAAAAAATAAATAAACAATCAATATATTTATTAAATATATAATTCGCCAAATAAAAAAAGTCAATGCTCCATTATTTGAACCAAGAGATTGCCAACCAATAGAACCAATAAATTCCAACCAACCAATATTCCCTGGTGTAAGAGGTATATTACCAATTAATATTACAACAGCACTAATTGAGATATATTGAATAAAATTTAATAGTTTTTCATCAATAAAATATGATATTAAAAATAAGCATATCAAAGTTATTAAATGCGAAAAAAGTCCGATTATGATTGCAATAAAGATTTGAGATTTATTAGTTGTGAGAATAGTAAAACCTTCGATTAAATTTAATATAATAGGTTTTTTTGTTATTTTTTTTATTAAGCACTCTAACCAATTTTTATATAAAATTAAAAAAAATAAAAATAAAAAAATTGAACTTATTATTATGACTGAAAATATATTTATTTTTTTAAAAATATTACATAAAGATAATTTATTGGTTGATATTAAATATATTATTGAACAAATACTTATAATGAACAAAGATAATAAACCAAGTAATCTATCAATAATTAAGATTCCTATTGTTCGCCCCTGCTTTTCTAATTCATTTTTAAAAATATAATATCCTTTTACAATATCGCCTCCAATATTTATTGGTAAAATCATATTAAATAAACTTCCGATAAAAGTATATTTAATAATTTTTAATATTCCTATGTTATAATTTATAGAAGTTAATAAAATAAACAATCTCAACGCGGTAGAAAATTGCACTAAATAAACACCAATACTGCAAATAAAAAAAATAATAAGTATATAATTTTTATTGAATAAAAAAAATAATTGTTTAAAGTCTAATTGATTTGTTGTAATTAAGAATATTATTAAAAATAATGCTAAAAATATTTTAATTAATATAATAATCGTTTTCTTGTTTTTAAAATTAATCATTAAAACTTCTGTCAATTATTCCTTTTTTCTTATTCTGAAAGTCATTTAAAATTATCCATTTAAACCAATACTTAAAAATATCTCTGATTGACTTCATAATTGATTTTAATTTAGTTCCTTTTGCTTTACCTAATTGGCGTGGTATAAAATTTATTGGAACTTCTTTTATTTTTAAGCCTGACCAATATGCTTTAATTATTAATTCTGGATTAGCAAAAGAGCTGTTTGCTTCTAATTTTTGTTTTTTTATCCAATTTGTTGGATAAATTGATACATTCTGAAAATCAGAAACAGGAACTCTAAATAATAATCTTATTAGCAAATAATTAATTATTGAAACAAATGCTTTTGGTATTGTATCTGACCTTTTTGTCAAATGTTTAATACCAAACAGTTTTAATAATAAAGCAAATGGTTTTAAAAATTTTATTTTTATATTTACAGGTTTTCTTCGAATACCCTGAATAACATCATAATCTTTTAAATATTTTAAATATTCCGGTAAATTCGAAATATCATAAGACCAATCAATAGTTTGCCAGAAGATATATTTTTTTGTTGCTGCGTTTAATGCTCGTTTAAAAGAATATGCTACATTCATATTTTTGGTATTTATTAAAATTATTAATTTATTATTTTTTTCATTTTTGAATTTTTTAGCAATTTCTAAAGTTTTATCTGTGCTACCATCGTCAACAAAAATAATTTCATAATCATCCATTATTTTTTCACGAACTATTTTTTCGAGTAATTCAGTTGATTTTTCTAAAAAATTTAAAATGTTTTCTTCTTCATTATAACCCCAACAAAGAAGAGATATTGATTTATCAGTTATTTGTTTCATATTTTTCTTTCACAATAGTATAAATTAATTTAAAATTTAATAATTCCATCATTTCATCAGGTGTAAATTGAATGTTAAATTTTTTTTCTAAAGATAATATTAAATTCATATGCCGAAGGCTATCCCAATTTGGAATAGTTTCTGGTGATGAAAATTCTTCGATTAAATTTTTTTCAATGCCAAATATATCAGCCATAACTTCTTTAATTTCATCATCTAAATTAATATTATTTTTCATAAGAAACCTCGATATATGGTATATAGTTTTTATAATAATTTTCTTCTTCTAATGAAAATAAATAAGATTTATTACCAAGATTTATATCTTCATTAATCAATAAAAAACCTGTTTCTTCATAAA
>CAZEMX010000102.1:0-7032 GCA_964513415.1 uncultured Nitrososphaerota archaeon
TGAGACGAATGGCGCTCGCGCAGAATCACGTTCCGAACAGGGTTGGGGTAAAGACTGGGGCCACGCCAAATGGAGCAAGTCCAAGAAGTACGCGGAGGACGAGAAGATTGCCGCAGAGCGTGTCGGCTACGGCATGATGTGGTGGGCCAAGTTCCAGAACGGCGAGGAGCGCATCGCTGAGTTGGCATACTGCCGCGCCGACGATGGTTGGAAAGAGATCGACGACACTCGCCGGAAGATCATGGGCGAGGCGCGGTACGCCGAAGCCTGCGGAAAGCCTGTCTAGTCCGTCCGCCGGGGTGCCCTCGGCCCCGGCTTCCCGCGCTGCCCTTGACTGGGCCGTGCCGGGATTATGAAGAAGCGCGACACGGCGAAACATCCGGTGAAGATCAGGACGGCGACGTTCCGGGTGGTTCAGGCGTTCGCGCGGGAGCGGCGTTCGCCGATGGTGGACGCGCTCGCGGTGATCGTGGACGAATGGAAAGCCGGGCGGATCTCCGCCCTCACCCCCACCGCTCGCGGGAGCAAGGAGCAGGGTAAGACGAGTTGATTCCTCCCCCGCCCCGCGACGGCGCGGCGGGGTCTGTGCGGCGGCGACGATGCGAGACGACGGCCACGCCGGGCACTCCGAAGTTGACGTAAACCGGGCGGACGCGCCCGAGCCCGCACGCCCCGCCGCACCCCACAAGGTCCGGCGTGGATTCAAGGAGATTGAAGCATGGCCGGGAAACTCGATCGCACGTTGGCGGAGTCGCAGTCGCAATTTGTGATGGAGATATGCGCCAAGATGGTCGCTGGGTACATGCTCCTCAAGATGGGCGACTTCTTTGAGGCCCCCAAGTCGATCCAGTCCACCGCCGAGCGCGTGGCCGCATTAGCTTCTGAGTTGACCGTTGAAATGCTTGACGTTGGGCGGTTTGGAATCGGCGACACGGACACAACGATCACGGCACGATCCGGCGTCGCCATCCTGAAAGACCGCGCTAAGCGGCTGTACGACATCTGCGACGAGATTGAAAAGTTCCACGAGCATGGAGCCACCACATGAGTCTCCCCCTCCCCACCCCCTCCGCCGAAGCCCGCCGCGCCATCGCCATGCAGGCGCTGCGCGAGGCGATGGCGCGGCCCAACGAAGGCGTGACGCACCCGCGCGTGCTGGAGGGGTTGATGCGGGACATCGGGGCGGCGAACCTGCGCCCGAGATTCGATCGGATCGTGCGGCACATGCCGAAAGGAGCGAAGTTGCCATGACCACCGACCACACCACACCGCCCGTCGCCATCGGACCGCGCGGCTACCACGTCGATCATCGCGGGCAGCCGGTCGATGGCTTCGATTGGAAGTACGGCCCGCCGCGCGACAATCTCATGCCGCCGAGCGACTACGACGATTCCAGCGACCACGCGGTCGATGCGATGCGGTACATGATCGGGCCGGACGGCAAGGTGCGGCCCGAGTTGGCACCACAACCCACCGCCCGCGACCTCGCCCGCTTCGTGCCGCCGTGGTGGATGGTGCTGGTGGTGATCCTGGTGCTGGCGTTCGTCGCCCTGCGCGCGTGGCAGGCGTGGGGGGGAGGACGATGAGTACGCATACCGACAGCGCCGTTGCTCTGCGGGCCAACGGAGATCAGTTGTGGCACATGATGGAGTCTGAACACTACGAACGGCTCTGCAAAATTGTAGACCGTGGACTTTCTGACACGACCGACGTTGCTCTCGCTCTCGGATGCGTCGCGCTCGTGTGCGGCGAAATTACGGTCCGCAAGATCGAACGAAAACTGGAGATAATCCCATGACGACCGACGCGGCGGGAGCGGGACGAAAAGCGCCTGACGGCGGCGACTGCGCGGGGTACGGGGCGAGGATGCTGCGCCGCACCATGGCGCTGGCCGACCTCCGCGCCAAGGCCCGCGAGATTGAGGAGTCGGGCGATGCGGAGTTGCCGCCTGAGGTTGTCGAGGAGCAGGAGGAGCGGCGCGAGGACGAACTGAACTGGCTGGCGTACCGCCAGCGGTGACTTTTACAGGAGATTCACGATGAAGAAGAAGACGGGAAGATCGACACGAATGACGGGCGGTACGGTGGCGCTGGTCAAGGGGATGGAGTTCTCCGCGCCGCGGAGGAAAGAGTTGAAGGACAATCGATACGTCATGCAGTTTTTCTTGGACGGAGACGGCGTGTACGACTGCCTCAAGACGATGGACTCGAACGACAACGAATCTGTGGTCATCGAGAGCCGCGCCGAATTAAAGCGGCTGATCGCGTGGATGGTCGAGGTTGAGAAGTCGTGGCACCTTGGCGGCGTCTCGTCGTTCTAGCCACGGGTGGGGGTCTGACCCGACCGACGAGCAGCGGGCGATGGACGAGGAACGCGAGGAGCGGGCGAACCAGGAACGCAACAGGAGATGGGCATGAGCAAAGCGATCGATGACGGCGGACCGGCGTTTCCAGCAACTGTCCAAGAAGACGGTAATGCTCAGTATCCCGAACATTCCGGCGATGGAGCGGGAACGTTTCTCGGACCCGCTTACGAGCATCCCGGCATGTCTCTGCGCATGTGGTTGGCGGGGCAAGCGATGGCGGGGATGCTCGCCGACGTTGAAGGCGAGCGAGAACCAGAGGTCTTGGCGAACTGCTCCCTCATGTACGCCGATGCCCTGATTGCAGCTGCCGCGCCAGCCGGGGGGAAGCCGTGATCCCCAAGCGCCGCTGGCACCTGACCGAACGCGAAGCCTTGGCCCACGCCCGGGAGGTCGGCGGCAAGGTCGGCCACTCGACCATCGGCGCCCGCCCGGACCGATCCAAGGGATTCCACACGGACTGGCTGGAGTCCGGCCCCGGGACACCCGGCGTCGAGTGGGTGCCGCCGCACCTGTCGGACGTGCCGACGCCGCCCGTGGGATCGTAGGGCCAGCAAAGCGTGATTGGAGCGTGGCCGACTGCGGGGCTCCCCGCGGGCCGCGTGTTTGACCCCCGCCGGGGAAGTGCATGACGGCGGGGGTTTTTCATGCGCTAACAGATACCAATTTGGCGCATTGACACAACTTCCGTGGAGCCTCTACACGCTCCGCGTCTGCTTCTCTCTCCCAATTTTTATCCTTGCCCCTCCTATTACCTTTTGTTGCGCCAATGCGCCAAAAAGAGAGATAAGGGTAGGAAATACAATGGGTTGCATTTGGCGCAACGCTTGGCGCAACTTGGCGCAACGCCCCGTATTTGGCGCAACTCGGACCGACTCAAACCGGGATGTCGTGCTTTTCGGTCCAGAGCCAGACACGGCCACCGTCCGCCGACGACCGATCATCGGCGAGTTGCGCCAAAGGTCCATGGGTGCCGAGCATGTTGCACAGCCACCCGTACACACCCCGTTTTCCCATGTCCTCGGGAACGATCTTGGCGGCGAGCAGGAGCCCGCGCATCTGGTCCCTGGTGATCCTTCGGCGACCGTCAGAATTGCTCGCCGGGTTTTCCTTGCTGACCCACGCCTGAATCGCCGCGGCGATCTCTTCGGCCTCTTCCGAATCCGAGTCGAGTTCGGTACGCCGTTCGCGGATAAGCTCCGCCAGCGCGTCGGCATCGGGAAGACAACACAGAACCCCGCTCTGCCACTCTCCGAACCTGTCCCGGTTTTCGTCGCTCACCTTGCCCTTGATGACCGCCAGAACCGCGATCAGGTCGGCCACGAGTTCGGCCCGGTATTCCTCCACGAACGCCGTGCCGCCGAACACCACGCCCGGTCGGGGCGGTCCAATGTGGATCGTCACCGCTCGGCTGGCGATGTCCTTCGAGCCGCGGGCGGTGTTGCTGGTGATGAACACCGTGAGGTCATTGGGGCGGCTGTAATTCCCGTGAAACGGCCTCCAGCCGCTGATTTCCTTCCCAGTGATAAGGCCCTCGAACTCCTGGCCCGCCAGCTTTGACTTCACGTTGTCGTAGAGAATCACCCGCTGGGCCATGGCGCGGTCTGACATCAGGCGCTTGGTGACCGTCTCCCAGTCCTCCCGCGGGTTGATCCGGAACGCCCCGCCAAAGATCGCCGCGATGGTTTCGGCGGTCTGCGTTTTGCCGCTCCCCTGCCCGTGCGAGGAATCAAAGACGAACGCCGGGCGTTGCCCATACCCGCCGCCCCACAGAGGCGTCAACATGGCGAGCAGCATGAGTTGACGATCAAACTCTGTTTCTGGATTCAGCATCGCCAGAAACTCGGCGAGCCGCTTTCCCGTCGCCGTGGGGAGGTCGCACGGCAGGTAGTAGACCCCTGCCATCGGAGGATGGTGGGGGAGGTAGGCAACATGCGTGAACCGCTGGGCGGCACAATCGCGGAGGTGCCGGTGGAACTCCTCTTTCGTGGCCGGCGTCCGCGGGTGCCCGTCAGCGTCGGAGACTTTCGCGGCCCGCGACCAGAACGGATCGACCGTCTCGGCGACCCACGCCCATAGATCGACGGGCTGACCGAAGTACCTGACGTTTCCTGGCCCCGGCAGGAAGCCGGGCGGCGACTCGCGGACGCCGAAAAGGAGCCCGTTGGCACACTTGGGCCAACCTCTGGTAGCGCCGATCAGCGCCGCGGAAATGTCCGCGATCCGCCTGTAGGACAACACCTGCACCGGCCCGTCGTCGGTGTTTTTCCAGCCCACAAGTACGTTCGATACGCCGCCGCGCGCCGGGAGTGATTCGGGCGGCGACGGCGCCGTGGTCGTCTTTGTTGCGGTGCTCACGGCGCCGTCTCCGGAAGGCCGTGGTTCCGGATCGCCGGGCATCCACCCCAGCGCGTCAAGCTCGGACTGTGTGATCTCTTTGGACCACTCGACCGCGCCCCTCTGGTCGCGGAGCCATCCGTACGGCTTAGAGTGCGGCTTGGACGCGGCGTCAGAGACCTTGTGGAGCAATTCCTTTTCGGTCCACGGCGGCTGGCACCGATCGTTGTAGCGCGTCAGGAGGAGCCGCATGGCTTCGGCCTCGGAGAGCCCGAAGCCGTGAACCATGCATGTCGCCGCGGCGTAGGTCTGCGCATGCCCCTTCTGGCCGTCGATCGCGGGCGGAATCTTGTCGAGGTACTGCTCGGCGCGGGCCAGCGTCCGTGCGTCGGCGGTCACCGCGGCGTCCGACGGGCGGGTGTACGTCGCCGCCGCGGGCGCAGGCCAGAGTTCGCGGCAGAGCGCCGTCAGTTGTTCGGCACGGTCCTCGACGCCGGTGCCGACGAACACCGCGCCGGTGACCGCGAAGTACCGGCCCGAGTCGTAGACCTCGATCTGCTTGAAGTCGGCGCCGGGCTTGGCGGAGCCGACGCCCGGAGGCTTGCGACCAAGGAAGAAAAGTTTGACGCCGGTTCCGGACGGGCTGACCTCGGTGTAGGTGTTGAAGTCGGCGACGATCTGTGCGGCAGCGTCGGTGATCTTGCCCGATTCGGGGTCGCGGCAGCCGTCCAGATCGATCCCGGCGAAACCATCGCCGAGCACGAAGCCAAGCCCGGAGTAGTTGGGCGCGGCCTTGCTCGCCGCCGCGAACGTGGACCACGTTGACGGGTCGGTGCTCGACGCCTTGCCGCGCCCGTCGGCGCGGTACGGCACCTTTGTCGGCTTGCCTTCCCCCCGTGTTTCTGATTTCCAGACGACCCAGCGGGGCGAGTCTTTCAACGCCGACGGTATCGCGTGCATCGTGGTGCGCCATGAGCGAGGCCGATTGTCCCCAACCCGCTCGCTCCGCGCGGGGGGCGGTGCGCCTCGCGTGGCGGGCGGGGGACAATCGGCCTCTGGGTTGTGGCGGGTGCCCCCCGCTCGATCGGCACAGTATCAACGCGGGGGCGAGTCTGCAAGTTCCAGCACGCGGGCCAGAGGGACGCGGATTTTGTTGGTGCGTTCTTTGTGGAGAAGTCCCCGCGAAATCCATCCGTACACAGTGCGGAGCGGGACGCGGGCGATCTTGGCGGCGTCGGCCACAGGGACTTGACGCGCCGGGAGTGGTTTGCTAGACTTTGCCATCGGTTGCATCATACGGAGAACGCCATGCCGGATCAAGCCACAGCGACAGTCATCGACGAAGCCACCCTCCTCGCCGATTACCGCCGCCTGCTCGACCTGAAGGACGACCAGAACGCGGCGGTCAAGGCGACGACCGATCAACTCAACCAGATCGAATCGCAACTCCGCGCCGGGCTGGAAGCACGGGGCCAGTTCGTCGATGGCGCAAAGACCGGGATTGCCGGGCTGACGCTGACGGTGAACCGCAAGTGGTACGCCAAGTACGATCCGGCGTTGTGGCCGGTGATCGTCGAGTGGGCGGGGACTCAGGGGATGTCTCACCTCGTGCAGCGGCGTCTCAATGACAAGGCGGTGATGGAGTTGGTAGACTCGGGCAAGGGACTCCCGGCGGGGCTCGGGGTCGAGAGTGTTCTCGATCTTCAGTTCCGCCGATCCTAACAGTGAAAGGGTATCGAATGGCAAAGGGCAACGGATCGAATCTGTCGAAGTCTGAGCCCGCCGGCGCGTTGGCGGTGGCCGACGAGCTTGTGGGCGGCGTGTCGATCAAGGGCGACGAGGGCGGGCTGCGGCTCGGCGAACTCAAGCTCTTTCAGGGCTCGGCGACCGAGGAGGCCGCGTACGGCGAGCACAAGCGCGGCACGTTCATCGATTGCCTCGCCAAAGTCGGGCTGGGCGCGACGGTCCGCGTCGCGCTGCTCGGCGGCGAGAAGGTCATCGTGAAGTTCATCGAGGGCCAGAAGTTCCCGGTCTACGTCATCCCCGCGGGCGAGAAGCACCGCGTTCCCGCCGAGGATTTGCGGGAAGGGTCCGGCAAGAACGGGCGCGGCACCGCGGCCCGCGAGCAGGTTCTCGGCATCGTGATCGTCGAGGGGCAGGAGTTCCCGTACTTGTTCAGGTTCAAGTCCACGGCGCTTGCTGCGCTGTCCAAGACGATCATGCCACTTGAGGACCGGCGGCGGCTCGGCAAGCAGATCATGGGCCTGTACGAACTCTACACGACCGACGACAAGGGCCCGGCGCTGACGGCGCTCTTCGGCATCAAGGCGGCC
>CAZEMX010000103.1:0-5401 GCA_964513415.1 uncultured Nitrososphaerota archaeon
AAATATCTCTATTTCGGCGTCAAATGTGAAAATACCTATGTTCAATTCAGCCCCTTGTCGGCGGCTTTCAAACGTCAAATTCGTTATGGTGTAAGTGTCTCCGGTTTCGATTTCCTCCAAATTAATCGTGTCGTTATCGCCGGCCTTTGCCAGAAAACCTAACAGATAGTCGGGCAGGTCTGCCGCTTCAAATCTCTTTTTCTCAACGGTTCGCGTAAAACGTCGGGTTTCGGTGCCGTTCCCGTCTACTTCAATTTCTGTGTTTCGCTCGATGGGGGGAACATCCCAAATCGGGTTAAGGTAAAACCATTGCTCGTACCCTTGCGAATAAAGTACATTCCCCTTGTCTTGTGTATTCTTAAACTTCATTCTCCACGTCGGGTTTTGCCCAACATCTAACCCCGCTACCTGCCCCTCATCCACAAGGGATAGCGTTAGGGTGTTGCAGGCGTCGCCACTTGTCCACGTCACATCGTAATCCCGCGTCAACACCAAACCACAAATTGTTTCTACCTCAATGCGAAGTGACGCGCTTTCGTTGCCCTCCACCAATGTTATTTCGTACGTTTCCTGATCCGAAATAGAAGACCAACCCAATACAAATTTTTGCAAGGAATACACATAACCGGGGGCACTAAAAACCGTTGCCTGTAAGGAGAAGATAAGGTCTGAGCCATCAACAGAACACGAATCCGGGACAATCTCCAAACGGGCGTCATCCATGCCGCAAATGTCTTTCAGGTAAAGTACCTCAAAATCGTACTTCACGCCTTCGATTGTAAATCGCGGATACCAAAACCCGCACGGCGCCGTGTCTGCGTAAAACGGTGCTTCATCGCCCGAAATAGATTCGTCAGCCTTCCATGTGATCCAGTACCCGGAAAGGTCGGCTTTAACGTCAATGCTAAGCAAATCAGTGTCAAGGATGTATGTCGTGGCGTCGTTGATCGGGCTTCGTAATTCCCAAACGATTGTATCTGTGCTTGCGTCGCCATCGACATACAACTGCATCGGCAACAGCCGGTTGCGCGGCGCTGTCAGGCCGAACGGTATCCGATCCTGACCCGTCAAGCGGTGCCGCTGCCATCGCTGAACTGCGTTAGCCGACGGGGTGAGGTATGCCGGCAAGAGGTTGCCCGGATTTGCTGGTATCATCAGTGAAGTAAATTAACAGTCATCGTATCTCGTTCGGTATCTAATTCCATCCCGGCAACCTGACCCCAACCCAATCCGGTTTGGATTAGTTCGGTTGGGTTTGGTTCGCCATTATCGCAGCAATATTTGAATTTAATCGGGGGTTGCGTCTTTCTTTTTCTTACAGTCTCCACAGTGAAAGCGCCCGCCGTTGTGGTCGCCTCCGGCCCGTATCTTCCGTACGCCCAAAGAGCCGGGAACAAAACCCGCCATGCCATAGCGCCGTTTGCTTCGTCGTTCGTGTTGTCGATCAAATACGTGTTGGTGTCAATCTCAAAGGCCGAAACAATCACAAACCCGGTTAGTCCGGCGTCTGTGTTATCCAAAAGCCCCCCAACGTCGGCGCACATCTGCGAAAGGGAGTAGTCAATTACGTTATCTGAATCGCTACACGCCTGCGGGTATTCGATTTGCTTTCCCAAAAAGTCGTCTGCAAAAGATTCCTGATAAGAGAACTTTTCTAAAGCCGGGATTGAACCTTCGGCGCTGAATTGGTTGGTTCCGACAATATACTTGCCGCCGTCCAACGTGGTTAGGTCGGTGCCGTTGTTCCCGTCAAAATAACTCCAATGTTCGATGCGCAAAACAAAGTCGGCCCCGTCCGGCTCCAACGCCCAATACACATTCAGGCTATCTTGCAGGGCCTTCAATAAATCGCCTAAGGTGAGCGTTAGCCGGATAGCGTCAGCCGTTGCGGATGCCCGCACAATGTCGGATTTTTGGAAAATCAACAGCGTTTGCGCGTAATCGGTTGCCCAATCGTAAGCCGCGTTTGATGGTGCCGTGCCCGGCGGGTTAATGTTCAAAAAGTCGCTGCGCACGTCGACAATTTCACAGCCCAATGCGGCAATTACGCCGGTAATAACTTCCGACAAAAGCCGCCCATTTGAGATGTCAACGTCGGCTACCTCTGCCTCAAAATTGTATTGATCTACAGGGGTGTAGTTAAATTCGTCCTGAATCACTTTGCCGTACAAGACGGGGCGCACCCATGTATCGCCCGTTGTGTTATACCAACCGTTTCCGGGCGGCGGGCCGCCGGGGTAATTGACTGTTTCCCTGGCCCATGTGGTAACTAATTGGAGTTGGCCGGAAGTAGGTGTATCAAAATCCTGATTGTGTACAATCGGCCTCCAAGCAACATCCGCCTCCGGCGTGAAACCGATATTTATTGACTGCGTACCGCCAAACCAACAGGATTTGAAAAACTGCTTTAGGGTGGGTGAACCAAATTCAACATCGTTGTAGGTGCATGTCGTTGTTTCTACGGTGCCGAAAATGGTTTGCATGGTCATTTTCGTGCCATAGTCCAGAAAGTTCAGCGGCGTTTTTAGCGCCCTGGCCATGCACTCATAAAGGTCATTCGGAAGTATTTGGTATGTTACTTCGCACCTGTCCAAGTGGTAGTCACCGTCGGAAATAATGATCCGGCCAGTGTATTCTATTGACCATTCACCCCCGCAATAAACCTCAATTGTCAATACAATATCATTACACGTTCCGAGGTCGTACAAGGCTTTAAAAAACGTGTAATCCGCTTTTTTGAAAAGTAGTTTGGTTGTTAGTTTCTTTCGGTAAAACCGCGTTCCTTCTTCCAACTGCCAACGGTACTTCAACCCGGAATTAACCGGGGTGACGGTGGTTAGGTCAACCCCGTCATCAATCGTAAATCGCCGTTTTGAAAGAAGTGTTGGCATTTATTTGTTTAAAATTACGTCTTCAGTGATTGGCATAACTACTTTTTTAGTTCCGGTCTTAAATGTTCGGCAATCGGGGTGCTAATAAAACTCCAATGATGCCGGCAGTTAAACCCGCCTGCATCTAAATACGGGTCGTACCCGATTGTTATTTTACCCTGCCACGACTGATTTTTCCAAGCGTCAATCTCATCTCTCGAAAAAACCTTGTTAACGTGATTCTCGCACCAGGGCCGCGTCGTGTCCATCACTGTGCCGCTGTAAATCGCATATTCGAGGCCCAGGCGGTCAGCATAGACAAGGTTGGCTGCCCGGTCAATCTTTTGGAACAGATCAAAGGAATTTGTTTTCCAGTACCGTTCTAACATTCCCTGCCCCGGTCTGCCGATAAACACCTTTCGGAACTGTTTTTGAAAGTCTGCCAAACTCATTTGTCCGGCTATCGCCCGATTGACTAAACCCGCTACATTCCTTGCCACTCCCTCGTTTGCAAACAACTTTTCCATATATCCCCCTGGTATCAACTGCTTGGTGTTCACATTGTACCCCCATCTTTGAAGGGTTAACCGCCGTGCGGCGTCTTGTACGCTTTCAGGCGCGGGTTTTATTTCGTCGTAATACTCTTTTGTCAGTCCGAATATTCGCGCTGCCCGATCCAGTATGCCGCCCAATACGGTCTTTTGGTATGACTTTGAAAACCTTTCAAACAACAAATACAAACCAGCTACTTTGCCCAAATTAGACGCGCTGTATTTCATTCTGCCATCTACCGTTTCAATTTTACCCGAAACCCAATCGATTACCAAACCGTACAAAGCCGCTTGCAAACTCCTAACGAGGGCATCCATGAAAACGCCCGAATTAGTGGCCTCCTTTATGCGGCGCTCGTTTAGTTTGCGATAGTCGGGCATTATGTTATTGATGTGGTTTCGGGGTCAAATGTCATTATATACGTCCCGTCTTTGGGCATCCAAATTGTTCGATCATCGCCGTTTTCAGAGTTAATCAATTCTCCATTCCTAACCTCTAACCAAACGCCTGCCGCTAATTCCGCTGGATTATCGCCCCAATCTGATTTCCCGTTTCCGGTATCGCGCTCTAAAACCAAGTACTTCCCGCCGTAAAAGGTAAGGCTGCAATCCTGTAGCCCCTGTAAAAGATCATCCGCCGTCGGCGCAAATATTAAATCCCTATTTGATCCGATTGTCGAAAATCCGGTGCCATTAACAAAATACAACGTGTTGCCAATCAATACGGCAATATCCTTAGCAAATAAGTTGTGATACCAAAACTGTCCGCTCTTTAATTCCGGTTGCGGGAAACCAACCTCTTTGAGCGCCTTTGCTGTTTCAAATGTTACGGTGTTCATACTCCTTCCGGTTGTGGGTTGTCATATTCTAATATTCCTTTGGCACCGTTTCCCGGAAACGTCGGCTTTTCGTTAGGTTTATCTTCATCCGGGAACATCGGCGGCTCTTCCGGCACATCCGCGTCAATCAACTTAATCCGGCCTACATATTCATCGACTTTCTTGTTCAATATTTCCCGCTGTTTGGGAACGGCCATTTCCGCGAACGTTGGGTTTTCTTCCTCGATTTCCTGAAAGATGCTTTTAAAGTTCTGGTACAAAACCACGTCCCGATCTTCGGGTGAACGCGAAGCGATTATCATTGCCACATCTTCGGGCGAACGATCATCGAAGGGCATCCAGTAGTACCGGGTTGCAATCCTTTTTTGTGCTTTTGGGTCGCCCTCAAAGGTCTTTTGTTGAATCCGCTTCCGAATCGAACTTACCACCTCGTAACCTACTCCCGATTCTTTCGCCGCCTTAAAACGTGCAATAAGTTCGTCCAGCATTTCAATTTGTAAATCCTCCGGAAAGGAATGATCTACGTTTGTAAGCGGGATTTCCCGGTACTGGCAGCCGATCCGGTAGGCTAATTCGACGTGTTGGCTGTAAAGTTTTCCGTACGTCGTTAAAGCGTCGTGTACGCCTTCATTAATACGTGCGACCTCAAAAGCGGTTTTAGCCCCGCTTGCGTCGGGCTTTTGGTGGGAATCGCTGCTGAAAATGGCCTGTATGAATTGTTCCGTCCGGCGGTCTAACAACTTTTGGAGCAGTTCAGGCAGGGTAACGTCTACCGGCTCAGTGAAGGCCAATTTGCTTAACTCTAAAAGTAGTGCTGGATCGTCTGGCAGAAACAAATGGATGCTCTCCTGTTCTGTTGTAAATCCTGCCTCAATTCCAGTGCCACCGCACGAGGGGCAGCGGTGTTCCGAGTCGCGTATATCATTTAAGTAGCCGCGTGTGCATTCCCCTAATTCGGGGGTACTGAATTTACAGGGCTTCACAAACTCCCTGCGCTTAGGGTACGTGTGAACGGTCAAGCAAACATCCAAACTTGATTTGAGTTTTATAATGTCGTTCAACAAACCCTTGCCTGGCATGAACCAGGGTACACGGGTTTTGTGGCCCGTCGTTTCGTCCATGTAGGCGCCTGCTACTAATG
>CAZEMX010000103.1:5501-7018 GCA_964513415.1 uncultured Nitrososphaerota archaeon
GGTACACGGGTTTTGTGGCCCGTCGTTTCGTCCATGTAGGCGCCTGCTACTAATGCCGGAACTTCTTTGGTGCCGTTGTTAATCTGCTTTAAATAAAACTGTTTGGTTGGTTTTGACCCGACGAATTTCGGGTAATTGGATGGGCTGTCGCTGTATTCGTTTTCGGTCGGATACACTTCGATCAAAACCGCCGTTTCGTTAGGCTCCTTAACCGTGTTTTTCCCAACTTCCCGCATCCGCGTTATTTTGCCGGGGGAGTAAAGAAAGTATGTTTCCAGCACCTTGGACATTCTAACGCCGTTCTCAACGAAGTTTTCAATCTCGGAAGTCCGGCAAAGAAACCACTGCAAATACCCGTACTTGTACTCAAAATTCAATACGTCAACGCACGGAACGACGAACGGGTAGATCTTTGTGAGAATAATTTGCCCTTCCTCGTTTCTCATATCCGCCCGTTCGTAAACGATCCACGTATTTGGGTCTGTTACCTGGAAATGCTCTAACATCCGGGAAAGCCAGTCGTTGAGCGATTCGCCCGGAAAGAAGGAGTAAAAGTCGTTGCGGAGTTTGGTCAGGGATTCACTTTCCGGCTCGAATGTTTCGCGGATACCCTCAACCCTTGACAGGCGCTTCCAGTTTTTTCTAAGACTTGAAATGATCGATCCCGTAAAGGAATTGTAAAGCCTGTTACGCTGCTCTTTCAGGCTGTCGGCCTCATACCGGCGGTACCTCTCTACCTCATCCTGTTGCCCCTCATCCGTTGTTCTGGAAGTGGCAAAATGCCGTATCTCCAAAGTCCGACCGTAGTCGGGGTGCCGTAACTGGTAAGCGATATTTTCCGTAAGGAGGTTGATTAAATCCTGTTCACCCATTAATTGCCGGATTTGCAAGCAAAGGTAACAAATATTGTGCTAAAAATAAAAATGCCAACCACTTGTTACGTGATCGGCAAAAAAGAAGCGTGAATATTGAAAGAGTCTAATTTACTGTTTCGGTTTTGTTCTCCACATTTCGGCCTTTCTTGCCTCGAATTGTTCGGGCGTTACATAGCCTATAAGCGGTTCCGCTTCCCCAACCGTACCGCGTGAACAAAAATCAGATATTTTGGCATCCGCATCGCAGAACACTAAATTGCCTACTTCGGACTTCTCAATCGTATCGGAATACCTTGCGCCCGCCGTTAGCGCAACACCGTGTTTGCAAACCAACATCCCGTCGTTTAGGAGTTCTTCAAGTGCGGCTTTTGTGGCGTAGATTAAAATGTCCTGGATTATTAGGCCGGAATCACGTACAGCCTTAACGTAGTCAAGAAAAGAGTAGTCTGTTTTGGTATTTCTTGCCATGACAGGAGCACATCCAGCCAAATACTCCTGCTCAAATTCCCACGACGGGAGCGACATAATCACTTCTTTGGCAATAATGATTTCCGGTTCGTTCATTCCGTTTTTCCTGCAAATGTACTTATAATTGTTTGATTATGCAAATCCGGGAAGTTGTGGCGCTTTTGTCATGTGCCA
>CAZEMX010000104.1:0-6955 GCA_964513415.1 uncultured Nitrososphaerota archaeon
CCGGCGCCCCCCCGCCATCACATGCGGGCGGCAGGGCAAGGCGGTGAGCCGAGCGGGTCCGCACGCCAGCCGTGCTCGATGCCAAACAATCACGATCGCACGCCATCCGGGGTATATTCCATGAGACAGCCATTCGAGAGCATGCCGACTGTCCTCACGTCAGAGGAGCTTATAGACAAGGCCTACCGGGAGAACGACCGCTCCGAGCTTGAGATGTCCGACTACGTCCCGCCGATAGTGAAGGCTAAGAAGCGCGAGGCCGCAAGGATCAAGGTCATCGAGGACGTCACCGCAGGCTACCTCGAGGGGCTGGTGAAGTCCGTACCCACGATAGAGGGCATCCACCCCTTCTACAGCGACCTCCTCGAGATACTCGTCGGCACCGCCAAGACGAAGGCCGCCCTCGGACGGCTTAGCCGCACGGCCCGCATAATCCGCGAGGTCGGGAAGTCGACAGCCGCCAAGCTCAAGCGGACGCGGAACCCCGCCGCGGCTGGCCTGATCCGGCGCTCCTACTTCGGCAGGGTCGCCTCCCTCGTCAGGTCTGCCGAGGCTGACCTGAACGCGATAGCCGAGATGCGGGAGAGGATGAGGGGCCTCCCGACCGCCGACCCCGCGGTCCCTACCGTCGTGCTCGCGGGATACCCTGGCGTGGGCAAGTCCACCATCGTCCGCGCCCTCTCGTCCGCGAAGCCGGAGACGCGCACCTACCCGTTCACGACTAAGGAGATCATCATAGGCCACATCACGCGGGGCTACATGACCTTCCAGATAGTCGACACGCCCGGCATCCTCGACAAGCCCCTCTCGAAGCGGGGCAAGGTCGAGCTCCTCTCCATAAGCGCATTCGGAAGGCTCTCCAACGTGATAGCGTTCATCGTCGACGCCTCAGAGCGCAATGACTTTTCGCTTGAGCGCCAGAAGGCGCTCTACGACGACGTGTCGTCGACCTTCAAAGGCGTCCCACTCCTCGTATTCTTCAACAAGTGCGACCTAGCGACCCCTGAGCAGCTGAGGCGCGCCGAGGAGATCTTCGGGCCTGGCGACCGGCTCTCAGCCCTCAAGAGCGAGGGCCTCGCGGACTTCGTAGGGAAGCTTGAGGCTGCACTGAAGGCGGCCTTCTCCGCCTCCTAAGCGCCCCGCTATCCCAGCAGGCCAGCCCCTACTGTCCTTATCACCGCGCCGCCGGAGGGCGACTTGAGCGCCTGCCACTCCGTGCCGAGGAACTCCTTCGTAAGCCACATCATCGTCTCTGCGTGATCTGTGAGCCTCGCCACGCCCACTTCCGAAGCCCCGCCTGCGATCGCCATGTATAGTATGATCATGTCTGCCATGTGGCTGTCGACTGCCATCCCAGTCCCCAGCTCAGCCATGAGGCGCCCCGCGGCCTCGGCGCCGACCGCCTCCGCCCGCTTCTCCCTCGCGCCGAGCGCATCGGCCCCGATCCTCATCGCGCCGACCGCCTCCGCCCAGAGCACGACGCCGCTCCCCGGGCTGCCCCCCTCCTCCCTTGCAACCTCCGCCGCCACCCTCACGTTCGCATAGCCCGCCTCCCTCAGCGCCCCGTCGGCAGCCTGCGCCTGCCGCCGAGCAATATGGTCCGGCAGGTTTGTGCAGAACGAGACGCCCCTCACGAGCTCGACCGCCCCGCGCTCAGTCGCGGTTATCCCCCTCAGCCCCCTCGCCGGCTGGGTCCTCAACACGACCTCGCCCCCGCCCTTCGGATAGTGCCCCCTCCTGACGAGCTCGACCGCAGTCCCTTCCCCGACCCCCATCGACCGTAGCCCCGGTAGGACCACGTGTCTCACGTAGTCGACGGGGGGGCTCCACGGGACGTCCGTGCCGCCTATGATCTTCACCTCGGAGTCCGCCTCCGCCGCCAGCATGATCGGGAGGAGCGTCTGGACCATGAGCATGGCGCTGCCCGCAGTCTTTATGTCGAACGAGTGACTGCCGCCCGCGACCCTCCCAGGCACGAACCGCACCTCGCAGCTCCCGGCCGAGGCGCCGTGCAGCTCCGCGCCGGATACCTCCGCTGCTGCTTTTATGCAGGCCAGGTGCTGCGGCTGCAGGCCCGGCTTCGACCTGTTGGCCCTTATGTTGAATACCCTCACCGCCTTCCCGGTGAGGCAAGAGAGCGCAACCGCCCCCCTCAGAACCTGACCGCCGCCCTCGCCGTACGCGCCGTCGATCTCTATGTTCTTGCCGCTCAAATTCCATCAATACTTATTATTACAGATCCCCTATTATTCATTGGCGGGGCCGATGGCAGTGCAAGGTACCGTCTACCTCTCTTCCGTGCGCGTCAACGGCATGTGGGTGACCGTGGCATTCGGCGAGTCAGGCGCGCTATACGCCTGCTCGATACCATCGAAGGAGAGGGAGCCATCGCGGTCCCTCACCATCAAGGCGCTTGCCGAGCGCGGATTCTCTTTCATCGGGCTTGGCTGCGGAGACCCACGCGCCTTCAGGATGGGCGAGGCGGTCTACAGGGCCGGCATCGATGGGGGGTCCGATCTGCCGCTATCCTTCGAGGGCATGACCGCCTTCCGCCGGAGGGTCCTCGAGCTAGCCCGGGAGATACCGCGGGGCGCGGTCTCCTCCTACGGGGACCTGGCTGCGGCAGCTGGGAACCCGCGCGCCGCTAGGGCCGTAGGCTCGATAATGGCAAACAATCCGTTCCCGTGGGTCGTCCCCTGCCACCGTGTGGTAAGGTCCGACCTCTCCATTGGCGGCTTCGGCGGGGGGCCGCCGGAGGCATGGGACCTTGGGCTGAAAGCCGCGCTCCTGCGCAGCGAGGGAGTTGAGCTCTACAGGGGCAAGGTCAGGGCGAGGCATCGCCTGGCTCGAGGAAAGTGATCTTCTCGCTCCTCGAGATGTCCCTTATCCTCTCGACGCCGCGGACGCCCTTGACTACCGCTATCGTCTGGACCGGCACGAGGCTCTCCCAGTCGTCCCCGCGCAGCATCCTCCTCCTGATCTCTGTCCCGGAGAACTTCACCCTGTCGAAGAGCGGCGGAACGCCCACCTCCACGCCGCCCTCCCTGAAGAGCCTCTGGGCGAGCGGGTTGCCCGTGTAGGCGACCTCGAAGCGGGGCGTGAGCGACTTCACGTGGTTGACCCATAGCGCATTGTTCCAGAGGTCCGGTATGGGTATTATGAACGGGCACCTCCCCGCCAGCCCCTCGTCCCTGAGTGCGCTGGATATCATCGTCATCCTCTCGCCGGCCGTGAACGGGTTGTCAAGCGTGTGGCTGATCTGGGCGCTCCCTATCCCTATGATCAGGTCGTCAACCTCCTTGAGTATGCTCCTTATGACCTCAAGGTGTCCCTTGTGGAACGGCTGGTACCTCCCGATGAGCAGACCCCTCATGACCAGCCACCTCATCCCCTTACTATCGTGACCTTGTCGCCGACCCTCGCGGCCATCGAGTTCTTCGCATTGCCGTTGCTGAGCGATATCTCGTAGTGCTTGGCACTGCCGAGGAGGACTATGAACTCGCCCTCCTTCCCGTCGGCGTAGGTCTCCGCCCTCCTCGCCTTGAACCCCTTCTCGCCTATCGTCACCACCATGCTACCTGAGAGCTTGATGTCCTGCTCCCTGATGCTGGTCGTGAGGTTCCCGAACATGTCCGCGTATATCACCTCGCCGAAGACGAAGTCGCCCCCGACGGTCCTCTTGAACTCCACCCTCTCGAACCTGTGGAGCTGCTTGCCGAGCTCCTTAAGGTTGCCGCCGTCTGCAAGGTAGGCTGCCACCGGCGCAAAGATATCCCTGCCGTTGAACGTGGGCGCGACCTCCCTCCTCTCTATGAAGCCCTTGCCGATCTCGTAGACCTCGAGTATCCCGTCCTCCTCCGCAGCAGGTGCCATCACGCCGTTGTCAGGGCCGACGAAGATGTAGTTCTTGGTCTTTATGACGATTGCCTTCCTAGAGGTGCCGACGCCTGGGTCGACGACCACGAGGTGGATTGTCCCCTTCGGGAAGTACTTGTAGGAGGAGCAGAGTATGAACGCTCCTCCCTTGAGGCCGAAGGGCTCCACCTCCGTCGAGAGGTCGATGACCTCGGTCGCGGGCGATAGGCTCTTGATGACCCCCTTCATCACCCCGACGTAGTGCCCGTGAAAATCAGTAGTGAGCGTTACGATCGTCAACATGAATCCCAGCTTGTACTGGTAGAAACATATATAATAAATCTGTTTGTAAGTCCATTGGGGAAAATTTACAATGAGTCTGCCTCAGCTCATCATGCTGCCTGGTCCGTCCAATGTGCCTGCCAGGGTTTATTCAGCGATGTGCAAGCCGATGATCAACCACAGGGGCGCCGAATTCCACGAGATGTTCGAGCGCATGATTACCAACGGCAAGAAGGTCTTCCAGACCGAGGGCGACCTCATCGCGCTGACCGCCTCCGGTACCGGGGGCGTCGAGTGCGCAGCCAGCAACATCCTGCTGCCCGGCGAGAAGATACTCGTGCCGGTCTGCGGCACCTTCGGCGAGCGCCTGGCGAACAACTTCAGGACCTTCGGCGCCAACGTCATCGAGCTGAAGGTCGAGATGGGCAAAACCCCCACCGCGGAGCAGGTCCAGGATGCCCTCCGCAGGGACAGGGAGATCAAGGCTGTGGCGGTCATATACAACGAGACCTCGACGGGAACAACTGCCAGGGAGTTGCCCGCAATCGGGGCGGCCGCAAAGGCCAACGGGGCCCTCTTCGTCGTCGACGCTATATCGGTGCTGGGCGGTGACGACCTGCCGGTCGACAAGTGGGGCATCGATGTCTGCATAACCGCGTCGCAGAAGTGCCTCGCGACCCCGCCGGGCGTGGCCCTGGTCTCCGTCAGCAGGGACGCCTGGAAGATGATCGAGCGGGGCAAGCCGCGGAGCGAGTACTTCAACCTGCTCAGCTACCGGAAGTTCTGGCAGGACAAGAAGGAGACGCCCTTCACGCCCGCCGTCAGCACGTTCTTCGCACTGGACGAGGCGCTCCAGATGATATTGGAGTACGGTCTCGACGCGTGGATCGGAAGGCACAAGAAGGCCGCATCCGCCTACTACGCCGCCTTCAAGGGCATGGGTCTGACCTTCTTCGCCGACGAGCGGAGCAGGTCCAACGTCGTCGTGGCGATCAATATGCCCCCGAAGATCAGCGCCAAGGACCTGAGGGACAAGCTGAGGAAGAAGTACGGCGTGGTTGTCGCCGGAGGGTTCGGCGCGCTCAAGGACTCCATCTTCAGGGTTGGTAACATGGGCATAGTGACGCCGCGGGAGGTCGTCACCACGATCTCCGCGACCGAGGCCGCGCTGGGCGAGCTTGGGTTCCCTGGCGCCACCGGGGAGGGCCTGAGGGCGGCAATGCCTGCGCTGAAGGGCTTCTGAGCCGAGACGGGCGCAAGGAACCGCCTGGCGTCCTTTCTCTCCCTTCCTTATTATTTTTCATCCTTCATCCTTCATCCGCTCTACTCTTCTCCACTCTCCCCCTCTCTCAGGTCACCTGTTCCCTTAACTTGCTATGTCCTGCTACGCCGTTCCAGCATCCGTTATATCCTGCCCTGGTCGCTTGGGCGAGACGTAGTCTGCTGCCTGGACGTACTAGAACTTCTCCCTGTACTTGTAAGCGATCGAGCAGGTCCCCTCGAGGCTGACCATGCACGGTCCGAGTGGGCTCTCCGGCTTGCATGCCTTCCCGAAGAGCGCGCACCCCTCGGGTCTGATCCTGCCGAGGAGGACATCGCCGCAGCCGCAGCCGGCTGGCATGCTGTCCGCCGCCACCTTCCCCATCCCGAACCTTACCGCGGCGTCGCTTGCCGCGTACTCCCTGCGTAGCCTGAGTCCGGAGCCCGGGATCCTCCCAATGCCGCGCCACTCCGTGTCTGTCGTCTCGAAGACCTTCTCAATCGCCTCAACGGCGGCCTCGTTCCCCCTTCCGCTGACCGCCCTGCCGTACATGTTAGAGACCGCCGCCTTTCCCGCCTGCTTCTGCCGGACTATCTCGAGTATCCCCAGCATCACGTCGAGCGGCTCGAAGCCGGCGACCACCATGGGCTTCCTATACCTCTCCGCAAGCCCCCTGTAAGCGTCGGCGCCTATTATCGTAGAGACGTGCCCCGGGCATATGAAACCGTCAACCTCTATCCCCGCCCTCAGCAGGAACTCCATGGCTGGCGGTATGAGCTTGTGCGTTGAGAAGATGCTCAGGTTCGCCGGCAGTCCGCGCCCCACCTCGAGTGCAGCCATCGGCGCGGTCGTCTCGAAGCCTATCGAGAAGTGGACGAACTCCTTCCCCGGCTCGCGCCCCGCCATTCGTATGGCGTCGGACATGCCGTAGACCACCCTCACGTCCCCCCCGTCCGCCATGGCCTGGGCCAGGGACGTCCTCCTCCCGGGGACCCTGATGACGTCCCCGAAGGTCGTCACCGCCGCTCTGCCGCACGCCAGCTCTGCCAGGGCATCGATCTCCCCGCCGGGCGTGACGCAGACCGGGCAGCCGGGGCCTGCCACGACCTCCACCCCCTCCGGGAGCATCCCCCTGAGGCCGGCATGAGTGATCGCCCACTCGTGAGTTCCGCAGACGTGCATTATCCTGCATGGTCCGCCCTTTGCTGCGGCGGCTATCTCCCTTGCGACCTTCCCGACGAGTGCCCTGTCCCTGAACGGCGCGAGGATGCCCTTCCCGCCGCGGCTCAAACCTGGGGCGCCCCCCCGTCCCCGGCCTCCATGACCATCCTCCAGGTCGCGAGTATCGCCTCCGCCTCCTTCTCGTCGACCTTGGTGATGGCGTAGCCGGTGTGGATGAGCACGTAGTCACCGATCTTGATCCCCATCTTGGCAACGAGCGCCAGGGACGCCTCCTTCCTTATGCCCCCTATCTCGACCTGGGCAACCTCCCCGTCAATCCCAACGACCCTTCCGGGAACAGCCAAGCACAAAAGGAACACCTTAAAAAGCAAAGAC
>CAZEMX010000105.1:0-6954 GCA_964513415.1 uncultured Nitrososphaerota archaeon
CTGGGCTGGTCAACGCGCCCGCCCGCCCGGTGGACGGCAACGTGTTCACCTACTACACCAACGAGGGCACGCAGAAGACCATGCGGCAGTCCGCGTACGGGTCCGCCAGCCGCGGGTCCACGATGACCTCGCTGGGCGAGAAGCCCGGGAAGACGATCTGGGGCGCCGAGAACTACGACATCAAGGCGTCGTCCCTGATGAACCTGATGAGTCCCGAGTCGACGGGCTCGACGATCAATAAGCAGAAGATGGGCGAGGTCGAGATCGCCCGGCTTGTCCGCGAGTCGGTGGTCCGCCGCCAGAACCTCCGCACCGCCGCGCTCACCAGCCTGTTCGGGCTCGGTCACATCTACTTCGGCGCCGAGGGTGACCTGCTCCCGTCCTCGTCCAACGCTGTCGTGGACATCGACGCGGGCATTCCGGCGAACAACCTGAACCAGCTCAACGGCATCATCGGCACCACCTGGGCTACGGACAACGTGGACATTCTCGGCGACCTGCAGGCGATCCACTCCGCCGCCGTCCGCACGTCCGGCATCCCGCTCAAGCACGCGATCTACGGCGCCAACGTGTTCGAGTACCTGATGTCCAACACGATTATCCAGAACCTCGTCTACCGCAACGCCGCGGCCAACTCCGCAGCGCTGAACGCGATGGTGTTCACCGTCGGCGGGCTGACGTGGTGGCCCGGCTACTTCGCGTTCTTCGAGGACCAGAACGGCACGGACCAGACCCAGATCAGCGGCGACACCGTGATCTTCCTGCCCGAGCCCGACTCCTCGTGGTTCGAGTTGATCGAGGGCACGACCCCGGTGGCGTCCGGCGTGCAGGGCGCGACGGCCAGCATGGAAGCGCTCTTCGCGTCGATCAGCGCCCAGCAGGGCATGTGGCAGTACGCGACGCTCCAGACCGATCCGGTCGGCGGGAAGCTGGTGTTCGGCGACAACTTCATGCCGGTCATCAGGAACCCCAACGCCGTGTTCATCGCCGACGTGGTTCCGTAAGCGAGTCCTCCGGCGCGGACCGGGTGTGAGACTTCACCGCCCGGCCCGTGCCGGGCGTTTTCTTTGGAGCGTCCCGCATGAAACGCATCGTGTTCAAGGATTCGGACTGGACGCGGGCGGACGGGTCGGTGGTCGTAGCCTGCCCCGGCGCGCCCGCGATCGGAGACAAGAAACCGCACGCGCCGTGCGGGGCGTCCGTCACTGTGGCCGAGAGCGCCGTGAGCGAAAGCGGCGGGTTCGTGTTCTCCTGCCCGTCGGCGTCGTGCAAGTTCAATGGGCCGGCGACCTTGGAGGGCTGGGAGCCGTGAGTTACATCGCTCGCGCCGACATCGACAACATTTTCGGCACGGCCAACGTGACGGCGTGGTCGCAGTTGGACGCCACGCAGCAGGACACCGCCGACACGGCGCGGATCACCGCGGGCATCGCGTGGGCCGAGGAGGACGTCGAGAACCGGCTGCGGGACGGGCGCTACGCGATCCCGCTGGCGGGCACGTCGGGCACGCTGCCCAAGTGCGTCGTCGAATGGTGCGCGGTCAAGGCGGGCGTCTGGCTGTACCGCTCGCGGGGCATGACCACCACGGCCAACGACGGGGACGCCGATCGGTACGCGGGGATGGAGAAGTACGCGAATGAGCAGATCGACCTTGTGATCGCGGGCAAGGTCAAGCCCGCATTGCAGCGGCAATCGAGCCCCGGACCGAGCGGGCCGACGGCGATCGCGGACACGAGCGGCGGCGGCTCGGCGGCGCAGAACGTGACGAGCGGCGGCGGAAACTGGTGGGAGTGAAATGGCGTCGATCCGGGTCCAAGTGAAGGTCGATCTGGGGGCGCTGCACCGCTTCGGCGGCACCGTCTCCGCCGGGCTCTCGGGCTCGGGCGCGGCCGGCGCGTTGGAAGATTGGCGAAAGCAGGCGGCGGCGCGCATCTCGGCGTTCGAGACGCGGCGGTTCAATCAGTACAGCCGCGGCGGGGGCGACTGGCCCGCGCTGGCTATCAGCACGATCAGGGCGAGGCGTAAGGCCGCGTACGGGCGTGGCGGCAAGGGCGGGGGTTCCGGAGGGGGGATCGGATCGCGGTCCAGCCTGGGGCGTGTGACGACGCCCGCGGCCAAGGCCAAGTACGGGCCGCTCGGCTACCTCAAGGCCGCGGGCGGTCGCACCGTGTCGATCCTCGTGGACACCGGCATCCTGAAAAACGCCGTCTCCGTCGGCGGGGCCGGGAACAGCGTCAAGCGCCTGCCCAACGGCCTGTCGTACGGCTTCAACTACACGCCGCACATGGGGGGCGGCGGGAAGTCGCACCCGACCATCGGCCAGCTTGCGGCGTGGCACCAGACCGGCGCGGGCAACCTGCCCGTCCGCGTGGTGCTCGGCCCGCCCGACGCGCAGACCGTGCGGGGGATCACCGGCGACCTGCAGCGCGCCGTGAACAAGGTCATCGCGCAGACCGGAAGCGGGGGCAGGAAATGACCGCCCCGGCCAACACCAGCAAAGACCCGTTCAGCCTGTTCGAGGCGCACCTGTGGGGCGTCCTGTTTTCGTTCGCGCCCTTCGCGGCGTTGGTCAAGCCGAACAACACCATCAACCTGACCGGCCCGAACGATCAGCCGTTCAAGGCGTCGATGGTCGGCGCCGACACGCCCGAGGTGCTGCTCCTGCCCAACGGCGGGACGGTCATCAACCGCACCAGCAGCGGGCGGTGCTGGGTACAGAAGTACGCGCTCGGGCTCGTCACCGAGGAACTGCGGGTGAACACGCCCGACGCGCTGAACCCGCTGAAGTGGGCGACGTTCCGGGCGCTGACGCTGGCCGAGCGTGAGGGGCGGCTCAAGGGATTCCCGACCGTGATCTCGGTCGACTTCCTGAACTACTCCGAGAGCATGGCCGACCCGTCGCCGATCGAACGCAAAGTCCGCGGCTGGAAGTCGGTCATCGACGTGGACGCGACGTTCTCGTTCTCCTACGCGGAGCTTGTCGCTTGAGCCTGAAAACCATCATCAACTTCGGATTGCAGGCGCGGCTCTCGGCGACCGTGGCCGGCGACACCGGCGCGATGCCGCACTCCGCCGCCGACCAGTTGATCTGGGCGAGCGGCACCGGCGCGGACCAGGCGGACAAGGTATACGCCGACAGCGGATCGCTGAGCGCGTCGGCGGTGCTCACGATGGACTTCGCGCCCGGCTCGGACGACGCCTTTGGATCGCCCGCGACCATGGCGCGGATCAAGGCCGTCTACGTCCAGAACACCGGCGCCACGGCGTCGATCTCGCTGGGCGGGAACAACTCATTCTTCGGCGCCGGGCTAGTTCTCCGCCCCGGCGAAACCGTGATGAAGGCCGTGGGCGCGACCGACGCGACGGGCTGGGCGGTCGCCGCGGGCTCGACCGACGTTCTCAGTATCACCAACCAGAGCGGCGCGGCCGCGGCGTCCTACCGGGTCATCGTCGTGGGCGCATCGGCGTAAGGGGATTCCAATGGGCGTGTTCAGTGCAAAGACCGCGAAGATCAGCGCCGACGGCACCAACGCGGTATCGACGGTCCGGAACATCAAGGTCAACTACGTCGCCGCCAACCAGCGCGGCCACGGGTCCAACACCAACCAGGGCCAGCAGTTCGCCGTCGCCGGCGTGAAGGACTGGACCGGCACGTTCGAGTTCTACGGCAAGACCTTCCCGCTCGTGGTCGGGGCGTCGATGACGTTCGTGGCGCACAACGGCACCGAGCGTGCGACGGGCACGGCTCTGGTCGAGTCGGTCGAGATGACGTGCGACATCGAGACGCCCGGCGCGATGCTGAGCGGCGTCGTGACGTTCGGCGGGAACTCTGCGCTGACGTTCTCGACCACGACCACGGCGCTGACCGACACCAGCGACCCGCCCGAGAACTACCCGGGCTCGGTGTGCAAGGCCGCGTGGGGCACGTTCGTCGCGTCGCCGTCCTACACCGACTTGAACGATGTGCGGAAGTGGACGCTCAAGTATGGGTGCCAGTTGCAGCCCTACTCGTCATCCAGCACGTCGGGCATCACCAAGCGTGTCGTCGGCCCGTTCACCGGTGCCGAGGTCACGATCGACGTGTACAACTCCACGCCTTCGGAACTGGTGACGGCTGGTATCACCCCTGGCGGGTGGGGCGCTGCGAAGCTGTACGTCAGCGCTACCGAGTTCTGGGAGTTGAAGTACCTCGTGACGGACAGTGTGGACCACGAGTCGGACATCGAGGAGGGAAAGCCCAACCCGTGCTCGCTGAAGTTCTCGTATTCGAGCCATGGGAGGATCGCCGGGACGAACACGCTGGGCGCGATCGTCAACCCGGCGGGGGCGACGGTGTGGCCGTGATTCAACGGCGGAGTAGGGTGAGCAGAAACGCCAGCCCGAGAAGGACGGCACCGATAAGGACGGCGCGGAGAAGTTGATCTGCGAAGGACGGGCGGTCGGCACGGGCAATGTCGGCGGCGAGTTGTTTGGATTCTTCGGGGCTCATGCGGAGATCGTAGATCGTGGCCGAGAACGTCGTCAAAGTTGACATCATCGCCGAGAACGCCGACCTCAAAAAGAAGCTGGCGGAGACTGAGGCCGCGCTCGCGGCGGTGGGGAACAAGGGCGGCAAGCAGGCCGACGCTGGGCTTGGGGCGGTCAGCCGGTCCGCGAAGGCGCTCTCGGCGGTCATGCGGCTTGTGGCGATCCCGGCCATTGCCATCGGCGCGGCGGTGAAGTTCGCGCAGGTTCTGAACTCAATGCTGGACCCGGCCAAGCACCTGCGCAACGAGTTCCGCGGCATCGCCGATGATTTCTCGCGCGGCATCAACGTCGCGTCGATCGGACTGAACTTCGGGCAACTGGTAGGCGATGAGGCGAGCATCCGCCAACAGGCAAACGAGCAGGTCAAGAAGATCACCGACGCGCTGGAGGCTACGCTCGGAAGCACCGGGCGCGTTCTGCGCGGCAAGGTCGGGATTCTTTCCGGCGTCGATCTTCCCGAGGCGGACCTCAAGAAGCAGGCCGTGGACGCGGTTCGGCAGGTAGAGGCGGCCCGCGACCGCGCCATCGCCAACGCCCGCGAGCAGCGCGAACGGAACATCAAGAAAGAGGGCGCGGCGTTGTCGGCGCAACTGGCCGACAACGATGAGGACCGGCTGCTCATCGAGCACGAGCAGCGAAAGCTCGACATCCGATTGAAGTACAACACGCTCGGGAACAACGCGATCGACGCGGCGACCCAGGCCCTTCTGACCAAACTAGACGCGCTCTACCAGAAGTCGCTCGACAAGCAACTCACGGCGAAGCGGAAGCAAATCCGCGACATCATCAACGAACTCGAAAAGGCCCAGACCGAAGGCTTCTCGCTCGGCGATCTGAACTTCTCCAACTCCGGAGCGGGCACCGCGCTCGAAACGCTCGGCAACAACTTCGTCTCGTCGTTCCGCAACCACGGGAGCGGCCAATGACCGCAACCGTGGAACGCGAAACCGTCGGCACGCTCTCGGGCTTCGACGAGGTGAACGGCACCATGCCGGTGCGGTACGTCTACCAAGGGCGTTCGCCGGGCGAGGAAATCCTCACCCACCCCGACATCCCGCCGCTCGATCACGTCATCATCGTCAACAACGTGAAGCTCTACGCGGTCGGGTACGACGTGACGCAGTATTTCGAGGCCGACGCGAGCACCACGTCAAACGGCGAGGTCGTGGTCAACTACTCAGCCTCCGGCTCCGGCGGCGGGTTCAAGGAAGCTGATTACGTCGCGTGGGAGCGGTCGTTCCAGAAGGAATCGGTCCGCGTCCCGACGTTCGCGCTGCAGGCCCGCTACTACAACAAGGCGGGCGACTCTTCCGAATCGACGCGATGGGATTGGGTCGAGCAGGGGCTGGCGATCCCGGTGAAGTACGCGACGCTGAACGTCACGGTGAACTTCATCGCGGGCAACCTCCAGACCCGCAACCAAATCCTGGCGATCATGGCGGCGATCGACGCGCAGGAGGACCACCTGCACGTCATTGGGGCGTTCGGCACAAAGAAGTGGGTGATGCAGCCGGCGCAGATCAGGCAGGCCGACCCGCTCCGGGTGGAGATTTCGTACCACTGGATCAGCGACCCGGGCAACGGGGCGCCGACCATCCCGGCGTCGGTCGTGGCGCAGGACGCCACGATCAAGAACTACGTCTATCTCCCGCAGGTCGAGCGCCCGCCGTTCCACCAGTACCAGGTCCGTCCGCAGCGAGTGGTCATCGACGAGCCCGCCAGTGTCTACGCGAAGGACCAGGTTCCGTTCGTCTACGTCGTCGATCTGTACCCGCAGTACCGCCCCGACGGGTCGGCGAACCCGCGCTACGACCCGCTCGGATACAAGTCGCTCCCGGGAAACCCGTTCCCATGAACCCGCCCGTTTCTACCCATACCCACCAGCCCGCCACGGCGCGAAGCGCAGGCGCGTTCGACCCGGCGCACCGCCCCGAGCACGCCGCGACCGTCGCGGCGGTGTACGTCAACGGCGCCGGGCAAGACCCGTCAAGCCCTGTCGTCGCGTGGGCGTCTGAACTGTCGTTCGACGTGCGGATAAACTCGGCGGGCGGCGGGCCGTCGTCGCTGGCCTTGGGCGTCGGGTTCTCCAACCCCGTCCCGTCCGACGATGAGTACAAAGTCGTGGTCAACGTCGGGGACGAGGTGATTGTGCAGTCCACGGGAAAGTTCGATCGGTTCATCATCCCGTGGAAGCCCAACGCCAAGCCGTGCCCGGCGCAGCCCGGGAGCGCGGCCCGCGACGCCTTCCGCCGCAAGGTCAAGCCCACGGGGATCGTCGCCGAGCCGCCGGACACGGGCGGAGGCGATGGACCTACCGGGTTCGGCGGCGCAGGTCCGAGCAGCGGGGCCAGCGGAGACGGCGGGGTGCCCCCATGAGAATCGACTTCAATTTCGACAGCAACGACATCGGCGGCATCGTGGGCATCG
>CAZEMX010000106.1:0-6949 GCA_964513415.1 uncultured Nitrososphaerota archaeon
TTACCTCGCTCTTCGCCTTGTCGACCCGCGTGACCTTGGCCTGCATGCTCTTGAACGGGCCGCCTATGATCTCAACCTTGTCGTTGACATCAACGATGTCCACAACCGGCTTCGGCTGGATGAACTTCAGGATGTCGTTGAATTCGACCTTCCCTGTCACCCATCCCTTGATGTGCTTGACGTCCTCGATGGCAATGTTGATGATGTTTGGACCGCTTGCCTCCAGGAATACGTATCCCCTCACGTCCTGGGGCGACACTATGGCCTTGATGGGGATCTTCTTAGAGTTGCATCGCCTCTCGATCAGGAGCGCCACGTTGGACTCCTGCCCAGCGGTAGTCCTGATCGCGAAGATTCTGGCTGCTGAAGCCTGCGCAGTATTCTCCGGCATGGATTCAGCCTCCTAAACCGAGGAGCAGCGATGAGAGCATCTGGATAATGAAACCAAAGATTCCCACGGCTATCATTCCCAAGAAGCATATCTTCAGGGACAGCTTTACCTCGTCGAAGTCGGGCTTCCTCGACAGCTTGAGGACCTTGCCCATAGACCGGAAGGACTCAGATAGACCCATCGCTCTCACCATTGTGTATTGTGTGAGCAAAGGGCTAAAAAGGTAGAGTTCAATTTAAATCTTTGTATTTTCGGTTAATTCATACCCTTACCAATTCGATGCCTGACGACTGGGAGATAGATCTGAGGGCATCCTTCGCGGTTGATGGTGTACCCTTCCAGTCCACGATGATGCACGAGCATCCGCCCTGCGTCCTCTCCATGCAGCGCCGGAATATCGCGGGGTCAGGGTTTGCGGTCAGGGCGTACTTGGGTATGATGTGGCCTATGCTGTACTCTCCGGACGCCATCAGGGCGGTGAACTTCTCAGGGTAATGACCGCCGCCGACCGCCATGGCGGCCCTCGGGGGGGCGTCGGACAGGCAACCTATGCTCGCTGCGACTGCACGGGCAACCGCGCCCCCTAGTCCCGGGTCCTCCCACGACTGCCTCTCGCTGCCGATCTCGACGAAGGTCACGGGGAAGGCCAGCTCGGTCGGGCCGTGATGGGTCGCCTCGACAGAGACGCCTATGGATAGGCCGAGCGCGTCCCTAGACTTCACGAGCTCCCTGATCAGTACGGACTGCAGGCGGGCGTTCGAGATCCCGACGCTGCCCGGCTCCCCTCCGTAGTCTGCCTTGCCGGCAGGGTTGCCGGGCGTGTGCGCGGTGAGGCAGGCTCTTCCGGACTCGCTCTTGTGCCTCGAGAGGCAGAGGAGCCACTCGATGCCGCCTGCGTCCATCTCGAGGCTGATGAGCGGGCCGGGCAGGCCGACCAAGCAGTAGTCGCCGCAGGACATCGCGCTCGCCGATCCGAAGGCGCACGGCGAGAAGGGGAGCAGCGAACGCAGGTGCGCTGCGATGTTAACCCCCGCAGGGTCGGCTGTCGAGTAGGCTATGAGCTTCAATGCGAGCACCAGGCGGATTTAGAAGAGGAGCGACATTATCCCCTTTTGGGCGTGGAGCCTGTTCTCTGCCTGTTCCCATACGACGGAGTTCCTGCCGTCGATGACCTCCGCCGTCACCTCTTCCCCCCTATGGGCGGGCAGGCAGTGCATCACGATGGCATCACTCGGGGCGGCAGCCATGAGGCGGGCGTTCAGCTGGTACGGGCGCATTGAGGACCGGCGGGCTTCAGCCTCGGCATCCTGGCCCATCGATACCCAAACGTCGGTGTATACCACGCCCGCCTCCTTCACGGCGTCGTTGGGGTCCTCCGTCAGCTCCAGGCTGGCGGCGCCCGATGAGAGCCTCCTGACCGAGCGCACGAACTCGTCTGGCGGCATGAACGCTTTGGGCGATGCTATAGCCATCTTACCGCCCATCTGCAGCACGATCTCCGCAAGGGACCTGCAGACGTTAGAGTTCCCGTCCCCGACGAATGCGACATTGATGCCCTCGATCCGGCCCTTCCTCTCGATTATCGTAAGGCAGTCCGCCATCGCCTGGCACGGGTGCGACGAGTCGCTGAGCGCGTTGACCACAGGGGCATCTGCCACACGAGCCATCTCCTCCAGGTCGCTGTGCCTGAAGACGCGCGCCACGATGCCGTCCACGAAGCAGTCGAACGTCCTGCCGGTGTCGGTGACGGTCTCCCCGCGGCCGAGCTGGAGCTCGTTCCATCCCAAGTAGATCGGGTGCCCGCCAAGCTGGTGGACGCCGACGTCGAAGGATATGCGGGTCCTGGTCGATGGCTTCTGGAAGAGGAGCGCGACGCTCTTCCCCGCAAGGCACGTATTGATGCGGTTGCCGCGCAGGGTCTCCGACTTCAGCTCGGCGGCCCTGCTGAGCATTGCGGTGAGCTCTTCCCTGGTGAAGTCGGCAGTGTCCAGAAAGTCCCGTCCTCTAAGGCTCTTCACGACGATTCCCTCCAACAGTAAGGACCTCTAAACAAAAATTGCTGCTTAAAATCTTTTCGATAGCAGAATCCAGATGATTCTAAAGGGTAATTATTTCTTCTCGGTCTTTGATAAGATATTCTTAATCACCCAGGACGCGTCGAACGGGATCAGGTCTTTGTAAGACTGCCCGACGCCGAGGAAGAATATCGGCTTTTTTATGGCGCTGGAGATGGATATCGCGGCGCCGCCCTTGGAGTCGGCGTCGACCTTCGTCAGTATCACCCCGTCGATGCTGACGCTCTTGTTGAACTCCTCAGCCTGATGCAGGGCATCGTTCCCGGCCAGCGAGTCGCCTACAAAGATGGTCATGTCCGGTTGAACGACCCTCTTTATCTTCATCAGCTCCCCCATGAGGTCCTTGTCGGTCTGCATCCGCCCCGCCGTATCGATGAGGACTACGCCGACCCTGCTGTTCTTGGCGTAGGTGACGGCGTCGAAGGCGACGGCCGCGGGGTCTGCCCCGTACTTGTGCTTGATGACCTTGACCCCCAGCTTCTGCGCATGGGTCTCGATCTGCTCCTCGGATCCGGCCCTGTAGGTGTCCCCGCATGCGAACACGACGGAGACGCCGTTGTCCAGCAGGTACCTTGCCACCTTTGCTATAGTGGTCGTCTTCCCGGTGCCGTTAACGCCGACGAACATTATTGAGAACGGAGACTTCGATTTTGCCATCGAGAGGAGGTCCGCGCTGGAGAGGCTCTCCTCAAGGATCGATTCGAAAGAACTATTCACCACAGGGGCAATGTCCTCGAATCGCTTGACCTTCACGCCGACCAGCCTCTCCTTGAGCGAGTTTGTGATGGACTCGGCGGCAGGGAGCGCCACGTCGCACTCCACGAGTGCGAGCTGGAGGTTCCAGAGCGAGGACTCGAGGTCGCCCTCGGAGATCGACCGGGTAGATATGTCGGTTACGAACTCGCCGAGGGCCTTCTTCAGCTTGTCGAACAATGATCATGCCTGCCCGGCATTTTCTAACTGGGCGTACAGCTGGTCGATTCTGGCCTGCAGCTGCTGGAGCCTCGCGGCGACCTGAGAGTACTGGTTCTGAATCACAACCGCCTGCTCCTGACCCTGCTTCAGCCTAGACTCGACTTCAGTCAGGGCGGACTCGAGGCTCTTCTCCACCGAGACGTTCGCGCCGATGCCTACGACGACCGAGTTGACGCCCTTGAGCTCGGCCCTGATGTAATTGCCGGCCCCGATGTGTATGAGCGTCTCGCCGTTGCCGCCCCTCTTGGATATCTCCTGGAGGCAGTTCCTGGATAGGACGAGCTCGGCTATCACGTTAGTGGTGAACTCTGCCTGCTGCCGCATTGCGTCGCCGTAGCCCTTCAGCTGACTGAACTCCTGAAGCAGGGCGTTGAGCTCCTCATTTGGGGCGAGCTTCGGTGCGGCCTTCTGCTTTGCAGGCGTCCTGGCTGTGCTCATTGTGCCTTCACCGGCGCTAGCTCTACGGAATCCACCTTTATCTCGAAGCGCTTGACGCCGTGGTTTCCGCCAAGGATGCTCTTGGCAACACTGGCTGCGGACGCCTCGTCTTTAGCTTGGACGGTCTTTGTAAACTGCTTCCATTCATACTTCAGTTTGAATTTCCCTTTGACGACATAGCTGTTGCTCATTTCAATCACCTTGCAAACCCAAGGACGACTCTATCCTGGCCATCTCGGGGCCTGTTGTTTGCTCTCCTACGACCACGCCTTTTGAGTTTGCGGTCATCCCGACGCGGAGGTATGGAAAACCGCAATTAATGGTAGAGACATCCACAGGCATATTAAAAATTTTGCCCAAGTTGACGAGCTCCGCCTCGCTCGTCAGCGGGTGGGCAACGACGCCTTTTTCGTTGACCCCAGCGCAGACCCCGGTCATGTTTATGCCCGCGATCGTGCCCTCGTGGACCTCGACCTTAAGGTGGCTGGCCACCAAATCCTTCAGCGCCGCATCGGTCCCCACGCCGACAAGTGCGGTGCGCTCGTTGGCTAGGATCATGTTGCCCAAGGCATTCTTCTTGCCCTCGTATATTGCCACAGGGATCCGGAGCGAATTTTCTATGATGCTAAGCTCCTCGTCGGTCACGGTATACGGCAGGATAAGGCCTTTGGTGTTGCCGACCGCGAATATTCCTAGCAGAACGCTGCCGCCTATCGATACGCGGCAGACGGGTATGTCTAGCGTTGCTGAAAATTCTCTAGTCACGCCTTCCGGCATGTCGAAGGGCACCAGACCGAAGCTGTCGGTCGCAAATGTGAATGCCCCGACATTTGGGTTGCCGTAGAGCGAAAGGCGTGAGATGGACAAGGGCGCTATGCCTCCGCGGGCAGCACCCTCACCTTTCCGCTCTCTAGCTTCTGAACCTTGACGGTCACCCTTCTGGCGGTCTTGGTCTTGCCCCTTGCCCAGAGGAACTCGTTCAGGCTGTTGTCGAGCGAGACGTCCTCCGTCTTGAATGCCTTACATGTTACCCTCTTGACAAGGCGGACTGCCTTCGGCGTTGCCTTCCTTCCATAGGTCAGGAATGCGTGCCTGAGGTTGATCGTCATGACCTTCTCTTCGAGGACTTTGTCCTCTTCCTTCTCCTCCTTCTCTGCCGGCTTCGCTTCCTTAGCCTTTGCTTTCGCTGCGGGCTTGGCTTCCTCCGGCTTTGCATCAGCAGATTCGGCTGCCGGCGAGGTCGGCGGGGCCTCGACTATCGCCTTGGCCTCGGCGACTATAGCCTGAGCCTCGGCCTCGGTCTTCGCAGCCTCTTGTGCTGCTGGCGCGTTGCTGTCATTGCTCATTGTGAATCACCTTACATGTTCAACTTGCGTGATCTCCAGTTCCTCATCTTCGGGTGCCTGCGGAACTTGCCCTTGGTCTTTCCGACGGCCCAAAGAGGGACTGCACTGCTCTGCTTGTTGGCCTTAATCAGGCGTTTCTTCCTGCTGAGGTGCTTGTTGCGTGCCATATGACTTCTCCTCATCAAATCCTTGTTATCCTAATATCTCTTTTTCTGTTCTGCAGCTCCGACAGTATCTGCCTAAGATGATCGTCGCTCAGCGGTATAGGCAACCGCTGTGCCTGTGCGAGCTGTATCAGCTGCAGCTCGATCTGCTCGCAGAAGTCAGGCCTTACCATCTTCAGGTTCTGTAGCCTACTCCTCGCCTCGGGCGACAGTATCGATCTCAGCAGGTTATCCTTCTTGGCCTCTGCCTGCCTCCTCGCCCGTTCGATCTGATCCTCCTCGCCAGCCGCAGCGCGTCTCCTCATCTCGGCCATTCTGCGCTGCTTGAGCATCTCAAGCTCGTCTTCGGAGGAGGACAACGACGCTCATCCCTCTTGGATTGGTAGTTTATCCCTACTGCGGAGGGGCCTTCTGCGTGAGGTACTTGCCGAGCTCCGGCATGTCCTTCTGCATATCCTTGAGCAGCTTGTAAGCCACCCTGTCGACGGTGGACATGCCCTTGTCGGTGAGCCGCCGCCCCTTCGTGGTCGCCTTCGCGACCAGACCTGCTGCCTCCATCTGCTGGAGGTTCTTCCTTATCATCGAGGCGCCTGACTTCAAGAAGTGCTCGTTCCGCATGCCCTTCTTGGTCCTTCCGCCGTACATCGTCCTGAGCCTCTCGATGCCAACAGGGGACTCGATGTAGAGCCGCCTCAACAGCGAGGCGCTACGTACGTACCAGAAGTTGGGTGATGCCGGCACTCGAGTAACATGCGGGCCCGTCTTCGTGTAGAGTGACCACTCCGGCGGAGCTACCTCCTTTACATTCTCCTTGAGGTAGAGCGCTAGGGCGTCGATTAGCTTATCCGCGGGAACGTTCTGAGCTAACGGCAATTAAGTATCTCTCCTTTCAAGTCTTCAGAGAATAAAATAAATCTCTATATAAAACCTTTTGCTTGATTCTGGACGCGAAACGCGCGTGTTCATGGTGATTCTGCCGGCCGGCTGCAGATAAACGCGGGCTATTGCGGTCGGTCGGTATCGTGGCCGAGGCCGGCGCGAGATGCAGATGGTATGTGCGCGCGACGGGTCAAGCCGCGCCTTGAGATGCCGCCGCACCTCAGGCAGGTAACAGTCTGGTGTGTGGACCTGCGCCGGTTGATGCGGACCCTTGCGGTCCTCCCCGGGGCGAGGTATGCGCCGCAGGTTCTGCAGAAGTAGCGCTTCATGTGCGCGGGGATGCGCGTCCTTGTCCGGCGGGCTATGCGGACTGCCATCGCGACATAACGGTCGGCAAGGTCAGGGCGCTCGTGCGAGGCGGCTTCTGCCATGCTGAAGAGGTGGGCTATGCGCTGCTGCGCTATCTCCCGGATCTGGTTCGCATGCCTCACCATTGCAGGGTCGCCTTGCTTGAGACGGTGTGAGTCTGGGGTTATGTCCTTTTTGCTCGGCATCGGGAGTGCGGCGCGAAGGGGGCAATAGCAAATAGTAAATAATATAGGCTTGAAAGGGAGTTCTTTAGATTCAAGCGGCCGTGGTCTAGTCCGGTCTAGGATAAAAGCTTCCCAAGCTTTGGATCCC
>CAZEMX010000107.1:0-6815 GCA_964513415.1 uncultured Nitrososphaerota archaeon
AGCGCTCTCGGCGGTCGCAGCCACGAAGGCGCCGATCAGGTTCATAGGTACCGGCGAGGGACCAGAAGAGATAGAGGTCTTTAGCCCGCCTCGGTTCGTTGGAAGGCTGCTCGGCATGGGGGACATCGAGTCCCTCGTCGAGAAGGTGAAGGAGCTCCAGGCGATCCCGTCGTCCAAGGACACGATGAGCGCGATCGCTTCAGGCAGGTTCACGCTCAAGGAGCTCTATGCGCAGATGCAGACCATCAGGAAGATGGGGCCATTCAGTAAGATCATCCAGTCGCTCCCGGGCCTCGGGATGAGCATGCCGAAGGAGGCGATGGACGTCTCCGAGGAGAGGATGAAGAAGTGGATGGTCATAATGCAGTCCATGACCTCGGCAGAGATGGAGGAGCCGCACATACTGGACGGCTCCAGGATAAGGAGGGTGGCGAAGGGCTCCGGGACCACGCCGAAGGACGTGAGGGAGCTGCTCGAGCAGTACAGGATGAGCAAGAAGTTCATCAAGCAGATGGTCACGAAGCAGAAGAGGTACCCAGGGGCAATGCCCGGCATGAAGCAGAGGTAGTGGACTTGCGCGAATTTGCGCTGCTTGTGCCCCCCGATGCGCTCTCCTCCAGGGAGGCGGGCATCGTCACGAGGTTTGTCGTCGGCGCACTTCTCGTCTCTCACGGGGCGAGGCGCGACGCCAGGGTCAGCATCTACTTCGGCGGTGACGGGGCGGTCAGCTTCGAGGGCGCAAGCATGAGAAATGTCAGGCCGGATGAGCAGTCGCTCTCGGGCATTCTCAGAGCGGGGCTCCGGAAGGTCAGGGACACAGGGGGAGGGAGGGTCATGCAGGGGATCTACGCCAACGACGCCCGGCTGGAGGACGCGGTCGCGCGTGCCAAGGGTACGAGAGTCTACTACAGGGGGCAGGGGGGCAGGGCGGTGAGCCTCAGGGGTGACTTCTGCGCGGTCTTCGAGCATCCAGTGCTCGCGGCAGGAACGGAGGGGGCGCTCACGAGGGCCGGGTTCGTGCAGGTCAACCTTGGGGCAGTGCTCATGCCCGTCGACCAGGCGGCTGTCGTCGCCAATATCATGGCGGACAGGGACGGCTGCAGGCGGGGATGAGGGGGCGACCGGTGCGGATGAGGCATCATCATTTTTAAGCAGGCGCCATGTTTCATCGTCACGAAGCACGAAGGTGTTACCGTTGATCCTAGATAGCGCAAGGAGGATGATCTCAAAGTACACGCTCTGCGACTGCTGCCTTGGGAGGCAGTACGGTGGCCTAGCCCGTGGCGTGACCAACAGGGAGAGGGGCAGGGCATTAAAACTCGTCCTTGCGATGGAGGGACACATGGAGGCCAAGAGGGTCGGGGCGGACGGGACAGGGACGGCAAGCGATACGGCAGATGCTGATTATGGCAGCAATGTTAAGGGCAATGTTGATGAGAAGGCGGACGGCGAGCTCCTCCTGCGGGCGCTCGCTACGAGGGGGGGCTTCCAGCCGGCTGCCAACGTGCTCGACGGCGCCTGCGGGGGCGGGGGCGCATGCTACATCTGCGGCGGGGAGCTCGACAGGGTCAGGGAGTACGCGGAGGGGGCGGCCAAGGCCCTTGAGGGGTACGGCTTCGGCAACTTCCTAGTCGGGGTCCGCGTGGCGGGCGAGGTGGCGGAGAGGGAGGATGCCCTGAAGACCGAGTTCGCAATCGAGTTCGGCGAGTCGCTCAAGATGGAGGCGAGCAGGGAGATCGGCAAGGAGTTATCGAAGATCCTGCACAAGGATGTGGAGTTCGAGAGGCCGGACATTGTCGTCACCGTCGAGCTGCCAGGTCCAAGGTTCGAGGTGAGGTCCATGCCCCTCTTCATCTCCGGCAGGTACAGGAAGCTGGTGAGGGGGATCCCGCAGTCCAAGTGGGACTGCGTCCACTGCGGCGGGAAGGGATGCGAGGTCTGCCATGGCACCGGGAAGATATACCCGATATCGGTCGAGGAGATAATCACTGGCCCGGTGATCGCTGCTACCGGCGGGGCGGGGGCGAAGTTCCACGGTGCTGGCAGGGAGGATGTCGACGCAATAATGAGGGGGAACGGGAGGCCCTTCGTGGTCGAGGTCAAGGAGGCGAAGGTCAGGGCGGTGGACCTGCAGGCGCTGGAGGAGGAGGTAAACGCGTCCGGCGGTGGGAAGGTCGAGGTCGTGGGTCTGAAGTACTCGGACAAGAAGAGGGTCAGATCCCTGAAGGAGAAGGCGAAGGTAGCCGAGAAGGTTTACAGGGCGCTTGTCGAGCTGGGGTGCGCGGTGCCTGAGGTGGCGCTCAGGAAATTGGAGAAAAGCTTTAAGGGGGGCGTTATAAATCAATTAACTCCGAACAGAGTACTGCACCGGCGAGCGGACAAGCTTAGGCTAAAGAAGGTGCACGAGATGACGGCTCGGGCGGTCGGTGACCGCATGATTGAGCTGGTCGTGCGCTGCCAAGGCGGGCTCTATGTAAAGGAGCTCATATCCGGCGACGAGGGTAGGACCACGCCGTGCGTCGCGGACGTCATCGGATGCAGCGCGCGGTGCGTTGAACTGGACGTGATTGCTGTTAACGAAGGTGCATAGGCATGAAGCATTCGGTAGGATACAGGAACAGAACAAGAACACTGCTCAAGAAGAAGCCCAGGGAGAGGGGGCTCTCCCCGATCAACAGGATCCTCAGGGTCTACGAGGCGGGGGAGAAGGTAGTCGTTAAGATTGACCCGTCCGCTCTCAAGGGCATGCCCCACAGGAGGTTCCACGGGAAGACTGCCACCGTCATAGAGAGGAGGGGTAGGGCATACGTGGTCAAGGCCCATATGGGCGGCTTCGAGAAGGTAATAATAGTAAGACCGGAGCACATAAAACCACTAGAGGCAAAGTGAATGCCACGGGAGATCGTTCGCGAGGAGGAGGCGTCCCTCCCAAAGGTCAAGACGCTGCTGGAGCAGAGGATGAAGGAAGGGGAGCTCAGCGACTTCCAGAAGCGGACGTACGACTATGCGACGAAGTTCTCCAAGCTCTCTGTCGAGAAGGCGGACAGCCTGCTCAAGAGGCTCAAGGATGACGGCATATCGCCGTTCATAGCGACGCAGATAGTGAATATTATGCCGGAGAGCGTCGACGAGCTGAGGATGATATTCATGGCGGAGTCGAAGCCGATGATCCCGTCGGAGCTGGAGAAGATCCTGACCGTGGTCAACACGTTCAGGGGATAGTATATTTTTTCATCCCTAATTATATAAAGTCTTAAGCCAGTTACATTAGAGCGGTGTTTAACGATGCAGTCAAACAGAGGAGACCAGCCAAGGAAGTTCGAGGAGGTTGCTTACATCCTTGAACACCTGCCTTACGGGCACCCGAAGGACACGAGGCCTCTCTACCGCAGGGAGCCCATCGTTCAGGCAGTTGGCGAGGACTTCTTCACTCTGCTTGAGCTGATACCTAGCCCTGGCGCCCAGCTGAAGCAGGGGGATCAGATAGTCATAGGAAGGTGGGGCAGGGACAAGATAGACCACGTGAAGAGGAGGATAGAGTACGACGAGCTGACACAGAACGCCAAGGACGTCCTGCAGGGGATAGTCGAGGAGCTCGTCATGAAGAACGAGAAGAGGTTCGTCAGCTTCTTCAACAACTCGGGGCCGGTAACGACCCGGATGCACTCGCTGGAGCTCCTGCCGGGCATAGGAAAGAAGGCCATGTGGCAGATCCTTGAGGAGCGGAAGAAGGGTCCGTTTGTGGACTTTAGTGACATTCAGAAGAGGACGCACATAGCCGACCCTAAGAAGACGGTCATCAAGAGGATATTCGCGGAGATGCAGAACGAGGACAAGTACTACATCTTCTGCAAGCCCCCCATGAAGAAGGAGATCTGATGGTTGATAAGCCCGAGTATCTTGGAGCGGACCAAGCGGGCGCTTGTTGAGGCCGGCCTGAAGCCGAGCAAGAGGCTTGGGCAGAACTTTGTCGTGGACCAGTCGCTCATAGACTGCATGCTCGACGCGGCGGAATTGAGCGGGGCGGACACCGTGCTGGAGGTCGGCGCGGGCATCGGGACGCTCACCTGGGCGATCGCCGGCAGGGCGGGGAGGGTTATAGCCATGGAGAAGGATGCGGCGGCCGCGGAGTACCTGGGGAGGGGCGCCCCGGGCAACGTCGAGGTGCTTAACTGCGACGCGCTCGAGGCGGAGATGCCTGCCGTGGACAAGGTCGTCTCCAACCTCCCGTACTCGATCTCGACGCCCCTCACGTTCAGGCTACTTTCGCAGGGGAGGTTCAGGCTCGCCGTCCTCACCTACCAGAAGGAGGTTGCGGACAGGATGGTCGCCGGCCCCGGCGGGCCCGAGTACTCGAGGCTGAGCGTCGCATGCCAGCTGAGGGCGGAGGTCGAGGTCGTTGGTACGTTCCCGGAGAGCGCCTTCTTCCCGGCCCCAAAGGTGGAGAGCGCAGTGGTCAGGATGAGGCCGAGGCAGGGGGCCATGGACGACCAGCGGTGGGCGTGGATGGAGGACACGCTCAAGGCGATGTTCTCGCAGCGGAAGAGGACGCTCAGGAAGGCGCTGGGGACGTACTGCAAGATAAAGCGCATAGGGGCGCCGCACCTGCCGGGGATTGGGGAGGAGCTGATGAGCAGGAGGGTCTTCGAGCTCTCGCCGCGGGACTTCATGTCAATCGCGGAGGAGCTGAGCAGGATCGAGGGCAACAGGCTGGGCGTGTGAGGATGAGGATAGACGGGGTCGACGTAGCTGTTCTGGACGGGGTCTACCCGCCCTCCGAGGACACATTCCTGCTCATAGATGCCATAAGGGGCGTCCGGTCGGGCAGGGCGCTGGAGGTCTGCTGCGGGACCGGTGCGGTCGGGCTTGTCGCCGCCGGGGGCGCCATGTCGATACTGGAGGTCGACGCGGACCCGCGTGCGGTCGCCAACGCCAGGCTGAACTTCGAGAGGAACGGGCTCGGCGGGAGGGCGGACTTTGCAGTCGGGGACCTCTTCACCTGCGTCCGCGGCAGGTTCGACCTGATCCTGATGAATCCGCCGTACCTCCCGGAGGGCGAGGGCGACGCGCCTGACCTGGCTTGGAGCGGCGGCCCGAGGGGGAGGGCGGTGATAGACCGGTTCATAGACGGTCTGGGAGGAGTTCTGGAGGAGGGCGGAAGGGCGTTCTTCCTGCAGTCGTCGCTCAATGGCGAGGGCGAGACCACACGCAGGCTGCGGATGGCGGGGCTGGAGGGGAGGGCAGTCCTCAGGAGAGGATTCCAGTTCGAGGAGCTAGCGGTCATCGAGGCGTTCCATGCAGGATCGCAGAAAGACTAAAATAGGCTGTCAATATTCTCCATTTGGAAGCAGACGGAGGAAGACAAATGCCAGACAGACCGGCAAGCTGCTATCGTTATTTCGACACGCCAGCGTACACGAGGAGGAAGTACATCAGAGGCGTGCCCGGCTCAAAGATCACAAAGTTCGACTATGGAAATCCCAAGGGGGACTTCCCGGTAATGGTGAGGCTGGTCCCGCTAGAGGCGGGGCAGATCAGGCACAACGCGCTTGAGGCCGCGAGGGTCATCGTGACGAAGGCGATGTCGGTGTCGCTCGGCGACACTGGATACTACCTCAAGGTCAGGACATATCCGCACCAGGTGCTGAGGGAGAACAAGATGATGGCATTCGCTGGAGCGGACCGTCTCCAGGACGGCATGAGGAGGTCGTTCGGCAAGCCATGCGGAACCGCCGCGAGGCTGGATTTCCTTCAGCCAATCATCGACCTGAGGGTGCCGGCGGGCAAGAGAAAGGAGGCGCGCGACGCGCTGAGCCTAGCCTGCGCCAAGATGCCCATGCCATGCAGGGTAATCGACGTCGAGTGAGCGGCTAAGCAAGCCCGCGCCGTCGGGCGCGGTTTTTATCATTTTCAAGTCTGAGCGGAGGCCAGCGCGCCCGCCAGCAGGTCCGCTGGCGGTTGTACTCTTATATTGCGGGAAGGCGAACAAATTACCGCAGGCATGTCCCCATGAGCGATTATGACTTCGAGTTTGAGAGGGTGGCGAGGGAGGCGAGGGGCAGGGGGGCGAGGGTGCTCCTGATCCAGGCCCCGGACGGGCTCAAGCAGCACCTCGCAGAGTTCTACGGCAGGCTCGAGGCCATGGGCTTCTCGCCCATCATCTCCGCGGATCCCTGCTACGGGGGTTGCGACCTCGCGGAGGACGAGGCGCGGATCGTCGGGGCGGACATGATCGTCCACATAGGGCACCACAGGTTCTCTGAGGGGGGGAGGGGTGTGCCGACCCTTTACGTCCCGGCTACGCACATAGCAGACCTGCGCGGGCTTGCTGCCAGGGCGGCGGGCATCATGGCTGGGAAGGGGTTCAGGGCGGTTGGGGTCGTGGCCAACACGCAGCACCAGCCGTACATAGGCGAGTTCGCCAAGGCACTCGAGGCGGCGGGGGTTAGGGCAGTTGTGGACGGATGCACCGGCGGGCTCGTGCTCGGGTGCAGGACTGCTGCAGCAACGGCCATAGAGGGGGAGGTGGAGGCGTTCCTCTTCATCGGCGGCGGGGAATTCCACGCGCTGGGGGTCGCTAACGCGGTCGAGAAGGAGGTCTATGCGGCGGACCCGTACCGGGGGGAGGTCAAGGACATGGCGCCCGTCAAGAAGAGGGAGCTCGCCAAGAGGTGGTGGGCGATAATGGAGGCGGTCAAGGCGAAGGCCTTCGGGGTAGTGGTGGTCACCAAATTCGGGCAGCAGGACCTCGACAGCGCGGCGGGCATCGGGGCGGAGCTGAAGAGGAAAGGCAGGGAGGTGTTCATGCTTGCGGC
>CAZEMX010000108.1:0-6800 GCA_964513415.1 uncultured Nitrososphaerota archaeon
AGACCAAGGGCATAAGGACAGGCATAAGGTACCTCGACGCGGTGGCAAAGATGGCGGCCGCGAGGGTCGAGCGGGATGGGAAGATGGAGCTCAGGACGAGGATGGCGAAGCTCCCGAGCGACATCAACATCAGGGTCTCGGAGGTCGGCGTGAGGTACGTCTCCAGCAGGCACGGCAAGATAGACGTCCGGGGGCCGGCGTTCGTAGGGGTGTACTCCGAGGTCGATGAGTAGGGAGGATGCGGCGATGGTCATGGACAGCAAGCTCTGGTTTGCGCTCTTCGAGATATTCAAGATGGGCGGGCACGCAAGGCAGGTCCTGCTGGGCACGGACGACTTCGGGAAGCTCTGCGGCGAGTCGCAGCAGACCGCCTCCCGGAGGCTGCTCCAGCTGGTCGCGGGGGGCTACATCGCGCGCGAGCTGACCCCGAAGGGGCAGAACATAACCATAACGGACAAGGGGATGACCGCGCTAAGGGAGGTCTACGCGGCGCTTGGGGCGTGCTTCGAGGGGGGCGCCAAGGCGGTATTCATAAACGGGAGCGTCTTCTCGGGCTTCGGCGAGGGGGCATATTACGTCACGAAGGCAGGCTACAAGGAGCAGTTCAGCGAGAAGCTGGGGTTCACCCCGTTCCCGGGGACGCTCAACCTCAAGCTCAAGTCGGCCGACGATGTCAGGGCGAGGAACAGCCTCGAGGCGCTGCCAGGCATAACGATCAAGGGGTTCGTGAACGGTGAGCGGACATACGGCGACGTGAAGTGCTTCAAGGTCCTCATCAACGACATCGAGGAGGGCGCCATACTCATGATACACAGGACGCACTACGGGCAGGATGTCGTCGAGCTGGTCGCCAAGGACCAGCTCCGCAAGAAGTACGGGCTCAAGGACGGGGACTTCGTCCGGATTAAGGCCCTCGTCGACTGACTGCAGGCGCGGCGGTCGAGTTCACGATCGACTTTATCTTGGACGAGCTGATGTCGCCGTATTTGTCGATGTGGACGATCCTGACGGACGGGTCGGTCTTCCTTATCAGCTCCCCGAGGTCCCCCTGGTCGTAGCCGAGCGCGATTATGTCGGGGGCGACGTCCCGTATCACCTTGGCGGTGTCCAGGTCGGGCCCGCCCAGGATGGCGCGGTCCACCGGCTTCAGCCCCTCGACGAGGGCGCGCCTGTCCTCCTCCTTCATCACCGGGGGGCGACCCTTGCGCTTGACAATCGTGGAGTCCCTCGCAACCACGACGACCAGAAAGGCGCCGTCGCCACCGAGCCGCTTTGCCTCCTCGAGGTAGCGGAGGTGCCCATAGTGGAGCAGGTCGAAGCAGCCTGCCGCGAGTATCGTGGTCTTGGCAGCGGCGTTTGTGGCCCGGACATTGGACTTGGCATTGGTGGCAGCGTCGGCTACGGCACCGCCAAGGCTCTTGCGCGGCGCCTCACTCGCTGAAGGTCCACTCATACTTTAGCCACCCGAGGTTCTTGCAGGCGTCGATGAGCCCCTCGCAGTACGCAATGCAGACGAGGGCAGTCACGAGGTCGCCCTTTTCTAGGTAGTATTTGCTGTCGCTGAGATATATCTTTGAGAGCGATATGTTCTCGTCCATCCTCTTCAGCAGCTCCCCGTCGGACGGGGGCGACCGCTCCATGTCAGCGAAGACCCGGTCGGTGGCGGAGATGTACCTGCTGAGCTTCTTGCGCGCCTCCTCCTCGTAGTTGCGGTCAGGCATCATTCGTTCCCCCTGACGAGCCTCACGTCGGCGCCGGCGAATTCGACGAGAGCGTCTGCCTCCATGAAGTGCAACCGCCCTGGCACTATCAGCGCATGCGGGGGCTTTCCGAAGTCTGCCTGGATGAGGGACCCCGCCGTGCCTGCCCTCACAAGCTGCTCGGGCCCGCCCGCGCGCGCTATCCCGACTGCGAGCACCCCCAGACCGAATGCGCCTTCCCTGCGGCGCCCCTCCGCATCCAGCAGCAGCCCTATCGCCTCGTTGATCGTCATGAACCGCCCCTCCTCCACGCGGAGGTCGAGGAAGAAGAGCGTGTGGAGCCCGGCGGCCCGGTTCATCCTGAGCGTGTCGTATGGGACGTCGGAGTGCGGGGGCGGGAAGGTGATCGTCGCCGACTTGCCGAACTTGTAGTTCTGGAGCCCAGCGGCGCCCGGCGCAACGGATATTATCGACGGCGCGTTGACGACCCCGACCCGGATGCCCCTCCTGGCGGCGCGCATCCTGAGGTCGACGTGGGTGGTGGCTATGAACGGGTCCCCGGCCACGAGGAAGGCCACGTCGTGCCCCTCAGCGGCACTGAGGATCTCCCGCCCGTCCTCCACCGCCTTCCTGCCGAGGAGGATAGGCTTCCTGCCGATGAGCGCCTCCAGCGCCTCCGGCTTGAGCCCGGGCATGAGGTTGGTATAGCCCTCCAGCATCACGGTATGGGCGGACCTTGCGACCTCCAGCCCGCGGAGGCTGATGCCCTTCTCATCATAGAGGCCCATGCCAATGAACGTCAGGGATCCCATCGGTATCACCATGAATGATATGATAATAGCGCAACTCTTAAATTACTGTTTCTTTAACGGAAAAGGAGGTGGGCCTGTAGCTCAGTACGGTAGAGCGGTGGGCTCTTAACCCATTGGCCAAGGGTTCAAATCCCTTCAGGCCCGCCATCACCATACTCATTCTCAGAGGGCTTTTTCAGGAAGGATTACCCCCCCCTTAAGCTCGCCGAGGCGCCTGGTCAGTTCATCAAAAATAAGGTGTTTCTTTTCCGGGCTCAGGTGAAAACTGACTTTGTAGACCATCTGTTCGGATATTGTGAAGATGTAGTTCAGCTTTATGACGCTGTCCTTTACTGCGCCCTCGCCCTTGGAGAGCGGTATTCATTTAATCTTGAGTTGCTTGTTACCCGGCTACCACCACGTTTCCATACTCCTGGAACAGCACGACGGCAGGCCTGGCCTTGATCTCCGGGGTGTCTGTGAATTGCACCCACGCTATCACTACGTCGCGTGGCTTAAGCATCCTCCCAGACCCCGTCCTCTTGGTTGTCCCATAGTTCCCTCATCTTTGGCTGCTGTATTTTATGGATAAAGGCGTCGTACTGACGCTCTCTTCGGCTTCCCTCGGCCATCTCTATCAGCCTTGAGATTACCTCGTCGTAAGTCTCTCTCGGGTATTTTTTTGATGGCTTTCAGTTTCCTAACCACAGACTTCTTAAGCTGTATTGTGGTCACGTCTTTCATTATTTATCGCCTATAGCGGATACATAATCAATTATATATACTGTAGAACTAGGGTTGCGCGCCCGCTCAGAGGAGCGCGTATGCCAGCACGGCTATGCCGGCAACCAGGCAGTAGACGCCGAAGAGGTGGAACCTTCCGGAGAGGAGGACCTTCCGGAGCGCCTTTATCGAGAGGTAGCCCGCAACCGCTGACATGACCATGCCGAGGAGCATCTCGGCCTCGAGCCCGGACTGTGCAATCTCGCCGACCTTGAGCAGGGTGGCGCCCAGTATGGCAGGGATGGAGAGGAGCATCGAGTACCGGAATGCCTCGGCCTTGCCGACCCCGACCAGGAGTGCGGCGGATATCGTCGAGCCGCTCCTTGAGAGCCCGGGGATCACCGCTATGCCCTGCACTGCCCCCACCAGCAGCGCATGCTTGGTCCCGACGCCCCCTATCCCGCGCCCGTAGCGCGAGATGAAGAGGATGACGGAGGTCAGAACGAGGGCGCATCCGACCGATGTGAGCGAGAGGAGGCGCTCCTCGACCATGCTGACGAGGTAGCCGATCGCCGCAGTCGGTATGCTGCCAAGGACGACTAGCATGCCGATCCTGAAGAGCGGGTCCTCGCGCCTGAACCTGATGACCGCCGAGATTATGCCGGCGATGTCCCTCCAGAAGGCAACGGCCACTGCCGCGACGGTCCCTATGTGCAGGACCATGTCGAAGGAGATCGGCACCGCGACCCCCAGCAGGCTCTGGGCGACCAGGAGGTGGCCGGAGCTGGAGATGGGCAGCCACTCGGTGACGCCCTGCACCAGCGCCAGTATCACGGCATGGATAATCTCCATAGCGATTAGAGTGCATGCTGCATATTTATGCGTGGCGCCGCGGGCACATCCCTGCCCGTTCCCGCGCCCCGCCTGCTAGCCCGGTCAGCAGTTGCGGACGACCAGCACGAGGCACGGCGCGTTGTTTATAACGGTGTTCGCGACGCTCCCCATCAGCAGCTCCCGCAGCTTGCTCTGCCCCTTGGCGCCTATTATGATCAGGTCGGCCTTGAGGTCCAGCGCGACCTTCACGATGCGCATGCCGGGGTTGCCGACCGAGAATTCGATCTTGACGGCCGGGACCACGCCGAAAGACTCGGCAAGCCCCTTCGCCTCCTGCAGGATCTTGTTCCCGGCGTCCTCCATTGGCACCGAGGCGGCGGGCATTCCGCCGAGGTCGGTGGAGACAGGCACTGCGACCACGTGCAGCAAGGTTACGCTGGCATTGAAGAGCTTGGAGAGCGAGCAGGCGTGCTCTATCTCGTTCCTCATGTAGGGTGAGCCGTCTACTGGCACGAGTATCGTCTTTATTTCCATAGTTGAAAGATGCCCCCTGCGATTAAAAAGATTGCGCAGGCGGGTCAGGAGAGGCGGATATGGTGGATTAGGGGCTCCAGTATGCGCGGGTCGTCGACTGCCGACCGGAGGGCATCGATGCTTGCGAAGGGTCGGGCGCGTATGACCTGGGCGGCGCGCCTCCGCCCGAAGGCGGGCAGGGATGCCAGCTCCCTCAGACCGAGGCGGTTGATCATTATGGGGGATGGGATGGCGCTGACCGATCGGGGGCCGTGACCCAGAACCAGCGCGTCGCAGGACGAACCTAGCGGCAGCCTGCCGTGGATGGCAACCAGCACGGGGTATGAGCCTATCTGGCGGGCCCATGTGACGTTGCCCTGGACCAGCTCCGCCCTGACATCTCTCATCACGGTGTACTGAGGCACGACTCGCGCCAGCATGGGCAGGTCGACCTCCGCGCGCATCCGCTGCTTGTGCCTGACGAACATCGAGTGGTGCCTCTTTGCAAGGAAGTCCCCGGCGGCCTCCATGCGGGTCGACGGCATGACCATCACCTGGCGCATGTTTATCCTCCGGACCATCAGGCCCATGGCGAGGATGTCCTTCATATAGGTCAGGTTCGCCTCGAACGTCTCGGCAGTCTCCCCCATCAGCCCGTAGACCAGGTTGACGCCGGGCAGGAGGTGCGGAAGCCCGTTCTCGCCCCTCTCGGAGCCAACCCTGTTTATGGCCCTTATGGCGGCGACCGCCTCGTCGGGGTATACCTTGAGGTTGTTGCGCCTAACGACCTCCTCGTCGAAGGACTCGATGCCGAGCGCCGCCACGTCCCCTGGGGTGTGGTGCTCGACGATGTGCCTCAGCGCCTCGGCGGAGAGCTCAGGGTAGGAGCTCACGGTCGAGGGGTTCACGTTGTCGATGTGCAGGACCCTGAGCGACGGCGCGGACGCCCTCACCGACCTGAAGAGGCGGAGTATCGCGTCCGGGTTCGGGGCAGGGTTGGAGAGCCCCTCGTCCCTCGAGGCGTAGGTGAGCAGGTCGGGCTGCCTCCCCAGCCTCAGGTTCTGGATTCCCGCTGAGGCGAGGGCGGCGACCTCGGCGGCTATCCCGTCGATGCTCCGGTAGTCGGGGGGCCCGTGCAGCGCCTCGGTGCAGAAGGAGCAGCCGCCGGCAAGCGAGCGCGGGCAGCCCCTGTAAGTCTCGATCTCGCAGATCAGGCCGCAGGGGTGGAGCGGGTGCTGCTGCACGATCCGGGCGCCCCGCTCAGCGAAGCCGTTGACGTCGTCCTCGTACGCCCTGACGGCGTCGAGGTAGGTCCAGTCGCTGAAGCCGTCCCTTATCAGGTTGTAGATGACGGTCTCGGGGTCGCCCCTTATCACGAAGCTGTAGAGCGATTCCAGGTCGGGCGCCTCCGCGCAGCGCCTGCCGCCGCCCATCCAGAAGCCAAACCTGACAGCAGGCCCGCAGATGGCGGTCCTCTTCGAGGAGAGGAGCTTGGGCAGGGCCTGGGCGTCCTTGATCGTCGCCGGGGCGCCGCTGAGGTACTTGCCCGGGACGGTCACCCCGGCTATCAGGATCGATAGGTCGCACCCGGCGGAGAGGGACCTGAGCCGCTCGCCCTGCCTCCGGGCGTCGTCGATCGTCATGTAGAGCACCTCCGCGAATGGCTCGGCGGACCATATCGCGCCGGCAACGTAGCGCGGGTAGACATCGATGTAGGGGGGGACGCCGAGCCCAGCCGGCTCGTCGGTGTATCCGTCGATTATCAGCGCGCGCACCATGCAGCCCTCCTACCTGAGGTGCTCCCAGCCGTCTTCTGGTAGCTCCCGCACCCCGCCTGAGACGAGGCGGACCCCGCTGCCCTCCACCGCCGTGCCGATCCGGATGAGACTGCCGCCGGCTGACGCTGCAGCAGCAGCCGCGTCGTCCCACCTCTCCGGCGGCACCGTGACGGCGAGCTCGTACTCCTCGCCGCCGCGCAGCGCGAGGTCCTCGGCGCTGATGCCGTGGATCCGTGCGAAGTCCATGGCTGCCTTGGAGACGGGGATGGAGGCGAGGTCGAAGCGAAAACCATCCACGCCGAAGGCCTGCACCCACCAGCGCAGGCTGTCCATCACAAGTTGAACGGCGGCCGGGTGTGGCAGGTTCAGCGTGTTGCCGCAGCCGCTGGGGTTGCGCAGCGCGCCCGATTCATCGTGCGCGTAGTAGCTGGCCTCGTCTAGCCCGCGCCACGACAGCACGG
>CAZEMX010000109.1:0-6741 GCA_964513415.1 uncultured Nitrososphaerota archaeon
GGCAAGTGGAGCATCTCGATACGCGGCTCCTTCATGTTCGTGGGCTTCATATTCATATTCAACCTGCTGGCACTCTACTTCTGGGGCGGGCATACTCTTGAGGCCGCTGTCCTCAGCAGCCTCTCGATGGCGATACGCTTCATCTGCCTCATCTCAATATTCTCGACCTTCTTCCTGACGACGTCGCCTGAGGACATGACCCAATCCATGGTGCAGCTAAAGATACCCTACGACTACGCGCTCACGTTCAACATGGCCATGCGCTTCGTCCCTACGCTGAGCAAGGAGGCCCAATACATCATGGACGCCCAAAAATCGAGGGGACTAGAGATGGAGAAGGGCAATCTGGTCGCCCGCGTCAAGAACTACATCCCCGTCCTGATTCCGCTGATCATAAGCTCCTTCCGGAGGGCGGAGCTGGTGGCAGACGCGATGGAGTCGCGCGCATTCGGCGCCAGCAAGAAGCGGACCTCGATCTACACGCTCCGCTTCGACGCCAAGGACGCCGTCTTCGTGCTGATCGCCATCGCCTCCTTCACGGCGCTCCTCTCCCTGCGATTCCTGTTCTCCGTCCCCTGATCGGCGCTGCCCCATGCCGCGCCCCGCCTGCCTGCACCTCGCTGCATGCCGCCGCGCGCGGCCCGCCGACGGCATGCGCCCAGATTGTATGAATAACCTTAAATTGAAATGCGAATCTCTTAACTTCTGATAACTATGGCGGCGCAGGAGTGCTTCGTAAAGCGGTTCATGCAGGAGATTGCGAATTACGTTCTGTATGCATCCAAGATCATCAAGGACGAGCAGGTCAATGGGATAATCGAGATGCTCCTCGAGAGCCTGAAATGCGACAACAAGATACTTGTCGTCGGCGCAGGCAGGTCAGGACTCGCTGGGCGCGCCTTCGCGATGAGGCTCATGCACTTGGGCTTCGACGTCTACGTGCTGGGCGAGACGATAACCCCGGCCATGGGTGTCAACGACATGATCCTCTGCATATCGGGATCGGGTGAGACGAGGATGGCTGTCACCGCCGCGACCGCTGGGAAGGAGATGAACGCCAAGGTCGTCGCGATCACATCGCACAAGGACTCCACTCTGGCGAAGATGGCGGACCGCATAGTGCTCATACCCGGCAGGACGAAGCTGGCGATAGAGGACGACTACTCCGTCCGGCAGATACTGGGCTCGCACGAACCGCTTGCGCCGCTCGGCACGCTCTTCGAGATCACGCTGAACATCTTCCTGGACAGCCTCGTGGCGGAACTCATGCAGAGGCTCGGGGAGACCGAGATCGATCTGAAGAAGCGGCACGCCACGATAGAGTGAGCCGCGCCTTCCCGCCATGGACCACCGGGGGCAACCGCGGCTTCGGGAGCCGATTGGTCATCCCGCAAGCCGTTAAGGTTAAAAACCCCGGCGCATTTCGCCTCTTAGTTAATCTTAGTGAGGCGTGGGAAGTTGCCGAAGTATAAACAGACTGATGAAATCATAAAACTCATGAGTAATAAGCAGAACGTCAGGAACATAGGAACCCTTGCACATGTGGACCATGGCAAGACTACCCTCTCTGACAGCCTTCTAGCAGGTGCGGGTCTAATATCCCAGAAGATTGCGGCTCAGGCCCTTGCATTGGACTACGTCGAGATCGAGCAGCTCAGGCAGATGACGGTCAAGGCAGCGAACGTGAGCCTCCTGCACGAGAAGGATGGGCAGAGCTTTGTGATCAACCTGGTCGACACCCCCGGGCACGTCGACTTCACCGGGCACGTCACAAGGTCGCTGCGCGTGATGGACGGCGGGATCGTCGTCGTGGACAGCGTCGAGGGCGTCATGACGCAGACCGAGACCGTCCTGAGGCAGGCCATGGAGGAGAAGGTCAAGCCGCTCCTGTACGTTAACAAGGTCGACCGGCTCATCAAGGAGCTCAGGCTGAGCCCGCAGGAGGTGCTTGAGCGCCTGCTCAAGATCATCCGGGACTTCAACGCGCTGCTCGAGTCCTATGCTGACCCGGAGTTCAAGGAGAAGTGGAAGGTCAACCCGAACAAGGGCCAGGTGGCGTTCGGCTCGGCACTCCACAAGTGGGGATTCACCCTGCCGATAATCCAGTCCAAGGGCTGGAAGTTCGCCGACATAATCGAGGCCTACAACAAGGGCGAGATCGAGAAGCTGCAGAAGGAGTTCCCTCTGCACATTGCGATACTCGACATGGCTTCCGATTACATACCCAACCCTGTCGAGGCTCAGGCATACAGGATCCCGAAGATCTGGAAGGGAGACATCCAGTCCCCGCTCGGGAAGGCGATGTGCGAGTGCGACGAGAACGGACCGCTGGTCATCTGCGTCAACAAGGTCATTGTGGACCCGCACGCTGGGCCGGTCGTCACAGGAAGGATCTTCTCAGGCACGATCCACGAGGGCGAGCAGGTCTACGGGCTTATGTCCAAGGCCGAGGGCAGGGTCCAGCAGGTGAGCCTCTATATGGGCCCATACAGGGAGATCTGCCCGATGATGTCGGCAGGCAACATCGTTGCGCTGCTCGGTCTGGAGAACGCAAGGTCGGGCGAGACGCTGGTGAGGCCAGCTGACAAGGAAGCGATGCACCCGTTCGAGAAGATGAAATATATCTCAGATCCAGTCGTCAACACGGCTATCGAGCCGAAATACAGCAGGGATCTGCCGAAGCTGATCGACGCCCTCCATAAGATGGCAATCGAGGACCCGACCCTAACGGTCAAGATCAATCAGGAGACCGGCGAGTACCTGATCGCAGGCATGGGTAGCCTCCACCTTGAGATCGCGCTGTGGGACCTCAAGCAGAGGACTGGCGGCATCGAGATCACGACCACACCTCCGATCGTAGTCTACAGGGAGAGCCTGACGGGCAAGGGCGGTCCGTACGAGGGCAAGTCGCCCAACAAGCACAACAGGCTCTACGTGTATGTTGAGCCCCTCAACGAGCAGACCGTTCAGCTCATACAGAGCGGCCAGGTCCACGACGACCAGGATACCAAGGAGAGGGTCAAGCTTCTGCGCGAGCAGGCGGGCTGGGACAACGACGAGGCGAAGGGCATCTGGGCGATCGACACATTCGTCAACGTATTCGTCGACGCGACAAAGGGTCTCCAGTACATACGCGAGATCAAGGACACGATCCTCCAAGCATTCCGCATAGACATTGCTGAGGGTCCGCTGGCAAAGGAGCCAATCAGGGGCCTCAAGGTCAAGCTGACCGACGCCAACGTCCACGAGGACACCGCACACAGGGGTCCAGGACAGATCATGCCCGCGATAAGGGACGCGATATTCCAAGGCTTCCTCTCGTGCAACCCGATGCTGCTGGAGCCTATAATGAAGCTCGACATGAAGGTCCCGCAGGAGTTCCTCGGCGGCGTGACCAGGATAGTCGCAGGCAAGCGCGGGAAGATCATAAGCATGGACCAGGTCGGGAACACTCCTGTAATGCACCTGGTGTCCGAGCTCCCCGTATCTGAGACGTTCGACCTCTCTGATCAGCTGAGGAGCGCCACCGCAGGCAAGGCTTTCTGGGGCACAGAGTTTGCACGCTGGGCCTCGGTGCCTTCGAGCCTGGTTGTGGACACCGTTAAGAAGATCCGCGAGAGGAAGGGGCTCTCACCGAACCCGCCGCGGCCGGAAGAGTTCATGTCTATGTAGAAGTAGACGTTGACTTAGACGGATGGACGCCTTCTGGGCATCCTTCCCTCCCTCCCCCTTTCTTTTTCTTGTTCCACTTTTTATTCTCCCTTGCATTTACATCCCTCCTTCCCGCCTTGATTCGTGCCGTCAGCTGCTCGCCGCCCCCGGCGTGGCCAATTCGTGCTGCGGCCGTCGGCCTAATGCGGCACGGCGCCCTCTTTGGGCATATTTATATGTTCGATTTCATTCTTCATTAACAACTGGGCACTGCGCCCTGACAATGGGATGATCCGCATGATAACTATCGTCATAGCCGAAGCCGCCCTTGAGACTGTCCCGAGGGACCTGCTGGATCACCCGTCCGTTACGCGCACTGCAGAGAGGAAGGGGAAGAGGCCCGAGCAGACCCTCCTCGACATATCCTACCACTACGCTGCCATGAGGAACATGCGCGACTGGGGGCGGCGCGGGAGGCCCGACATAACCTACCTGACCCTCCTCAACCTCCTCGAGAGGCCCATCAACAAGGAGGGGAAGCTGAGGGTGTATGTCCACACTGCAAGGGACCTCATCATCGAGATCGACCCGGGCATCAACCTGCCCAGGAACTACAGTCGGTTCGTCGGCCTCGTCGAGCAACTCTTCGAGATCAACCGGATCCCGCCGTCAGGCATGCCGCTCATGCTCCTCAAGAAGGGGAAGCTCTCTGACCTCGTAAAGAACGTCGAGCACTCCAAGGTTGTCTTCCTCACCGAGGCAGGCAGGGCCCCCAAGGGCGACTACTTCGCCGAGGCAGTCAAGGGCAACCCGATCTTCGTTATAGGCGGCTTCCAGAGGGGGGAATTCTACAGCGCGGACCTTGAGCTCGCGGACGAGAAGATCTCGCTCTACAAGTCGCCCCTCGACGCATGGGTCGCCGCGTCGATGCTCGCGCACGAGTTGGAGCGCGCCCTCGGCATCATCTGAGGCGGGCGGCCTTCCCGCGTACGTGCAGCCCCGCAGCCTAAGTTTTAAATCCTATCCCGTCGATCTTCTATAGAAGTGGGCGCATTGTACTGGATCGTTTGGCTTCTGCTTTGGGTCTTCTTGGGCGGGCTTCCGATACCCTCCCTCATAAGGAACCGGATATACAAGAGAGAGCGCATGAGCCTCTGGGAGGAGACCTACTACCGCATCATGCTGCCCACCCGGCTGGTTTTGGCAGTCATGCTGGCAATCCTCATCCTGTGGGGAGGCGGCATCCCGGACGCGAGCATGATCTGGCTCTTCGCCGGCTGGATGATCTTCTGGACCGCCATCGAGTCGGTGGTGGCGGGCACCGGCCGCGCGATCAAACTGGCAGCGGTGGCCGCAGTCCTCATCTTCATAGTGAGCTACTCGACCGTCTCATTCTTCGCCAACTACAACAATGCCCTCTACTTCGACGGCTTCATACAGAAGACCGAAGGCTTCCCGATAAGCAGCGAGATACCGAACAACATGGTGCGGCTGACCACTGAGGAGCTGGCAAACTCCATCGCTAGGCAGCATATGAGTGAGTTCGGGAGCAACACGCTCATAGTCGACCAGCAGCTAACCACATACAACGGGCGCCTCTCGTGGGTCGTCCTCGTGGCGCGCGAGGAGTCGTGGGGCGCCACTTACCGCGTCGCCGGGCTCATAATAGTCGACGGAAACGACCCGAACATGCCGCCGACGATAATAAAGAACGAGACATTCGTCATCGCCGACGGTCTGGACTTCAACCCCCTGATAGGCGCCTACGGGAACGCGAAGGCATACGGATACTACTCGATAGACACCGCGATAAACTATGGCGACGTCTATCCCGTCCAGAACGCGGACGGGAAGTGGGTCATAGCGATCACCGCCTTCCAGCCCGATCTCACTTTCGTAAGGAATTACGCCGGCATCTACACCCTCGACCAGCAGGGCCGCTACCTGACCCACTACGGCAACCAGACCCTCCCCTCGTGGGTCGTCCAGGCGTATGACGAGCAGGACTTTCTTGAGGGCGGGATAAGCGACTGGGGCTCGCACAAGCGGGCGGACGGATTCGACATATTCGCGCCGGGCTTCCTCTGGATCGCCCCCAGCAGCAGCCGCGTAGAGATCTCCGAGGACACCCGCTATATCTACGACCCTGACCTCCACCAGATAGTAGCGTTGGTCATGGTCCACCCGGTGCGGGACAACGGCGACCTCTCGCTGGCCGGCGCCTTCAAGGCCACGCCGTCCGGCATCTACTACTACGACCTCAGCGATGAGAACATGATCTCGGGCATAGCCGCCGGCTCGGTCGCCATGAGCAAGATAACGCAGAGGACCGGGACCGAGTACTACACCGCGATGGAGCTGCTCTACCCGATGCAGATCGGGAACGCCACCAAGCAGGTCTGGTTCGTGCCGATATACTTCGAGAGCTCAAGCGGCCTCATCGGCCTCGCAGGGCTGGCGCTCGTCGACTCCCAAGAGCAGAACAAGGTCTACATCGAGCTCATCGAGACCAGCGGGGCGACCGGCTCCCAGCTCGTCGAGAGGGCGAAGGCCGGGTTCAGGCAGCTCTACGGCGAGTCCGCGCAGCCGACTAACGAGTCGGAGTTCGTTGCCGTCAACGGCACGCTTACCGCCAAGTTCGAGCCCTACATCAAGGACGGCAACACCCATCAGTGGCTGACCGTGAACAACGGAACTGCCGACCTGAACGTGCTCGTGAACTCTGGGCTGATCACCGACGCCGAGATGCTGAAGATACAGCAGGCCGCGCCGGGCGACTTCGTGGCGCTGGCCGTCGACCAGAGCGGCGTAGTGAGAAAGATTCTGTGACCGCAAGGCGGCAGCCTTCCTGCCATCCATGCCTCTCCAGCCTTTCTTCTTTCTTCCACTCATCCTTTCAGAGGTTGTCCCTGTTCACAACTGCCAGAATTATCAGCGCCACGGCCACCAATGCGTTCAGGAGGGCGACCCCCGCGTTGCCAGAGTCCATGGTGTGCCATGCCATGTAGAGCAGGAATGCCGCCACCACGATTATGAGCACAAGCTTGAGATGCAGCCTTGCCATGGCTCTATGAATCGAGCCTTCGGTAT
>CAZEMX010000110.1:0-6607 GCA_964513415.1 uncultured Nitrososphaerota archaeon
GAGGAAGAAAGCAACACCGAGAAGCTCAACGACTAACTCCAGTTGCGCCGGAGCAAAAATGCTACAACACGCGTCGTCAGGGGGCGAGACATCGCCGACGCGTTCGCCTCCCTCTTGCTCGCGCTCTGCGAGACGGGCCCGCTGGCAATCGGAACGGCCTGCGCGTACCACGGCGTAATCGACTCCATGTCGCTCAGGCGCCCGTTGCGCGCATAGCCGCCTCTGACGAATCGAGCATCTCGTGCAGGCTGCCCTGCGGCAAATAAACCGATTTACCATTAACAAAGAGGTTATAAGCCATTCGGGGGATATGTTATATGGGTGTTAGAGGTGCCGCTGGCATTCGTTTTAGTGAATGTTGAGGCCGGGACCGACAAGGAGGTCCTTGCAAACCTGAAGAAGGTGCCTGAGGTCAAGTCTGCATACATGGTATACGGCGTGTACGACATTGTAGTGATGATCGAGTCCGACACACTTGAACGCCTCCGCGAGATGGTGACCAAGAAGGTCCGCCAGCTCGACAAAGTGCGCTCAACAATGACCATGATTGTGATGGAGAGCTGAGCTTAGCTGACAGGTGCGTAGCACAAAATATAAAAACCCCCGCTTTTTCTTATATTTCGGTGCGCCGGCCATAGTTGGTGGGAACCACCCGTTCCCATTCCGAACACGGCAGTTAAACCACCATACGTCTGTGGCGGTACTGGACGCCGAGAGGGTCCGGGAACCCACGGAAGCTGGCGGCCACTTATTCATCCCCAAAATAAATATATCTGAGCCGATGATTCTCTAACAAGTTAATCCGTTTTGATGTGGTGCTACGAAGTGGTTACAATAACCCAATTGTTCGACTTTGGCGGCGATGCCACCTCCATGATATTCAACGTCATTTGGATGGTCGTATTCTTCGTATTTATACTCTTCTTCAACCAGCGTATGCAGATCATCACCTACCAGCGGAACGTGGAGAAGGCCGTTGACCGGCTGCAGGCGATGTCTGACAAGAGCCGAGAGGACATATTCAAGGTCGTCAAGCCGTTCACCGCCGAGAACGCCGACATAAGGGCGAGCGTGAACAACTATCTGGAGTTCTTCACCATAGAGCCAGTCTCGCTGGACCCTTTCGGCGTCCTCGGGAGGCTGGAGCACATCCTTGACGTAAGGAGGGAGCGCTCCATGCTCTTCGTCTCGCAGATCGCGCCGAAGGCCGACAAGCACCAGAAGGCCAACATAGAGGACGTCATAGAGGCAGCGACCGCCGTCAACTACATCTACAAGGTGATAAGGCACTACCTCTTGCTCGGCAAGAAGACCAAGAGCCTCATGGTATTTGTCCAGCTCGACATGCAGCTGCCCATGATCATGAAGCAGGCGGAGGCATACTACACCGCACAGAGGACGTTCGCAGCCGCGAAACCCATCGGCGACGGGCTCGGTCCGCTCGTGGCCGCCAAGTTCATGGTCGGCTCCCCGAAGGAGACGATAGCCGAGGAGGTCGTCTACTCCCAGGTTGAAATCCTGGGCCGCAAGGCTTACGTCCTCAAGGCCGAGGGCCCAGGAGGGGTGGTGGGCAAGCCGGGCGAGGCCGTGAAGCAGCTGATCGAGAAGCTCGGCGGCAAGGTCAACCGCGTCATAATGATCGACGCCGGCCTGAAGCTAGAAGGCGAGAACACCGGAGAGGTCGTCGACGGCGTAGGCGCCGCGATAGGCGACCCGGGCCCCGAGAAGTTCAAGATAGAAGATGCATGCGTCAAGTACAAGATACCCCTCGACGCAATAATCTGCAAGATGAGCCTCGAGGACGCGCTGACGACTATGAAGAAGGAGGTCGTCGAGTCTTCAGAGACCGTCTACGAGAGGGTGAAGCAGGCGATAAAAGAACGCACCAAGGAGGGCGACACCGTCATAGTTGCCGGCATAGGCAACACCATGGCGGTAGGCCAATGAGGTGTCTGAGATGACCATCCGTTTCCCAACCCATGCTTCAACGTCCGATAAACCAAAGTCCAATGGCAAGCAGAGGCCGCCGAAGTACGCGATGCTCTCTGTAGCGTTTGCGATCGGGGCGATAGTACTCTTCCTTCTCGCCTCGCTCATCGACTCGGTCCAGGATTACTCGATGTATATCCTCATAATAGGCGCAGCGCTACTGGTGGCATCTTGGGGGATCTACTTCTTCGTAGGAAAGCCGTCGTCCAAGAAGAGCCTGCCTGAGGAGAGAGAGAACGTCATAACCGTCATCGGCTGCAAGGGATGCGACAAGCGTGAGGAGCGCGCCTTCGAGACCGGCGACTTCATGTTCAAGGAGCTCGGACCCTGCGCGAAGTGCTCCGGCGTTTCGTTCATCAAGGCGATATACCTGATCCCGACAAAGAAGGAATGAAGTGCTGAATAAGGCTCTGAACAAAGATGAAGAGGCTCTCGCTAGCTGCCCTCGGCGGCACCTTCGACCACCTCCACAGAGGTCATAAGAGGCTCCTGCAGACCGCCTTCCGCGTCGGCGACCGTGTCCTCATAGGCATAACCTCCGACGACTTCGTGGCGAAGTGTGGGAAGACGGGGATCCAGCCTCTGCAGCACAGGATTGACGTCGTGAGGTCATTCTTGGGCTCCAAGGGCCTTCTCGGCCGGGCCTCGTTCCACGTCCTCGAGGACCAGTACGGTCCCGTCGTGACGGACCCATCATTCGACATCCTTGTCGTGAGCGAAGGCACTGCCAAGGGCGGGTACGCCGCGAACGTCGTCCGCGCGGAGAGGGGGATGCCGCCTATGAAGATCAAGGTAGTCAAGTTCGTGCTGGCCGAGGACGGCGCGCCCATCTCGTCTACCCGCATCAGAAATAGAGAAATAGACGAGAACGGTAAACTCTTAATTCACAGCCGGTGAATGATGTTACCGTGCACGATCACAAACTCGTAGAGGAGGGCCTGCCATGTCCTTGAGCCAGTCAGAAGCGTCACTGTTGGAGTGTCTGGAGCGGATGGGCGGCAAGGCGGATGCCGCCGCGCTCGCCAGCAAGCTCGGGCTCCCCGAGAGCTCAATCTTCCCGCTGTCGAGCCTTCTGTCGACAAAGGGGTACGTCACCCTCACCGAGGAGGTCACCGAGCGCTTCCGCCTCACCGAGGAGGGCGAGCGTTGCGCCAAGGAGGGTATGCCTGAGACCCGCGTCATTGGGCTGCTCGAGTCACGCGGCGGCTCCGCGCCGCTGACTGATGTGAGCGCCGTGCTCAGGCCCAACGAGGTCTCTGCGGCGCTGGGGTGGGGCAGGAAGACCGGCGCATTCGCGATCGAGAGGAGGGGCGCCGCGTCCGTCCTCGTCCTCAAGGCAGCCAAACAGTCCGAACTCGACGCCGCAGTCAGGCGCATGAAGGAGGGGGGCGACACCTCCCTGCTCAGCAAAGAAGACCAGGCACTCGCGGTCCAGCTCAAGGCGAGGGGGCTCCTTGAGATGAAGGAGGTCAAGAGGCTCACGCTCGCGACCGTGCCTGGCAAGCACGTTGCCGAGGTCTCGCTCAACCTCCTCTCGTCCGAGATCATCAGGAGCGGCAGGTGGAAGGAGGTAAAGCTCCGACCCTATGACGTCAGTGCCTCCCCGCCATCGCTGAAGATAGGCAAGAGGCACCCGTACATCGCCTTCCTCGAGGAGACCAAGGAGATCTTCATATCGATGGGCTTCGAGGAGACCTCTGGGCCGTTCGTCGAGACCGAGTTCTGGAACTTTGATGTGCTCTTCCAGGCGCAGGACCACCCCGCCCGGGCCATTCACGACAGCTTCCAGGTCCGCGGCGTCGAGCAGGGCATCGACGCGCCCGAAGACCTCATCCAGAGGGTGAAGGCCACCCATGAATCCGGGGGCGGCACGGGCTCTCGCGGCTGGGGATACTCATGGGACCTCAAGATAGCGACGCAGCCGTTGCTCAGGACCCAGATGACCGTCGAATCGGTGAGGTACCTCGCATCGCACAAGGAGCCGCCCGTGAAGGCGTTCTCCCTCTCGAAGGTATTCCGGCCAGACGTCATCGACGCGCGCCACATGATCGAGTTCAGCCAGCTTGACGGGATCGTAGGAGGGGAGGGGATCAACGTCAGGCACCTCCTGGGCGTGCTGAAGGAGTTCGGGCACCGTCTGGGATTTGACGACATCAAGTTCAAGCCGAGCTACTTCCCGTTCACTGAGCCGAGCATAGAAGCCTACATCAAGCACCCGACACTGGGATGGATCGAGTGCTTGGGGTCCGGGCTGTTCAGGCCTGAGGTCCTCGCCCCCCTCGGAATCAGGTTCCCCGTCATTGCGTGGGGCATAGGCATAGACCGCTTCGCAATGATAAGGCTCGGCCTCAACGACATAAGGGACCTCAACACTACCAGCCTCGAGAAGCTGAGGCAGTGGGGTTGGTGGTGACAAATGCCAACGATCACCGTTAACGCAAAGGACCTTGCCGCGCAGGCCGGGATCGACGCCGAAACCGAGCAGCTCAAGGAACTGCTCTCCTCCATAAAGTGCGAGACTGAGGGGATCATCGGGGACGAGATCTCGGTGGAGGTCACCTCCGACAGACCGGACCTCTTCAGCGCCGAGGGGATAGCGAGGGCGATAAGGTTCTACCGGGGGGCGATGCCCCATTACACGATCAACCGGTTCGAAGGCCCGCCGCTCCGGCTGCGGGTCGACCCGTCCACTGAGGCCGTCCGCCCGATCATAGTTGCGGCGGCGGTGCGCGGCGTCACGATCTCCTCGGAGGCGACGCGCCAACTCATGCAGCTGCAGGAGAAGCTGCACAACACGTACGGCTCCGGGCGCAAGAAGGCATCGATCGGCATCTACGACATGGACACCGTCGCCGGCGAGTTCGTCTATGCCGCAAGGATCCCTTCCAAGATCTCGTTCGTTCCACTCGAGTGCTCCTCTGCCATGGACGGCGCCGAGATCCTGGGCGCGACCCCCAAGGGGAAGGAGTACGCACACCTGCTCTCCGACAAGAGCGCCTACCCGCTGCTCACCGACCGGGACGGCAAGGTGCTCTCCATGCCGCCCATCATCAACAGCGACGCGACGAAGGTCACGGAGCGGACAAGGGATATCTTCATCGACGTCACCGGTCTTGACGAGAAGGCGGTCAACATATGCCTCGTCATAATGGTGACCTCCATACTCGAGCGCGGTGGCAGCCTCCAGCAGGTCGAGGTGACCTACCGCAACCGGAACATCATCACGCCGCGCCTTGAGACCCGCACGCATCAACTCACGACCTCCGCCGTACGGGCCTACTCCGGGCTTGACATGCCCGCCGGCGCGGTGGCGTCGCTCCTGGAGCGCATGGGCTATGCCGCCTCGAAGCCAAAGGACGATGCACTCGAGGTGGCGGTCCCGCCATACCGCGTCGACGTGCTGCACGAGGTAGACCTCGTCGAGGATGTCGTCATCGCATACGGGCTCGACAGGATCGAACCGGAGTTCCCACGCCTCTTGACCGTAGGCAAGCCACTGCCGGGGAGCCGGCTCGCATCCCGCGTACGGGACCTGATGATTGGGATGGGATTCCAGGAGGTCTCCACATACCATCTTGCAAGCAGGGATGTGATGGAGGCGAAGCCGATGCTGCCCAAGAGGAACCTGATAGAGATCGTAAAGCCGACCTCCCTCGAGTACACTGTGCTCAGGGACACGCTACTGCCGAAGCTGCTCCAGCTCCTCGGGATGAACACTCATATCGACTACCCGCAGAGGATATTCGAGTACGGTGCCGTTGTGAAGGAGCGCGGTGGCAGACCTGAGAACATCACCCATCTCGGCGCCGCCATAAGCGACGACAAGCTCAGCTTCGAGGAGATGCAGGCCGTGGTGGCTGCCCTCTTCAGGGGCCTCTCGAAGGAAGCCCGCTTCTCCGCCCTCTCATCACCCCCATTCATAGACGGGCGCGCCGCAAAGGTCCACGTGGACGGCGTGGAGGTTGGGGTGGTAGGCGAGACCTCGCCACAGGTCCTCGTCAACTTTGGCATGACTTGCCCAGTGCTGCTTCTGGAGATAGACATGTCCGCGCTCCTGAACTTGGAAAGCTTATCTTAAGGTCTGGCGCATGGATTACTGTGCGATGAAGTCGGGAGCGGAGCACTGCGGGGCGACACAGCAGGTCACAGGAGTCAAGCGAGCAAGGGCGAGAGCTCGGCGATGAACGAGACCTAACCCACACCTGCAACAGCCCCGCTATTCCATTCTGCGGGCATCGGAGCCTACCGGTGCCGCCGCCCTCGAAAGCCAAAAAGGTCACCTCTTATCCATCTCCTATTGCAGGCGGCCGGACATCACCCGGTGTAGAGAGCCCTGCCTAGCGGGATGCAACGTCCCTCTGTGAAGCTGGGTGTTAGCACCGGGCAACACGGCAGCCTGCATCCTTCCGCAGACCAAAAAGAGTAAAACGAAGTTAAGTATAGCGTAAGACCGTAAACCAATCCCGCAGCTCAGAGGGTTCATCCAATGGATGCTTCAAAGAAGGTAGACTTGGTCGCAAGGAACACGCTTGAAGTTATCACGAAGGAGGACGCCGAGGAGGTCTTTCAGACCAATGCCTCGCCCCGCGGCTACCTGGGCTTCGAGCCCTCGGGGATG
>CAZEMX010000111.1:0-6529 GCA_964513415.1 uncultured Nitrososphaerota archaeon
TAAAACGCAGTTGGGTTAAAGAACAATTAAAACATTTATCAAAGGATTTTAATGAATTAATTACCAAAATGTGATCATTTAGCCAAATCATATCCATCTTTTATAAGAATCTATGTCAAAAAAATTAAATTTGTTTATATTACATTAACAAAAATTACCAGTTTACCGTTTACGGAAAACATAGGTCGCCCATCCAAGCACGAATCTTTCCCATTTCAGATAATTCTCTTTATCCCTCTCCTTTTTTGCAATGATTTCAGGCAGATCCGGGTCGTCGGCACAGTTTAAGGCATATTCATCTACTGCCCACCACTGACGCGTTTCATAATCATCCCACTCATCTTGGTTACTTACCATTGTATAGATGCACTTTAGTCCCATTTCCTCCGCTTTAATTACGTTAATGTAATGACTTTCTGAAAACGCCCCTTTCTTAATGCCTAACGCCTTAAGGCATTCTTTATCAGGCGGCAATACCCAAAACGGCTCGCCTACAACAATTATGCCGCCTGGTTTTGCTAGCCCCTTTAACGCAACGAGCGCCCCTCTGTAATCTCCCCATATCCACGTTGCTCCAAGGCAAATAGACAGATCAAATGCCTCTGGCGCATCCGGCTTGAACTTTGCGCCGTCCATCAGCAGAGCCGTAATCTTGTCGTCGAGCCCTCGCTTAGCGACCTCCTCGGTCAACTCTTTTATGACAAAGGGCGATATATCGACGCCAATAGCTTCAATGTCGTACTGGCGTGCTAGCCTCATCATCAACTCCCCCTTTCCACAGCCGATGTCTGCCACTTTTGAACCCTGTCTTAATCTTAACAATCCACAAAGCCTGTCCATCTTCTCTGCACTTGTTGGGTTGCAGAATACGTGTTTTGCGTGTGTAACGTGATAATACTTCCAAAGATCCAACGGCATAAACAAATCTAATTCTTTCTAAGTTAAAAACACTATGCACTAAAAACAAAAAATATAAATCTAATAAATCCCTTTGATATTAAGGGATATTCATGAGTAAAGAAACGGTGTCTTCTACAGTTAAATGGCTTAACAATATGAAGTTCGAGGGGGTCGACAGTCGCTCTCACCACATCCCAATGGAAGCGACGCTCCGATTCGGCGGCTCGGGCGCGAATCCGATGCCTCTTGAATTGCTCCTCTCTTCGCTAGGTGGATGCATCGGCGTCGACACAAAATACTTACTTAAACAGAATGGAAAGGATTATCGCTCCTTCGAAGTTAAAATAGAAGGAATTAGGCGAAACGATCTACCTCGGATTTTCGAGAAAATTCACGCACATGTTAAAATCGCAGGAGATTTAGATGCCCAAACTGTAAAATCAACTCTAGATCTTGTTATGACAAAAATGTGCCCCATTGCTGTAATCGTGGCCGCCACGACAGATCTAACATGGGACTTTGAACTCACGCACTAAAATCAGTTCTTGTCGAACACCACAATATTTTTTTTATAACTAAAGCCATTTCTACACGTTCATAACCGCTTTTCAACACATAATACAATCGCTTGGTGCATTTCGATCGTTCTTTGGCATCACTTCGAATAATTCTTATCTGCCCCCAACACCATTGATGGATGCCTTCCAACCGCCGCCAATTTTTAAAACACCTCATACTCTTTGGGGAGTTCCAAATGGGGATAACGATACATTATAGGGCAGTGATCCGATGCGACGGATCCTATATTGATGAATTATTCGACCGCCTTGAAAACATTCTCAGGTCGGACGCCATCTTAAATATCAAACGCATTGATGGGTTCGAAAAAGAATACGACTTTGAAAAGGCGAAAACCGCGATAAATGAATTGCCGCTACCCTCCAGCCTCGACGGCAATCCCTTTATCTATACGCACTATCCTGTTTCAAAGGAGCAACTATGCCCTGAACACCGCAAGGTATTGGTGGCGAACATTCATCCCGGATGCGAAACATTCAAACTCGAATTCATAAAACAAAAAGAGCAAGATGTGTGGATCATGCCATACTCTTTTGTCAAGACACAATTCGCGCCCGTCTGGGTTCATATCTTCATATGTAGTCTTCTTTGCCAGGTTGAATCCATGGTCAGAGCAAAAGGTGGCTCGTTCAACTTGAACGACGAAGGCGATTACTATTACTCAAAGGATCCAAAGAAGCTCTACGCGTCAATGAGATACGTCGACTCTCTTATTGGCCGGATAATTGGCGCACTAAGCGACTCTAAGCTATAGCTCAAGGGTAAACCTATTGGTAAATCTTAATTAATTTAAATTAATAAACCTTCATTCGGTCCGAATATCGTTTCGTTCTAATGGTTAGTATTATATATCTGACGCCTTTTTCTATAACACTCAATACATTCGTTGGTGGGTAAAATGGCAGACGCCGTCACGACGGTTGCCCTTGTAAAGGATTTTGGAAATACGCGCGCTATCAACAACCTGAATCTCAATATCGCCGAAGGGCAGGTATTCGGGCTATTGGGACCGAACGGCTCTGGCAAGAGCACCCTCATGAAGATGATGGTGGGAATAATAAAACCCACCTCTGGTAGCCTCCTTATCTTCAACGACGAGCCACAGAAGAACCCGATTGCTATAAGGCGAATCATTGGTTATGTGCCTGAAACCCCCCGATTATACGATTTTCTTACAGCGCGGGAGTATTTGGACTTCATTGCAGATATTTATGGCGTGCCCTTCGACGCAAAGAGGGAAAGGATTGCCCATTTCCTTGAGGCGTTCGACCTTAAGGGAAGAGAAGACGAAATGATCAGTGGGTATTCGCAAGGGATGCGCCAGAAGGTGGCAATAGCCGGCGCCCTGATGCACAAACCAAAACTATTGATAATGGATGAACCATTAAACGGCCTTGACCCCCGATCAGCAAAAATTGTAAAGGACCTCCTTAACAAGCTGGCAGCCGAGGGAATAACCGTGATCTTTAGCACCCACGTCCTTGAGATCGCCCAGGCAATCTGTAACCGTGTGGCGATACTCTACAAGGGCGCCCTGCTTTCCGAAGGGGACATCGGCAAGCTCAAGCAAATGGTCGGCATGCCTGGATCGAGCTTGGAGGAGATTTTTCTCAAGCTGACAGGCACAGACGATGTTAGGGCAGTCGTGGAGGAGCTTCTTAGATGAAGCTAAGCAACATACGCCTGTTGGCGTCCATTCTGTTACTGTCTCAGCTGCGGTTAAGGAGCGATAAAGGCAAGGCATCAGCATTTAGAACGCCAAAAGGCTTAGCCATAATCGATGCGTTGGTGTTTGTGGGCTGTTTTCTTTTTGTATATCTGATATTGTTTGCCATTCCGATGGAGGATTCGTTACCCGTCCGACTCCTATCGACACAAATCATGTCTTTTCTCCCAATAATCACTCTGTCCTTCATGATTCTTTACAGCGTGCTCTTCATAATTGGAGAATCCGCCCAGTTCTCTTCTAGCGAAATAATAAATTATATGCCCATAACCGCCACAGAGTTTGTCCTGGCCTCTTCACTTTCAACCGCATTCATGTATCTCTACATCTTAACTGCCGTCTTGGGGATCTCCTTAGGACTCGCAGTCCATTTTGGCGCTGTTGGAATATGGGCGCTGGCTTCCCTTTTAAGCGCCTTCTTCATGATTGTCGGCGGCTTTGTTGGAGAAATTATACGCGCCACCATAAACCGCGCCTCATCAAGCTTTTCGAAGCGCGGCGGGCGTTCGGCAATAATTACGAGGGCGGTCCTTATCGTTGTAATTCTCGCGCTATCGCAACTTTTCTTTAACCCCAACTTGATGTTCAGGCTACTACAAAGCTTTGCGCCACAGATGTACGTCCTCTGGTTCGTACCGGTGATGTGGCCATCTCTAGTTGTTTTGGAACTCGTTGCTGGTAACGTTATGTGGGCATTGATCTATTCCATATCCACCGTAGCGTTCGGTTCTTCGATGATGGCAATCGGTATTGCACTAAGAACGCGGTATTGGGTACCCTTGCCTGTTACTATACGGCTCTCCGCTCCAAAAGAGGGTAAATACTCTCGAACGGGATGGCTAGGCAAGCTCGGATTTACGGCACAGGAATCCGCAATAATGCGTAAGGATATGAAATCGCTTCTCCGCAGAAAGGAGATGGTTCGTTTCTTGGCTTTACCTATAATTATATTGATTCCCTTGTTCCTTACATACACTGGCATCGAGCAAATTGAAGCCACTTACCTCATGGCCTCGCTCTTGAGCTTTACAGGCGCCGGAATGACTGCATTATTCCTGTCAATTATTGCTATAGGGCAGGAGGGACCGGCGATATGGTCTCTATACTCCGCTCCACTAAGCGCGATGGAGCTATTCAAGGCAAAGATCGCTCTGCCCGTCATACTATCTCTGATTCCCGGGATCGCTCTGCCCGTCGTTATATCGATTCTATACGGGCTGCCTCTGTTGGTCGCGTTCGGTCTAACCTGTATTACGGTGCTCATCTGCGCTCTTGCTTCTTTCACTGGATCCTACTATGGCTCGAAATATTGCGACCTTGAGGAGAAGCCACGCAGCACCTATGTCAGGGGAACCGGCATGCTCTTTGCCTTCCTTCTTATGGGCATGTTAGGGTTGTTAGGAGGGACCCCTATCATCTTTTATCTATTCCTGCAGCCTTTTGCACTCTCAATAGGCTTGACCTCTACCTCTTGCCTCGTTGCAAGCATTGCAGTCTATGTTGCACTACTGCTTCCCACTTACCGATTAGCCTCCTCATCAATGAAACAACGTTTTTCAGAATTTACCGACGCATGATCGCTCTGCCACCCGATAATGGGCGCGTCATGCATTTTTTAGTTAATAAAACCTATTTGCTCCCATCGAAAACATTGATAGTTTCATATATATGCGCGTCCGTCTGGATAGATAGATGGTGGAAATGCCGATTGAGCTTTTTACCAGTGCCGGCTGCGTTAACTGCCGGAAATTAAAGAAACTTTTGCCGCAAGCATTGGTCAAAAACGGGGTTTCAATCAAGGACGTCGTAGAGCGGGACGTATGCGACGCCACCGTGCTTGCCGACCTGCTCATGCTTGGAGTGGATACCATTCCAACGCTACGAATAGGCGATTCGATAATAACCGGCGAAGATGCCGCAAACGAAGCCAAATTAAATGTTTTCCTAAAAGAGAATTTAAAAAAATAATTCACTATTATTTTTATATTTGATTTTATAAATAAAACATCTTAATATTCTTCACACAATAAACCTAAATACGACTCCATGTAAAGCTGTTCCGCATGCGAAGGTAAGCGAAATGACTCAGAAGCAATCCACAATAAGAGAAACCCTGATGGCAACATTGGCGTTCTTCTCTATCGGGCTTCTGGTGGCGGAATACCTCTTCGCATTATCTCCCGAGCAAATTACCATTATTTATACCGTCGACTTAATGATTTGCGCCGTCTTCGCTATCGACTTCTCGATATCTCTGTCCAATGCTGCGAAAAAAGGAGCATTTCTTAAATGGCACAGTCTTGAGATTTTGGCAATGGTTCCCGCCTTTGCTTTTTCCTATCTTGAAACCTCGACAATATTCGGTGCCGGATTGCGAAGCCTTAGACTTATTCGCGTCGTAAGATTTTTCGCGGTCTCATCTCGCATAAGTCGGAGTAAAGTGATGGTCGTGAACGGTCGTGACAAGGACAAAAAGATCTCAAAAAGGCGCCTCATAAGGAACGGGACAGTGGCGGCCGTAGTTGGTTCCCTATACTTGATCTTCAGAAACGACATTGCTGCAATCCCTCAATATGGTCGCTATATTGATGATTTTTTGATATCCGCATTCGTAATTGCTTTGGCATTCGTCATAGCCGAAGCCGCATCCATTTATATAACCTCCAAAATTGACGACTACTCATCTAGACAGCCCATTGACAGAATCATCAAGTTGGTTATAGTAGGCCTAAGCGTCGTGGGTGTGGTGTCCTTAATATTTGAGGAGCTTCTCATCCTTGCCTTTTCACTCGGAGTCGTCGGCTTAATACTCTCATTCTCTTTGAGTCCGATAATTTCGAACTTCATAAGTTGGATATACATAAGCACCAAAAAGCCATTTTCTATAGGCGACATCGTAGAAATCGGTGAAAAAAAGGGCATCGTAAATAACATTGGATACTTCACAACAACCCTTCTTGAGTTCGGCGGGGATCCGATAGTACCTGGGATGACTGGTCGCCGGATAACCGTCCCAAATTCAACGGTCCTCTCCGGAGTCGTCGCTACCTTCAGCAAGAAAGCATCGCCAGTTACAACCCGGACAATCACGTTTAACATCGCTTACGAGAGCGATTTAGACAAAGTCCGAGAAATCATCTTAAAATGTATCAATGAATACACTGCTGTCCGTTTCGCAAAAATGGCTGAATACTGCGAAACCGAAGACTGCGACGTTCTATTTGTTAATCAGATAAAAGCCGGTCCAAAGGTTGTATTTGTACCATCGCAGAGTTGGATCGAAGTTAAGGCCTTCTATCCCGCCGTGCCCGCTTTGGCAGCTTT
>CAZEMX010000112.1:0-6461 GCA_964513415.1 uncultured Nitrososphaerota archaeon
GTCAAATTTTCTCGGGCGCAAGTTTCAGACTTTTTTTTCCGGGGTGACCATGGGGCAACGTGGGCCGAAGCCGCAGTCGAACGTGATCAAGCTGCTGCGGGGAAACCCTGGCCGCCGCACGCTCGATCTGCACGACGGCGTGCAGCCCGAGGTCGCGGTACCCGACGCTCCCCGGCACCTGTCGAAGGAAGCACGCAAGGAATGGCGACGCATCACCGTCGAGCTTGATGAGCTGGGCCTCGTCAGTCGTCTCGATCGTGCGGCGCTCGCCATCTACTGCCAGACCTGGGGGCGCCTCGTGCTCGCCGAGCAGGCGCTCGAGCGCAAGCGTCAGGCGGCAATCACCGCCGGAGAAGACGAAGCCGAGGCCGTCTTCATCCAGTGCACGCCCACCGGCTTCATGCGCGAATCGGCCCTGCTGCGCATCGTCTCCAAGCTGCAACAAGACTGCGACCGCTACCTCGCGAGCTTCGGCATGTCGCCCAGCTCGCGCTCCAAGGTCAAGTCCAGCGACAACCGCCAGGGCGAACTCTTCGACAAACCTGCCGCCGCAAGCGACTTCTCCACGCTATGACCGCCATGCACTTTGCCGACGTCGCCACGCAATACGCGCGCGACGTGGTAGAGGGCCGTCTTCCGTCATGCAAGTGGCATCACCTCGCCTGCAAGCGCCACCTCGACGACCTCGTGCGCGCCGCCGTCGGCCAGTTCCCCTACGAATACAACCCGGAACTCACCGACGCCGCCGGCAAGCAATACCGGCCTGCCGAACGCATCTGCAAATTCGCCGAGCTGATGCCGCACATCAAAGGCGACTGGGCCGCGCGCGGCCAGCGCATCAAGCTCCACCCCGCGCAAGTCTTCATCCTCGCCAGCATCTTTGGCTGGATCCGTCGCGACACCGGCAAGCGCCGCTTCCGCGTCGCTGACATTTACATCCCGCGCAAAAACGCCAAGAGCACCCTCGCCAGCGTCATCGGCAACTACATGCTCTCGGCCGACGGCGAATTCGGCGCCGAAGTCTACTCCGGCGCCACCTCGCAAGACCAGGCCATGGAAGTATTCCGCCCGGCGCGGCTAATGGCCATCGCCACCTCGGCCTTCGTCGATGCCTACGGCATCACCGTCAACGCCAGCAACATCAGCATCGCGCACACCAACTCCAAATTCGAGCCCGTCATCGGCAAACCCGGCGACGGCGCCAGCCCCTCCTGCGCCATCGTCGACGAATACCACGAACACAAAACCGACGAACTGTACGAGACCATGAAAACCGGCATGGGCGCCCGCTCCCAGCCGCTGCTCCTCGTCATCACCACCGCCGGCGCCGACATCGCCGGCCCCTGCTACCTGCACCAGATCGAGCTGCAAAAAATCCTCGAAGGCGTGGTCGACAACGACCAGCGCTTCGGCATCATCTTCGGCGTCGACGCCGGCGACGACTGGACCACCGAAGCCGCCCTGCGCAAAGCCAACCCGCTGTTTGGCGTCTCGATCGACGGCGAGTTCCTCGCCCAACAGCAGCGCGACGCCATCGCCGACCCGCGCAAACAAAACACCTTCCTCACCAAACACCTCAACGTCTGGGTCGCCGCCGCATCGCCCTGGCTCAACCTGCACAAACTCCAGCAAGCCGGCGACGCCCGGCTCAAGCTCGAAACCTTCGCCGGCGAACGCTGCATCGTCGGGCTCGACCTCGCCAGCAAAACCGACATCGCCAGCGCCGCCTTCGCCTTCGAGCGCATCGAAGGCGGCGAACGCCACACCTACGTCATCACGCGCAACTACGTCCCGCAAGCCGCCGCCGACAAACCCGAAAACGCCCACTACCAAGCCTGGATCCACAGCGGCCACCTCATCGTCACCCCCGGCAACATGATCGACCTGGAGCAAATCCAGGAAGACGTCTTCGCCGCCGCCGAAATCGTCGTCATCGGCGAAATCGCCAAAGACCCCTGGGGTGGGCAACAAATGGGCGCCAACTTCGAACGCGAAGGCTTCACCGTCGTCGACATCCCGCAGCAAGTCCGCTACCTCAGCGAGCCCATGAAAATCATCGCCGCCGAAGTCGACGCCGGGCGCTTCCACCACGACGGCAACCCATGCTTCGTCTGGCAAATGAGCAACGTCGAAGTCAAGGAAGACCGCAACGAAAACATCTTCCCGCGCAAATCGCGGGCGCAGAACAAGATCGACGCCGCCATCGCCACCATCGTCGCCAAGGCGCGGCTGCTCGCCGCGTATGAGTCCGAAGGCCCCTCATTCTGGGAAACCCAAGCCGCATGAAATTCCTCGACCGGCTCTTCGGGCGCAAGTCGGCCCAGCTCACCTACGACCAGGTCGCTGCCCTGATCGACGGCGCCAGCGGCGGCACCATCGCGGGCGTTGCCGTCACCGACAAAACTGCGCTCCAGGTCGCCACCGTGCTCGCCTGCGTCAAGGTCATTGCCGACGGCTGCGCCACACCCGCCCTGCGCGTCTTCCGCGAGGTCGCCGAAGGCCGGCGCGAGCGCGCCAGCAATATCCCGGAATACCGCCTGCTCGAGCGCCGGCCGAACGAATGGCAAACCTCGTTCGAATGGCGCCGGCAGATGACCATCCATGCCGCGCTCACCGGCAGCGGCCTGTCGATCAAGGTGCGCGGCGACAACCGGCGCGTTCGCGAGCTGATCCCCGTCATGCCTGGCCGCTGGGACGTGCGCCGTATTGCGCGTTATGAGGTCCGTTACCGCTGCTGGGATGACTTCGGCCTCATCGGCGAATTCTCGCCGGATGATGTCTTCGTCATCAATGGCGTGCAGTGGGACTGGCTCGCCAGCATGAACGCCGTGTATCTGGCGCGCTCCGCCATCGGCCTGGCCATCGCCACCGAAAAAAGCCAGGCCGCCATGCACGAAAACGGCATGCGTCCGAGCGGCGTCTATTCCGTCGAAGGCACGCTCAGCACCGAGCAGCATGATCGCCTCACCGCCTGGCTAAAAACCAAGGCCGGTGCCGCCCGGCACAGCGAGCCGCTCGTGCTCGATCGCAATGCCAAATGGCAAAGCCTCGCCGTCAATGGGGTCGACGCCCAGGCCGTCGAGACCCGCCGCCTGCAGGTCGAGGAAATCTGCCGCGCCTACGGCGTGTTCCCCATCATGGTCGGGCACTCCGACAAGTCGGCCACCTTCGCCAGCTCCGAAGCCTTCTTCGCGGCCCACGTCAAGCACACCCTCGCGCCGTGGCATCGCGCCTGGACGCAGCGCATCGACGAAATGCTGCTCGATGGCGCCGGTCCGCTCTTCGCCGAGTTCGACGTGCGCTACCTCATGGCCGGATCGATGAAGGACCGCGCGCAATGGGCGCGCACCATGGCCGAAATGGGTATCTACACCCGCAACGAGATTCGCGACGAAGAAGGCAAAGACCCGCTTCCCGGTCTCGACGAACCCCTGACCCCCATGAACATGAGCAACGGCAAGCAAGGAGCCGACAATGGCGACGAAACCGACCCGCCCGCAAACGATTGAACACCGCGACGCAGGGGGCGGCCGCGAGGTCCGTACCTACGCCCTCACCGTCAAGGCATCCGAAGACGGCGCCGTCGAAGGCTACGGATCGGTGTTCGGCGTCCGCGACAACTATGACGACGTGATCGCCGCCGGCGCCTTCGCCGCGTCGCTCGCCGCCCACAAAGCCGCCGGCACCATGCCGGCCATGCTCTGGCAGCACGATTCGCACGAGCCCATCGGCGTGTGGGAATCCATGGTCGAAGATGCCAGCGGCCTGCGCATCAAGGGCCGCCTCGCGCTCGACACCGTGCGCGGCAAACAGGCCCATACCCTGCTCAAGATGGGCGCACTCAACGGGCTGTCCATCGGCTTCGTCAGCAAGCAATGGGCCTACGACCGCGACAGCGAAGTGCGCACACTCATCGAAGTCGACCTCTGGGAAGTCAGCATCGTCACCTTCCCGGCCAATCAAAAGGCGCGCGTCACCAGCGTCAAATCGGGTGACATCGCCACCCCCAAGGATGCCGAAAAAGCCCTGCGCGATGCCGGGTTCAGCAAAACCGACGCGACGGCCTTCGTCTCGCGCGTCATGCGGATGGGAGAAGCGCGGAGAGAGTCCGCCGATTCTGCCGCCGTGGCAATGAAGGCAGCCAGCCGGCTGCTCAGTTCCCTCACATCCCCTCAAGGAAGCCAATCATGATCAAAACCGCAATGCAGCGGCACCACGCCGCCTACCTGGCCAAGCTGGCCGCCCTCGGCGTCTGTGTCGGCGTGTTCGAAACCCGCGACGATCCGAGCATCAAGTCCGTCGGCGAAGCGCTCGACAAGATCGCCACCGCGTTCGACGAATACAAAAAGACCAACGACGCCCGCATCGAGGCCATCAAGGCCGGCAAATCCACCGCCGACTTCGAAGCCAAGCTCGCCAAAATCGACGAGCACATCGGCACCCTCGAAGACGTCAAGTCGCGCCTCGAGAAAGCCGAGACCAAGCTCGCGCGCCCCGGCGCGCAGGGCGGCAGCCGCGACGACCGCGTCTCGCCGGAGGCCGAAGCGTACAAGAGCGCTTTCCTGAGCTGGGTGCGCAGCCCGGACGACCTCGATCGGCGTTCGTTATTGCAGCAGCGCGCCAAGGATCTGCGCCGCGTCGAAGCCAAGGCATTCGGCGATGACGATGGCTTCGAAACCCGCGCGTCGCAGACCGCCACGACAACCGGTGCTGCCGGCGGCTTCGCCCTGCCCGAAGTCATCGAGCGCCAGATCGCACGCCTGTCGCTGGACATCGGCCCGATCCGCCAGATCGCCACGGTGCGCACGGTCGGTAGCCCGGACTACAAAGAGCTGATCGATGTGGGCGGTGCCGCGTTCGAGTGGGTGGGTGAAACCGACCCCCGCAACCAGACCAACACGCCGGACCTGGCGGAGGTGGCACCCACCTTCGGCATGGGCAGCGCCAAGCCGCAAGCCTCCGAAGAATCGCTTGACGACCTCTTCTTCGACGTCGAGAACTGGCTCATCGAATCGGCGTCCGAAGCGATTGCCCAGGGCGAAGGCGCGGCGTTCGTCTCCGGAAACGGCACCAAGAAGCCCACCGGCTTCCTCGCCGGACCGGCCCCGCTGGCCACCGCCGATTCCGGCCGCGCCTTCGGCACGCTGCAGTACATCCCGTCGTTGCAGGCCGCGGCCATGCCGACCAGCGCCGACACCTTTTACGACTTGATCTATGCGCTGCGCGCCCGGTATCGCGCCAACGCCCGGTGGGTCACCAGCAAGCTGCTCGTCGCCGCCCTGCGCAAGTACAAGGACACGACGAACAACTACCTCTGGCAGCCATCGCTCGTCGCCGGTGAACCCTCCACCTTCATGGGCTACCCGATCGTCGAAGCCGAAGACATGCCCGCTGTTGGCGCCGGGGCCTTCCCGTTGGCCTTCGGCGACTTCAAGGAGGGCTACCTCATCGCCGATCGCGTCGGCATGCGCATGACGCGCGACGAGATCACCAGCCCCGGCTTCGTCAAGTTCTACGTGCGCCGGCGCGTGGGCGGCAAGCTGCGCAACACCCAGGCGATCAAGCTGCTCAAGATCGCCGCCTCCTGATCCACCTCGCAACCCGCAATGCCCGGCCGGCATCGCGCCCGCCGGGCCTTTTCACAGGAGCAAACGCAATGCACAAGCTCAAGATCCTGCAGGACTTCCCCTACTTCCATCGCGGTTACGACCGCAAGGACTACGTCAAGGGCGACATCGTCGAAACCGACGACGATGAGTTCGCGGCCGTCGCCGTCGCGGAAAAGTGGGCCGAAAAAGCCAAGGGCAGCGCCCCGGAAAACAAGGATGCTGCCGCCCAGGTAGCCGAAAACAAGGCCGCCGCCTAACCCCGCAACCCCGAGCGCCCCATGCCCCTCACCCTGATCACCGCGCCGGCCGACGAGCCCGTCACGCGGGCCGAGGCCAAGCTCCAGTGCCGCATCGATGCCGACCTCACGGCCGATGACGCGCTCATCGACGGCCTCGTCGCCGCCGTGCGCGAGCAGGCCGAGCACGAGATCGGCGGGGCGCTCGTCACGCAAACCTGGGAGCGCACGCTCGACGCCTTCCCCGTCTCGGGCGGGGCCATCGAGCTGGGCATGCCGCCGGTGCAAAGCCTCGTCAGCGTCAAGTACCTCGACGCCGCCGGCACCGAGCAAACCCTCGCGCCGTCCGCCTACACGCTCGACGCCGTCGCCGCGCCCGGCTGGGTACTCCCCGCCGCCGGCACCGACTGGCCCGCCGCCGGCGACTATGCCAACGCCGTGCGCGTGCGCTTCGTCGCCGGCTTCGGCGACGCCAGCAGCGTCCCCGCCGCCGTCAAGGCATGGATGCTCCTGCACATCGCCGAGTGGTACGCCCAGCGCGAGGCCGGCGCCGACAAGCCGCGCGACCTGCTGCCGCACGCCGCGCGCCTGCTCGACCGCGCACGCCAATGGTGGG
>CAZEMX010000113.1:0-6312 GCA_964513415.1 uncultured Nitrososphaerota archaeon
TATAAGCATGAGGGGTAACGCCGCGATCGTGGAGCAGCTGGTCAAGCAGCTCAGCAAGATGCCCGAGGTAATCAAGATAATCGAGCTGGCACCCTCCGAGTCCGTATACAGGGAGCTTGCGATAGTGAAGGTGCTTGCGCAGGACCCCTCGAAGCGGTCCGACCTGCTGAACTACATCTCGATATTCAGGGCGAAGGTCATAGACGCCTCCAAGGATACGCTGGTGATCGAGATCGTTGGAAACCCGACCAAGATAAACGCCTTCTTGGACCTGATGAGGGGCTTTGGAATCGCCGAGATGGCAAAGACCGGGATAGTGGCACTGTCGCGCGGGACCAAGCCTCAGGCAGAGCGTACTGCTGAGCGCCCCTGAAGCAACGCATGGCAAAGCGTTCGACGCTGGATCCACATGCGCCCTGCGACGCCGTGGTCTTGGCGGCGTTGGGCGCAGCCGGCGGCCGACCTTCCTTCCCAATCTTTTTGCGAAATAGGAAAAATCGATCAGGGTTGCTAGTGGATCTGGCATTTGCCACAAATGTCGGCAACACTTGGTTGCACCGCCGGCTCTTCCCCCCTTCGCATGCTTAAAAGCCGCTGATTGCCACGAAGCAGCTTTATAAAGTGGTTTGCGCAATCTGAGAGAAGGTGTGAATAATGGCGGTCGTTTACAAGGACAAGGACGCGGATATTTCGGTCCTCAAGGGTAAGAAGATTGCAGTCCTTGGCTACGGAAGCCAGGGGCGGAACCAAGCCCTCAACCTCAAGGACAGCGGCTTGGACGTCATCATAGGTCTCCATAAGGCCAGCAAATCGTGGAAGGTGGCAGAAGGAGAGGGATTCAAAGTATACACAGTCGCCGAGGCCTCAAAGCTCGCGGACTTCATCATAATGCTCATCCCGGACATTAAGCAGCCCGAGGTCTTCAAGAACGAGGTGGCGCCGAGCCTGACGAAGGGCAAGATCTACGGTGTTTCGCACGGCTTCAACGTTCACTTCAACCTCATCAAGCTGCCGAAGGACGTGGATGTCATAATGGTCGCACCAAAGAGCCCTGGCATCAAGGTAAGGGAGGAGTACATGAGAGGCTACGGTGTGCCGTCGATTGTCGCAGTGTATCAGGACTACTCCAAGAATGCTTGGAAGTACACTCTCGCATGGGCAAAGGCGATCGGCTCGACGAGGCCTGGCGTCGTAGAGACGACCTTCAAGGAAGAGACCGAGACCGACATCTTTGGCGAGCAGACCGTTCTCGTCGGCGGAATTATGGAGCTCATAAAGACCGGTTTCGAGGTCCTCACAGAGAGGGGATACCAGCCTGAGATCGCCTATTTCGAGGTCTGCAACGAGCTCAAGCTGATCATGGATTTGATCCATGCTGGAGGGCTCGAGAGGATGCTTAAGGGCGTCAGCGACACTGCCAAGTACGGCGGCCTCGCGTACGGTCCCAAAGTCATCGACGACGATGCCAAGAGGAAGATGTTCGCGGTCCTCGACAACATCACGAGCGGGGCATTCGCGAAGGAGTGGATGTCCAACCCTGAGGACAGCATGAAGCGCCTCAATGCGCTCATGGAAGAGACCGCGAAGCACCCGATCGAGAAGACCGGGAAGCAGGTAAGGAAGCTGATGGGTCAGGAGAAGTAATCTCCGCCCCCGCCATCTATCTCTTCCTCTTTTTCCTCTTTTTCCTCTTTTTCCCCTTTTTCCCCACAAATTTTCATTCTCGACCGGCCCAAGCGGGCATTCCGTGGGGTCCGAATCAACCTGCGCCTTCTGCACTGCACCTCTTCTTGCCGCCTCACGGTGCAATTATATGGCATCTCATATTGATTTATTGGATTATAATTTACACAAAACGTAATATTTTGTCATAAAATTACGCTCAAATGAAAAAACATATATTTTAGTGTCGTCGACTATGCGTTAATGAGCGCGGCAATAAGGCAAGCGCAGGGAAAGATCGGAAGTCTCCCACAACTCTGGGATGGGCATTCCTACCATTGTATTTGCCTGAACTGAAGAGTTCATGTTCAGTATCCCGGAGCCGATCCCCTTAAGCGCTACCTTGTGTGCGCTCCCATCTTTGCTGAGGCGGCAGAGTGCGTTATCCTTATATTCTATGCGAATGTTCTTCACTTTATGAGCCAAGACAATTTCTGCAAGAGGTGTGGCGCTGCCATCGATCCAACCTCTGCCTTCTGTCCTAAATGTGGTGCACAAGTGGGTTCACAGGCGCCTTCACCGCCGCCGAATCCGAATTACGTCGCCAAGAAAGATGACCGGCTTGGGCCATTCATAGGCGGTAGCATACTCATCTGGCTTGGGCTCTCCTTCTTCTTGGCGCAGACCGATGTGATCTCATGGGCGTTCTGGTGGGCATATTTCATGATTGGCTTGGGCGCAATACTCGTTGTTTTCGGTCTCCTCCGTTGGAAGATGTGCGAAGCGCGCCAAGACGCCTCAGGGATGGTCATCGGAGGATCGGTCGTAGCCATTATCGGAGCCTTCTTTGCTGCCGCCAGCACGATCAATTTCGGAATTTACTGGCCGTTCCTTCTAGTCGCCATAGGCATCATCGTGATCATCGCCGCGATAGTTTCTGGCAGGCTCTCAAAGTGAGCCCCTTCTTTTTCCCTTCCAAACCTTTAGCATGGCGAACACCACAATTGTTATTAATCCTGTTAGCGCCTCCACTACCATCGAGGGGCCATTAATGAGGGATCGCCAAATCCAACGTCGTTGAGGTTTATGATACCACGCTTCGTGATGGAGCGCAGGCCAAGGACGTGAATTTCTCCCTTCAGGACAAGATAAGGATCACACTGAAGCTGGACGAGTTCGGCATCACTTATATCGAGGGGGGCTGGCCGGGCTCAAATCGCAAGGACGAGGAATACTTCAAAGCAGTCAAGGACCTGTCCCTGAAGCGCGCAAAAATAGTGGCGTTCGGCAGCACTCGCCGCAACAGCGTCAAGGCTGCGGACGACGCCAACCTGAATGCCATTCTCGGGAGCGGCGCAGATGCCGCTACGATATTTGGCAAATCTTGGGACCTACACGTGAAGTCCGTATTGAACACTTCGCTCGAATCGAACATAGAGATGGTATACGACTCGGTGAAGTACCTGAAGGACCATGGACTGCACGTCATATTCGACGCCGAGCACTTCTATGATGGCTACACAAACTGCCCCTCGCACGCAATGGGCGTCCTTAATGCCGCAATCGAGGCCGGTGCGGATGCGGTCGTGCTATGCGACACCAACGGCGGCACCTTGCCAAAAGCCTTCGAGCAGATCACCGCGAAGGTCGTAGCCTCATCCAAAGTTACCGTGGGCGTCCACTGCCACAATGATGCAGGATCAGGCGTGGCAAACTCGCTTCTTGGTGTCATGGCTGGCGCGAGGCATGTCCAGGGGACTGTAAATGGCATCGGCGAGAGGTGCGGCAACGCCGACCTCTGCCAGATCATCCCATCGCTGTACCTGAAGATGGGCGTGCCCATACTGGGCATGTCTGAAGAGCGCCTAAAGCTTCTCAGGGCCCTCTCGCTCTACGTCTACGAGATGATACACGTGCCTCCAAACCCATACCAGCCGTATGTGGGGAGGAATGCATTTGCCCACAAGGGGGGCGTCCACGTGGACGCAGTCATGAAGAACCGCACCGCCTATGAGCACATCGACCCAGACTTGGTCGGCAACCTGCGGTGGATCTCAGTCTCCGAACTGTCCGGAAAGGCGAACATCCTTGCCAAGGCAAAGGAATTCGGGCTGAACGTGGACAAGAACTCGCCCGTTGTGCCCGCCCTCCTAGCAAGGATAAAGGAGATGGAGTTTCAGGGATACCACCTCGAGGGTGCAGACGCTACGCTCTATCTGCTGATGGTGAAGGAACTCGGCATCTACAAGCCGCTCTTCGAGGTGTCTCAGTGGCGAACGATAAGCGAATCCCACGACGGGGGCTTCGCTGCAGAGAGCTCAGTAAAGATAAGGGTGGGTGGGAAGGAGCTCTACGTCATTGCAGAGGGCAACGGCCCTGTGAATGCCCAAGATCGCGCCCTTATGAAGGCGATGTCCGAGTTCTTCCCGGAGATAAAGGACGTCCAGCTAGTCAACTACAAGGTCTCCATTGCTGATACAGCTGAGGGGACCGCCTCTTCAGTGAGGAACTCGATCGAATTCACCGACGGTAGATCGAACTGGGTCACGGTTGGCATCTCGACAAACCTTCTTGAGGCCAGCAAGACCGCACTTGCGGACGGCTACGACTACTACTTGCAGAGGAGACGCAAGTAGTCTAGGCTTTTTTTTGCCCTACTAACAAAATCCCGTTCAGTGCCAACTATTGCAACGCTGGTCGTTGCGCCCGTCATTAGATGCTTTACCTAGGTGCCCTCCGCCATCAGGTACCCTCCCAACCCTATCGCGAACGTGACGGCTGGGTACATGACCATCCTCTCCATCCCTCCTACCCCGATCCCGAGGTAGTTTCCTGTGACCAGAAGGACCATCGCAAGCAGGGTGCTCCCCCCCAGTATGGCCGATATGTAGTTGAATGGGCGCTTCAGGTGCTGGACGAGCGAGAAGGCGGCGAACCCGCTACCGACGAATGCCATGCCTGCAAAAGCCAGGTGCGGGATCACGACCTGTTCGTTGAATATGCCGACCCCGATGGCACCTATCCCTGATACCAATAGCAATAAAGACGGCGTCTTGGGCATCACGCTGCGCGCGATCAATGCAGCAACCACAGCTAAAACCCCTAGTATAAGTACCGAGGGGTTGAAGATGTATGCCGACCTGCGGCTCCAGACGCCGAGGTCGCTTATGTAGTTGTGCGCAATGCTGTATCCTGGGTATATGGCCTCTGCTATCACGAGCATTATGACGAACTGCACTCCGCCTGCGAATAAGAGCAGGCCCACCTTCTGAATCGGCTTCATGATAATACCCTTCCTTCTGTTGACTTAAAAGCGTGACCCAAACTCCACGACGTCCGACCTCACATCTGTCGTTCTATCTCTTGCTGTATTGTACCCGTGGCTGAATGGCGCCCTGTGATACGCTGCTACACGACCTCGACGTCTGCGAACGTCGACGCGATCGACAGGCTATACGCCCTTCAAAGACTTATTAAACCTGATTCCGGCTATCAACGTGCAGACTCGCCCTGCCGTCCGCCTGAACTGACCGATCTGCGGCTCGGTCTGCAGGGTGCGCTCAAGCGGCAAACGATAAATAAATAGCCTACAAACTAATGGCTGGGATGACTGCCTCTTGAGCATCGAACTTCCAGAGGCACAAATTCTTGCCGGGCAGATGAACGACGCACTATGTGGCAGGCGGATCCTGTCATATCGCCTTCAGAACCACGAGAGGCTGCAGCGAATAGGCATGCTCAACAAAGACGAGCGATCATTCGACCTGCTCAACGGCGGCGTCATATCATCAGCTATGTCGAGGGGCAATACCATACTGATGTCGCTGACCAACGGTGCAAACCTGATCCTTGCCCCGGAATACGGCGGCGAGGTATTCTTCCATAAAGATGCAGTATCGATACCTGAAAAATACCATCTTAGAATCGACTTCGCCGACAGTACCGCTCTTACGGTAAGGCTAACGAGCATGGGCGCAATCAACGTATCGATGCACAACGACTTGGCAGGCTCGTACGTCTACAGGCGCGATTTCAATCCGGATGTGCTCTCTCCGGCTGACAAGGCCTTCACCCTTGGGGCATTCGCCAACCTCCTGAGCACAAAGAGTACGTCTCTGAAGCCAGTCCTGGTTGGAAAGGATGCCGTTATAGTGGGGCTGAGCAACAGCGCATTTCAGGACGTTTCCTACAGGGCAAGGCTTCACCCAAAGAGGGCCGCCTCGTCGCTGGACGACCATGAGAAGCGGAACCTCTACGATTCGATAGCCGCTCTCATCAAAGAACGTATTGTGAAGAATGGCAAAGAGGGCTTCTGCGACCTCTATGGAAGAAAGGGAAGTTACGTTCCTGTTATGGGGCCAAACATGAAGGGGCGCGCCTGCCCTCGATGCGGGGCTTCGATAGAAGCGCTCCGCCTAGGTGGCGGCCAAGTCTACATGTGCCCCTCGTGCCAGACCTAGGGGTCACTCCACATGATGAGGTTGCCTTCATGACCGATGTCAGGCGCATGATTCTGGGATGAGTGGTTGGATGCCATGTCAGAGATCTTCATAGCCGCCGCAATCGCAACCGCCGCATCCCTTGGCGTCTGGGGCGGTCTCCTCTACGTCATGTCCGGCAGGCAGAAGGGGGCATTCGCGCTCGTCGCAT
>CAZEMX010000114.1:0-6275 GCA_964513415.1 uncultured Nitrososphaerota archaeon
CATCGTCTACGGCAGCCACGACTTCTCGCCCAACGCGGCGTCCATCATAGACATCGTCGAGGCGGCGGGGCTCGTCACGAGGGTCGGGAAACCGTCGGGGGCGGGGGCGGGGGAGAAGCTGATGCCCGAGGTCGTGAAGGACGAGAGGACAGGGGCACTGCTCACGGGGATATCCGGGAGGAGGGGGCTCAGGGAGAGGGATGCCTTCGAGGCGCTCGACAGGGAGTGGCTGGGCAGGCTTGAGGGGTTCAGGATCTTCGTCTTCCACACCGCCCTCGACGAGATCAAGGGCGAGGACGAGAGGTACGAGTCGATGCCGTCGTCCCTGCTGCCGGAGGGGTTCGACTACTACGCCGGCGGGCACATCCACAGGGTGATCGACATGGACCTGGGCGGGCGGCGCGTCGTCTACCCGGGACCGCTCTTCACTGGGTGGGGGAGCGACCTCGAGGCGACCGCAAGCGGCGTTGCGAGGGGCTTCTTCATGGTCGAGGCGGACGGCAGCGGCAGGGTGAGCAAGGAGTTCATCGAGACCACCCCCTTCAAGGGGGAGCTTATAAGGATCGAGGCGAGGGGCGAGACTGCCGCGCAGCTCAATGCGATGCTGGAGGCGATCACGAGCGAGCACGACGTAGGCGGGAAGGTCGTCGTCCTGAAGGTCAGCGGCGAGATCTCGAGCGGCAGGACGAGCGACATCGATTTTGCAGGCGCCAGGAGGCGGATCGCCGATGCCGGCGCGATCTACGTCCACCTGAGCAGGAACCAGCTCAGGGCGAGGGAGATGGAGAGCGCCAGCGTCCACGGGGAGACGACCTCGCAGATCGAGGAGGGGGTCCTCCGGGAGATGGCGGGGGCGGTCAAGGGCAGGAACGAGAGGCTGACCAAGTCCTGCGTCGAGGTCGCGAGGCAGCTCCTTGCGCAGCTACGGTCGCCGAAGCTCGAGGGCGAGACCCAGAGGGACTACGACGCGAGGATGATGGCGGCGGCGAAGGCGGTCCTCGGGGCGGACGCGGGGTGACCTAGAATGATCCTCAAGGAGCTCAGGCTGAGGAACATAAGGACCTACGAGCATGACACTATCGAGTTCCCGAACGGGATCATGCTCTTCGAGGGCGGGATAGGATCGGGCAAGTCGACCATACTCCTTGCTATCGAGTTTGCCCTATTCGGGCTCGGCGAGGAGAGGGGGAACACCCTTCTGGCGCTTGGGAAGAACGAGGGCGAGGTCGAGCTGGCGTTCGAGGTCAACGGGAAGCGCTACACGGTCCACCGGAAGCTGGTGAGGGCGAAAAGGGGGGCGGGGGCGCGCTCGGGCGCACACGTGCCTGGCTCCGTCGCGCAGGACGACTGCTGGATAGAGCACGACGGCGTGGTCGACAGGCTCTCGGCGAGGGACATGAAGGCAAGGGTCCTCTCGGTGCTCGGATTCAACGAGCAGGCAGACCCGAGGGCGAAGAGCTCGATATTCAGGTACGCGGTCTACACCCCGCAGGAGGAGATGAAGGGGATCCTCGCGGACCAGGAGCGCCGCCTGCAGACCATAAGGAAGGCGCTGAGGCTCGAGGACTACAAGGTGGCGGGGGACAACGCCCACAAGGTGGCCATGCAGCTCAGGGGGACGGCGGGGCTGCTGATCGAGAGGGGCAGGGAGGCGGAGGCGATAAACGCCGAGATCAGGAGGGCGGAGGAGGGGCTGCCCAAGATAAGGGCGGAGGCCGCCGGCATCGAGGAGGAGATCGCGGAGGCGGAGGTCGAGGTGAAGGGCGCGAAGTCCGAGAGCGAGAGGCTGAGCGCTGAGCTCGAGAGGCTGGCTGGCGAGGCCAAGAAGGCGGAGGAGGCCAGGGCGGACATCGAACGGACGGTCAGGTCCATCGAGTCACTCAGGGCGGAGGTCCGCGCAGGCGAGGGCCGGCTGAAGGCTGCGGAGGGGCAGCTCGGGCAGCTGCAGGCGGTCAAGGAGCCGTCGCTCACACGCGATGATGCGGAGGACATGCTGAAGGACGCGCGCCGGAGGCTGAGCGAGTGCCAGAGGGGGGCGGGGGTCCACGAGCACGACCTCTCCAACTACTCGAGGCTGGTCAGGGAGGGGAAGTGCCCGACATGCGGGCAGCCGACGGACGGGGAGTTCTTCACGAGCAGGCTCGAGGTCGCGAGGGCGCGGGTCGAGGAGTCGAATGCCCTGAGGGGGGAGCTGGAGAAGGAGATCGATGAGCTGGAGGCCGCGGTGAGGGCGGTGAGGGAGTACGAGGAGGCGGCTGCAAGGCGCCAGCAGCTCAAGGATAGGGTGGAGGAGATCAGGGACAGGCTGGCAGCGGCCGGCGAGCAGCTGCTGGGCCTCGAGGCGCAGCTGGAGGAGCTGAAGAGGAGGGGCGAGAGGTCGGAGAGGGCAGAGCAGGATTACAGCGCGGTCAGGAGGGAGTACGAGGCGAACGAGGAGAGGCTCGAGAGGGCGGAGGGGAGGGAGAAGGAGCTCATAAAGAGGAGGGCGGCGCTCGGCGGGGAGGTCTCGAGGCTGGAGTTCGAGATCGGGAGGCTGACGAAGGAGAGGGAGCGCGCGCTTGCCGAGAGGGCGAGGGGCGAGGCACTGCTCGAGGTCTCGGACTGGCTGGACGGCTACTTCGCCTCCGCCATCGAGAAGATCGAGCGGTCGATAATGACCTCCGCCAACCGGGACTTCGATGCGGAGTTCGCGAGGTGGTTCGCCTACCTGGTCGAGGACCCGACCAAGAGCGTGAGGGTGGACGAGGACTTCACCCCGCTCATCAGCCAGGACTCGTACGAGCAGGAGATAGGCAACCTCAGCGGCGGCGAGAGGACCGCGCTCGCGCTCGCATACAGGCTGGCGCTGAACAAGGTCGTCCAGAAGAACACCGACGTCGACGCGAGCCTCCTGATACTCGACGAGCCGACGGACGGCTTCAGCAAGGACCAGATCGCGAAGATGGGGGACCTGCTGAAGGACCTCAACATAAGGCAGGGGATCATAGTCTCCCACGAGAGGGAGCTCGAGGGCGCGGTGGACCACATATTCAGGGTCAGCAAGGAGGCGGGCAGGTCGAGGGTCACCCCTACCACTGCCAAGGGATGACGGGCGCAGGAGAGGGGAGATGGAGGAAGGGAGGAAAGGAGGAAGGGAGATGGATTCACCCTTTCTTTCGCTCATTACCTACTCCATACTTCCAACAAGGGAAGGATGCAGGGGCGTCACGCCTTCCCTGAGGCGGATCCGTGGATCGGCCTCCCCAGCGCCGCCTTGGCAGCCTCCATTATAGCCTCGCTAAGCGTCGGGTGGGGGTGCACGCTCGAAGCGACCTCCTCGACCGTCATGCTTCTCGACATCGCAAGGGCGCACTCGCTTATGAGGTCCGAGGCGCCTGCGCCTACTATCTGGGCCCCGATGAGCCTCCCGGTCTTGCGGTCCCCGACAATCTTGACGTAGCCCTCAAGCCTGCCGAGCGTCATCGCGCGCGCCGAGCCGGCGAAGGCGAACCTCCCCGAGAAGGCGTCGCAGCCCTGGCGCGCCGCCTCTGCCTCGTCGACGCCTACGACTCCCACCTCGGGATCGGAGTAGACGACCGAGGGCAGCGGGGGCATCTCGAACGAGCCCCGGGCGCCGCACGCGATCTCGGCAGCGGCAAGGCCCTGCTCCGATGACCTGTGCGCCAGGTAGGGCACGCCGGTGACGTCGCCGACCGCAAAGATGCCGCCGACGTTCGTCTCCAGCCTCGAGTTCACCTTAACGAAGCCCTTCCGGTCCAGCTCGACGCCCGCCGCTTCGATGCCGATCGCGTCCGTGTTGGGGCGCCTCCCGACGGCGACGAGCGCGTACTCCGCATGCAGGTCCGGGGCCCCTTCTAAGGAGACCGCTGCGTGCGGGCCCTCGTTCCTGATGCCGATCACCCTGGCCTTCAGCCTCACGTCGACGCCCAGCTTCGCGAGCGAGTCGCGGACGGGGGAGACGACGTCACTCGGCCAGCCTGGCATGAGCTGGTCCATTATCTCGATTATCGTGATTGTTGTGCCCATCTCCGCGAATGCAGTCGCCACCTCAACGCCGATCACGCCGCCGCCGATTATCGCCAGCGACTTGGGGAGCGCGGGCAGCCCGAATATCTCGTCGGAGCTGATTATGCGGCTCGCGTCGAACCTCATCCCGGGCAGGTCCATGGGGCGCGATCCCGTTGCGATGACAATTGCATTGGCGTCAAGGAGCTCGCCGCCGGGAGCGACCTCGACGGACGTGGCGGACCTGAAGCGGGCAGACCCGGCGATCAGGTCGATATTGTTGGACTTGAGGAGGAGCTCGACCGCCCTCCTGAATCGGTCCATGACGGACCTGTTCCATGCGGCGGTCTTTGGGTAGTCGACGCCCAGCTGTGGGGCGGTTATGCCCATGCGCGCGCCCTTGCGGACGTCCTTCAGGGTCTTTGCGACAGAGAGGAGCGCCTTCATCGGGACGCACCCCCTGTTCAGGCATGTGCCGCCGAGCAGGCCCTTCTCCACGAGCGCCACGCGCCTGCCCAGCTGGGCGAAGCGGATTGCGGAGACGTATCCGCCCGGGCCCCCTCCTATGATGACTGCGTCATATGACCTCGATCTTGATCCTGATCCTGATCGCTCCATTGCAATGCACCGGTTGACTTGGGTACTCGAACGGATAAGATACGAGTGCCGGGTGAGAAAAACCTTTGGATGCGCTCAGTAGGACTCGACGACGGTCATGCCGTTGAGCTTTGCGCTTACCGCCGCCTCCTCCGCGACGCCCTCGCCCTCGATCAGGTAGCGGTATACCGAGACGAGCCGGTCCTTGCGCAGCTCGACCTCCTTCTGCTTCCTGACGCGGAAGCCGCGGCGCCGGAGGCCCCTTGCCATGGCCCGGTAGAGCTTCCCGGGGATGTCCACCATGGTCTCGGAGAAGATCACGATCTCGTCCTCGTGCCAGACGACGTCGTCGAGTGCCTCGATCAGCTGGGACCCGAGCGTCGTCTCCCGGTTCTCGGCAGCCTCCATTGCCTCGTCTATGAGCCGCTTGAGGGACTTCTTACCGTGCTTTGGCAAACGGGGCACCTTTCGATACTATTCTGGGGCGGTTGGATTTAGACTTTTTGGGCAACATACTGTGGCGAGCCGGCAGCAGTGCGCTGAGGGGCAAGGACCTGCCCTGCACTCTGCTCATTTTTTCCCGTGACCGCCCCGAGCGGCTTGGCTCACTGCCCGGCCTTCCCGGATATGTATTGGCAGAAACCGTAGCTTATCGGCCCTGTTTTTGTGGTCTCGCACGGGAACTCCCTGCACTCGAAGCATAGTTTGACGCCTCTCCTGAAGGCGCAGTCGGCTATCCTGCATAGCTTGTTCTCCTTCGGAATGCAGCCGGCGCTCCCATTAGGGCACGTATTGGCAACCATCCGCGGGCACTCTTCACATGCGATTCCGCATACGCCTATTTTCGTAGAACGCCACCTCCAATCAATATGCGAGTGCCCAGCCTATAACAGCTTTTGGCATCTGCCGGTTAAACCGCATCCCCCACATGCCGCCTGCCAATAAGGCGCTTCGCGGCCAATATCAGGGGCGTGCCTATCGTCGCGGAGAGGAACGTTATGAGCAGGCGCTCCCCGAGCATGACCGGCAGCAGCGGGGCGAAGAATAGGGGCGAAGGGCTGAATGCGACTATGAATATGATGTTGCCAAGCATGTTGCCAGCCATCGTTGCAGGGAAGCCGGAGAGCAGTAGCCCGAGGGCAAGCCGCTTCTTCGACTCGCTCGCCAGCATGCCCGAGATCCTGCCCCTGAAGGTCAGCAGGATCGAGAGGGCGGCAATGTGCGGGGCAGCGTAATAGCATACTGCCACGCCCTCCGGGAGGAGGTACCAGCCCAGGATCAGCAGCGAGAGGACGCCCGACGCGATCGCCCAGCCGGGCACCCCAGCGATCTTCCGTCGATACAGCGCCGCCGCGATAAAGGCAGGGATCAGGGCAAGGGGGGCGAAGAGCAGCCCCACGGCGTCGCCGCTGGCAAGTTTGCCTATGGCTGCCCCAAAGAAGGCAGCGACCGGGCCCAGGACCGGGCCGAGGAGCACCCCGTAAGCGGGCTCGAGGGACCTCACGAGGTCTATCTCGGACCCGGGTGCGCCCAGTATTGGCAGACCGGGGAGCAGGCCCACTACCGCATAGACCGCCGCGAGCAGTGCGACCAGCGCTATGGCTCTCTTGTCCATATGGAATCTCATCGTTGGCAATAGCTTAAGGGTCGCCTATAATTTAACGGTTTTATAC
>CAZEMX010000115.1:0-6243 GCA_964513415.1 uncultured Nitrososphaerota archaeon
AGAAGCCATCATTGCTCCAACCGTCGAGGGGGCAGTGTGCCCAGTCAATAGTGGTCACCTGGGCATCTGGCGAGAAAGGTTCGGCCCTGTACGAGCTATGCGAGGCGCATACGAAGCAACTCGAGGGCATCTGCAGCGTCATCTTTCCGAACGCGCAGTTCTCGAGGCTCGACCGAGCCGCGACCTCCCTCCTCCTTAGCAGCCCGATTGCATTCGCATTGGATCAGATTCAACCCGTGCCTGCGCATTCCCCGATGCATCGCGCGGCCGCCCCACCGCCTGCGACAATGGCAAGCCCATCGATTACGCTCCCGGTGCCTGAGCCGGAGATGCTGGGCGGCGACGGTCCATTCCTGGGATGGGCATTCTCCAACGGGAAGCGGATCGGACCGCTCTCATTCAGCCTCAGCGACATCCAGCGGCATATTGCCCTCTTCGGTGCCACCGGCAGCGGAAAGTCGACGACTGCGATATCCTTGGCGTTCCGGCTGAGCTCTGCAGGCATCTCAGTTCTTGTTCTGGATTGGCACGGGGAGCATTCGAGGCGGACTGTCGAGGCGGGGGGGAAGGTCTTCCGCCCCGGTGCGGCGGAGGGCGGGCTCACCGTAAATCCCCTGTCGTGCAACGGTGGCGGGGATATCGGCTTCCAGGTCGAGTTCATAACGGACATATTCACGCAAGTCTTCCAATTCACCGCCCCCCAGTCGTATATGTTCAGGGAGACGTTAAAGGCGTGCTACCGATCGAGGCTCAACCCCACGCTCTCGGAGCTTATCAAGGAGCTCGGACTACTGCCGGTACGTTCTTCATGGGACCACGAGACGAGGATGGCGCTTATGCGCAGGCTGAAAGCATTCACTGAAGGGGCGTGTGGCCTTGCAACGAATGGCGACGATTCGGTCTTCAGGGATGAGCTGTTCAAGGGCATGGTGTGCATAGACCTCTCGTCCCTAAAGGATGTGAACAGCAGATCGATCTTTGCCAACATGCTGCTGAAGATCCTCTACGACAGGGCGGTGGGGCGATCAATAACCCACCTCGAGCACGTCACTTTCATCGACGAGGCTCAGAACGTCATACCGCCGAGGCGCCCCGAGCAGCCCCGTTCGATAGGCGAGCGCATACTCGCAGAGCTGAGGAAGTATGGAGAGGGCGTGGTCGTGGTCACCCAGTTCCCGTCGTCCATATCGCTGGAGGTCCTGAAGAACAGCGCTATAAGGATCATCCACTCGATAAGGTCTGGGGAGGACCTGAAGATCATCGAGGATGCCACTTCGATGACCCCGCATCAGACCCAAGTCCTGCCGGCCCTGTCCATAGGCGAGGCGGTCGTGAACCTGCCATATAGATCATCGAACATATTCGTCAGGGTCGTCCCCGACCCACTGGTCGTGCGGGAGGCTGCTACTGAAGCAGTTTTGCGATCTTGCCGTCCTTCTCAAGCTTCGCTATCCAGTTGACAGTCCCAGGCGACGCGCCAGCGTTCCCGTCGATCGCCTCTGAGACGGCATTCGCCAAGGCGTCCTCGCCCAGTCCCGTAGAGTCGATCTCTACGACACAGTCCTGCCCGAATGCCTCGACCGCACCGATCAGGCATGAGTCCAGGATCTCCGCCTGCACGTTCTCCCTCACCTTCTTCTCAGAGTATCTCCTCTCCCTGAGCCGGGATTCGAGTTTGATGGGATCCAGCCTTATCACTATGGCCTTCTTCACAAGCTCCGCAGGCACAATCTCGCCGTAATGCCCCTCTGCGATGAAGTCAGAAACAGTCCCCTTCAGCGCCCGCCTGATTGCTGCCCTCAGCTTTCTTGGGTCTATTATGAGCGACCCCCTCTCCGCATCCTTGCCGCTGATTGCTCCCGACTGCGCCAAGGCGCCTAGCTCGAGGAGCCTCATGCCCCTCATCTGCGAGACCCTCTTCGCAGTGACGGTCTTGCCGACGCCAGGCGTGCCGGTTATCACGACCACGCTCTTTGCCACGGAGCATCATCCCTCAAGCTAGGCTATTCAGACCTGCCATATAAATGAAGCCTAGGGCGGGCAGAATAAGTAGGCGGGCAGAGGAGGTTAAACAAAAAGGGAAAAAAAGAAAAAAGCGGCTTATTGCCCAGCTAGCAAGCTAGTTACCCATTCACTCTTCGCCCATTCCGGGTGCGCCTGCTCCCTGTGGTGCCTTGGGTCCGCTGCCCTTCGCAGAGGCAATGACGTCGTCTATCCTCAGGATCATCGAGGTCGCCTCTGTGGCGGACTTTATCGCCTGGGTCTTCACCGCGAGCGGCTCGATGACGCCTGCGTTCATCATGTTCGCAGTCTTGCCCTCGAGGACGTTCACGCCTGCCCAGATCTCGCCCTTGTCGTGCAGTGCCCTGAGCTCCACGAGGATGTCGATCGGATCCATCCCGCCGTTCTCTGCAAGGGTCCGGGGTATGGCCTCTAGGCTGTCCGCGAAGGCTTCGATTGCCAGCTGCTCCCTCCCGCCGGTGCTGGCAGCGTACTCCCTGAGGCTCTTCGCGGCCTCCAGCTCTGGTGCGCCTCCGCCCGCGACTATCCTGCCGTCCTCGATCACGTCCTTGACGACGCAGAGCGCATCGTGCAGAGTTCTGTCAGCCTCGTCGACGACGCGCATCAGTCCGCCCCTTATGAGGACGCTGACCGCCTTCGGTAACTTGCAGCCCTCAACGAAGGTCATCTTGTCATCGCCGAACTTCTTCTCCTCGATGTTCTTCGCCGCGCCAAGGTCTGCAGCAGCGAGGTCGTCCAGGCTCGTGACTATCCTTGCACCAGTTGCCCTCGCCAACTTCTCCATGTCAGATTTCTTTACCCTGCGGATCGCGGCGATCTTCTCCTTTGCTAGGAAGTGCTGCGCGATATCATCGATGCCCTTCTGGCAGAAGACGACCGTGGCGCCCGTCGCCTTGATCTTGGAGACCATCTCCTTCAGGAGCTTCTCCTCCTCCTCTATGAAGTCCTTCATCTGAGTCGGGTCAGAGATCCTTATCTCAGCATCGAACTCGGTCTTCTCTATCTCGAGCGGGGCATCGAGCAGAGCTATCTTGGCATCAGCGATCTTCTTGGGCATGGCGGGGTGTACAACCTCCTTGTCGACGATGACGCCGTAGACGAGCTGGCTGTCGGTAGTGCTGCCGCCCTGCTTCTTGACAATCTGGATATAGTCAAGATCCGCGAGGTATCTGTCGCCCCTCTTCTCCGCGACCGCCTTGACCGCCTTGACCGCTATCTCGCCGAAGAACTCCTGTATGCCAGACGAGGCCTTGCTGTTCATAGCCGTGAACGCGATCTTGTTGAGCGACTTGTCATCGTCGATCGATATTACGACGGCATTCTTCGAGAGAAGGTCTATTGCCTTCTCCGTCGCCTTCTTGTATCCTTGGACAATTACCGTCGGGTGAACGTTCTTGTCGATGAGCTCCTCCGCCTTCTTCAGGAGCTCGCCCGCAAGTATGACCGATGAAGTGGTTCCGTCTCCAACCTCGTCGTCCTGCGTCTTGGAGACCTCAACCATCATCTTGGCTGCAGGGTGCTGGACCTCAATCTCGCCGAGGATGGTTGCTCCATCGTTGGTTACGGTAACATCGCCCAATGTGTCCACAAGCATCTTATCCATGCCTTTCGGACCTAGGGTCGTCCTTACCGCTTCTGCAACCGCTCTAGCGGCCATCATGTTGACCTTCTGAGCGTCTTTGCCTTGAGTTCGCTGAGTCCCTTCCTTCAATATGAGTACTGGAACTCCGCCAAGTTGAGCATTGGACATAGAATTCACCTCAATTAAATTTCGTTAAAAAAGACTTTTACGCTTCTATATATACCTTTCTATGGATCGCGACCAGTGCGCGCCATTGCGTTAGACGCCCAGTTTCGTGAGCGCAATAAGCTTCCTGCTTGCCATCTTGACATCCTCCGCATTTACCGTCTTCCTCCCTGCATGCTTGGCAAGGGCTATAGACTCCCTGGAGATGTCCAGCGCAAGCGACTCCATCACCTCGCGGAGCGCCTCGGCACCCTCTTCGCTCACCCTCTCAGCACCTGCCTTCCTCATTATCCTGTCAATAGGCGATATGGCAATATCCGGCAAGTCAAGCACCATTGAAGAATAGTCCGCTTTCGTATAAAATCTTTGCCGCGGCAGTCGGGCGGCGCCCCTTTCAGATGCAGCAAAATCACAAATCTTAAATTTTGGTGTCGTTATCGGCTATTTGTTCGTGGTGAACGGTTTGGGTAAAGTGCGTATCGGCAAAGTAAAGGGCGTATCGAAAGAGCTCGTCAGCAAGTATGGGAATGCATTCACGACTGACTTTGAGGTTAACAAGAAGCTCGTTTATCAGTATTCTGACATAACCAGCAAGCACCTAAACAACAGGGTTGCAGGTTACATCACTCGTCTAAAGGTAAACCAGAAGAAGAGGGATGAGGCCGAGGCAGCGGAGGCGGCAGAGGTCGAGGAGGCAGAGGCAGTTGAGGCCGTCGAAGAGGCGCCAGCTGCCAAAGCCGAGGAGGCTACAGCGGAGGCTCCTGTGGAGACCGCCGCAGAGCCGTCCGCGGAGGCTACGGTGCCAGCAGAGGAGGCAGCTAAGGAAGAGGCGGCTGCGGTGACCGATGTGACGCCCGCCGAGGCACCAGCGAAGAATGATGCCCCGGCGGAAGAGAAGAAGGAAGAGTAAAACCGCTCTTTCAACCCGTCCGATTCGCCCACCCCATACGAGGTCGGTTGGGGCGGGCGCCCTAGCCGGCTGAGCGTTTCTCATAATATCAGATATTCTTTTTATAGCCGGCGATCGTAGTTCCCTATGGAATGAAGTGGTTGACCTGCACTGAGGTTTCAATGAAGAATAGCACCTCCACTGACCGTCTCTTCTTACAGGGGTAATGAAATGGCCAGGCGCATGGAGCCGCGGATACTGATGTTGCCCATCGAAAAGATCCGCCCGCACGAGAGCTGTGACCGCGGAATCCTCCGGCAGGTCGCAGATTCGATAGCATCAGAGGGCGTCCTGCACGATCCGGTAGTCGCCGACTCTGGCAGCTTCATGATACTCGACGGCACGCACCGCTTCTGGGCCCTGGCCTCGATGGGGTGCCTGTCAATCCCCGTCGCTCTTTATGACTATCTCAGCAGCGGCATAAGGATCGGGTGCTGGTACAGGTGCATATCGCCCGCGGACGAACGGTTCTCCGGATGCGCCTTCGGACCGGAACGCGCCAGCCGCAGTAGCGCACTCTCTATGGTGTCGTCAAGGCGCGCTCATCTCGCGGTCCTCTGCAAAGGTGCCGCGCACCTAGTCCGTGCCAAGCACTTCGACATCTTCGAGGCATACAACATCCTCTCAGAGGTCGAGGGCGCCCAGCGGTCTAGGGGCAGCAGCGTGGTTTACGCAACGGAACGAGATGCATTGGGGGCGATCGACGCCGGGGACGCGGCCATGGTTGTTGCCCCGCCCCCGATCTTGAAGGAGGAGGCGATCTACGCCGCCACCACTGGAAGGCTGTTTCCGATAAAGTCCACAAGGCACATGCTCCCTTCAAGACCCATCAGCATCGACGTTCCGATGGAGTGGCTTGACCGCGAACCTGCCAGCGCAGACGCCCTGCTCCAAGCAAAGCTCTCCTCAGGGAGGTTCAAGCGGGTCAAGGCGGGCTCGATCATAGGGGGGCGCAGGTACGAGGAGGAGGTTTATATCTATCGGCCCCAAAATCGTTGAGGGGGCACGCCAACGGCATTGCGGATAAGGGTCAGGTACCTGGCAGTTTTGAAGGGATTGACCGAGCAACCGGAGAAGACCGTAACCTTGGAGGGGGCATCACTCTCCGACCTGATCGAGATGCTTAGGCAGAAGGAGGACGGACCCCTCAAGTCTAGGTTCTTCACCTCCAGCGGGGAAGTCCGCCCAGACCTTCTCATATTCATAAACGGCGTGGACCACTCGCTTCTTGGCGGCAGATCCGCAGAGCTTAAGGACGAGGACGAGGTTACATTCCTGCCTTCCGTGCACGGAGGATAGGACAGGGGCCTTCCGAATGAAGATGCTTACCATATCATGGGAAGACGTTCAAGCCCACCTGCTGGCGCTCTCTGAGAAGATCGAGCGCGACGGCTATGCGCCGGACATGATGCTGGCGTGCGAACGCTTCCGGGTGGTCGAAGTCTTCGAACGATAAAAAAGCCGGACGCCTTGCGGCGTCCGGCTCTTCATGCGCTCGGGACCGGTCAGCTTTGCTCGCCGCCCT
>CAZEMX010000116.1:0-6236 GCA_964513415.1 uncultured Nitrososphaerota archaeon
CAAGGCGCAAAATTCATATCCTAGTAGAAAAGCCATTATCTACCGATATAGATGGGGGAAAGCGAATGATAATGGCAGCTAAAGATAATAATGTTATGCTATATGTCGATTTTCATAAGCGTTTTGATCCAGCCCATGTACAGCTAAGGCAAGCAATCCAAGAAGGAAAATTGGGACAAATTGAGTATGGATATGTCTGTATGGAAGATAAGATTTTAGTGCCAGCTGAATGGTTCAAGACTTGGGCTAATAATAGTTCTCCTGGATGGTTCCTAGGTGTCCATTTCTATGACTTGATTTATTGGCTGCTCGAAGAAAAACCAAATAAAGTATATGCTACGGGTCACAAGAAGAAGCTAATATCAATGGGGATAGATACGTATGACTCTTTAGAGTCGAAGTTCGAATTCCCTAGCGGTGCTACAATATCTGTCGATGCATCATGGATACTTCCCAATAGCTTTGCTTCAATTGTCAATCAGCAAATCCGCTTGGTGGGCACCAAAGGACTGCAGGAAGTAGATAGCCAAGACAGAGGAATAGTAGCTTCATATGAAAGTGATAATACCAATCAGGTAATAAACCCATATGGCCAATTATTATGTGAAGATCCAGTAGCTGGTAAGGCTCCTGTTGGTTATACAATTGAGTCTATGCTCTATTTTTTGCGACTTGTAAATATAATGAAGCAACATAACATCCCAGTTCAAGATCTCAAGGCTGAGTATCCTACAGGTGATCAAGCATTGGTGTCGACAATTATGTGCCAAAAGGCTCATGAAAGTGCACTTAAGGGCAAGGTAATTGAAATAGAGTATTGATTATCCAAAACAAAAATAGGTGCTGGCTCTTTCAAATCATGCCAACATTTTAATGTGACAATATTAGGAAGCGATAGATGGGTGAAAGTCTATATGAGGCAATCGGAAATGTGAAGATACCTCGTTTTATAAAAATCCGTCAGCATTTGGAGGATAATCACATTGATGATATCGAAGCTGTTTTGAAGCAAGAGTTCGCTAAACCGGAGATCTTAGATACTGTGAAGCCTGGCATGAAAATAGCACTTACGGCAGGCAGCCGCCCAATTAGCAATCTGGACCTAATTTTGAAGTGCATTGTCACAAAATTGAAGCAACTTGGAGCTTCACCTTTTATAATCCCGGCAATGGGAAGCCATGGAGGAGGTACAGCTGAGGGTCAACGTAGAATTATTGAATCATATGGGATTACCGAAGAACGCATTGGGTGCCCAATAAAGGCCACTATGGAAACGGTGTGTGTTGGTTATTCCGCGGAAGGGCATGAGGTCCATGTCGATAAATATGCTAATGATGCTGATGGCATCATCATAATAGGGAAGATTAGGCCACATTCAGGATTCTCAGGTGAGTACGAAAGTGGGTTAATGAAAATGATGACAATTGGACTTGGCAAACAGCATGGGGCCGCTGTTTGCCACAATGCCGGAGCTAGGCATCTAGCTACGTATATACCAATGTTTGCGAATGTCATCCTGGAGAAATGCAATATTTTGTTCGGTGTAGGAATTCTTGAGAATGCCTATCATAAGACATACATGATCCAAATGATACCAGCTAGAGATATTCCTCAAGAAGAACCTAAGCTGTTGCAAAAAGCCTATTCCTTAATTCCAAGGCTTCTATTCAAAAATATCGCAGTAATGATACTGGATGAAATTGGTAAGAATATAAGCGGCGATGGAATGGACCCATATATTACTACTCGTTTTGGAACTCCTTATAAGACTTGTGAAGAATCTATCCAGAAAATAGCTATCCTTGATCTTTCTGATGAAACACATGGTTGCATGCTTGGCGCGGGTTGGGCTGATGTTTGCACTAAGAGAATGTTTGACAAATGTAATCTTGAAGATAGCTATGTAAACGCAATAACATCTACGATATATGATGGTGTGCGTCTGCCAATGATACTCAAGAACGACTATTACGCAATAGCAGCATGCATCCGCGGTAGTGTGGGAGTCGATAGGAAACATATCAGGATGGTGCATTTACATAATACATTGGATATTTTTGAATTTGAGATATCCGAGAGCATGCTGGAGGATGCCAAGAAAAACCGCCAGATTGAAATATTAAGCGAACCCAAAGAACTTAGCTTTGATGAAAAGGGCAATCTCTGGTAAATAAAACTAGGTGAAAGGTATTTAAAGCATATGACTATATACAAAAAAAAGAATGAGGAAGAAGTAGGCAAAACTGCAGCTTTATGCGGAGCTGCAGCTATAAAAAGAGCCATTAGTCAAAAGGGCTATGCCAGAATTATTCTCGCAACTGGTGCATCTCAATTTTCGATCCTGGCTAATCTTGTAAAGATGGATGTTGCTTGGAATAAAGTAACAATATTTCATCTCGATGAATATTGTGATTTGCCAATTACACATGAAGCCAGCTTTCGCAGGTACCTCCAGGAACGATTTGTCGACTATACACATCCTCAAAAAGTATATTTTATTGATAATGAAGGAGATATCATCAACAATATCAAGATATTAAGCGATGCGCTCCACGAAGAACCAATCGATGTAGCATTCATAGGAATAGGTGAAAATGGACATATCGCGTTTAATGATCCTCCCGCTGATTTTGAGACAAAAGAAGCTTATATCTTGGTCAATCTCAACGACGATTGCAAACGTCAACAGGTCAACGAAGGGTGGTTTGCATCAATAGACGAAGTTCCCTCACTAGCCATTTCCATGACGGTATATCAAATAATGCAAAGCAAGAGCATTATCTGTACTGTACCAGGCATCCGCAAAGCTAGAGCTGTAAAGGCAACATTAGAAGCCAAAGATGCTACGCCTTTTGTGCCCGCAAGTATTTTGAATCAGCATAAGGATTGTTATTTGATTTTGGATGAAGATTCAGCTTCATTGGCCTCTGCCTAAAGACAGCAAAGGTTTGTTTAATTGAAAGGAGTAATGAATTGAATAAATATATTGATATGTATCATCAGACTATTAATAGAGCATTTGAGTTAATCGACAATGAATATGACTGTGCAATTTCCAATGCAGCCGATTTAATGGCTGCTAGCGTGGAAAAGGATGAACTAATTCACATCATAGGGACTGGTGGTCATTCTACTATTGGTGCTATGGAATTATTTTGGAGAGCGGGCAGTCTGGCAAATATTAATCCCTTATTGGACCCAAGCATTATGCCAAGCAATGGGGCGCTTCATTCGAATTGGATGGAAAGAACAGAAGGTCTGGCACCAAGCATTATCAAATCGTATGGAGTGAAACCAGGGGAACTTATGATCATCGTGAATGCATATGGCATCAACCCGATGACTATCGATGCTGCTTTGGAAGCAAGGAAAATAGGAGTCAAGACGATTGGCGTAACGAGCACAAGTTTTGCTCTGAGCGTTCCAAAAGGTGAAAAGATGCGTCATTCATCAGGTCTTAATCTCCATGAAATTGTCGATGTATTTGTCGATTGTCACCTTCCTCTGGGAGATGCTTGTGTAACCATTGATGGGTGCAGTCAACCTGTCGGAGCAACTTCGACAATTCTTAATTGCTATTGTCTAAACCTACTCGTGATCGCCACAGTCGAGAAGCTAGTGAAAAAAGGCATCACTCCTCCAGTATGGCTAAGTGCTAATCTTGTCGATGGCGATGCAATAAATCAAAAATGGCATGAGCATTACAACGAACGCGTAAAGCATATGCGATGAATGAGACTATCAATGAAAAAGCAAGAAATCATTGGAAAATCAGTTTTTGATGAAAATCCAATCAGGATAATTGTTGAAGACAGCTGTATTGCTAATGTCGAACATATTGAGTGCCTTAAAGATTTGCCATATGTAAGCCCAGGATTCCTAGATATGCAGGTCAATGGTTTTTTGGGAATCGACTATAGTCTAGAGAATCTAGAATCCGATCAAATATTAGCTTTGGTATCCCATTTGGCAAAATCTGGGACTACCCATCATATGCCCACATTTGTGACTATGCCTCATAGAAGACTACTTAGAAACCTTAAGATAGCTTGCCAAGCCATGCGGAATAGCCAAATTGTTCGAGATTCAATAATTGGTTTCCATATAGAAGGACCATTTATTTCTCCAGAAGATGGCCCAAGAGGAGCACATGACAAGAAGTTAGTAAGGGAAGCTGATTTCCGCTTGTTCGAAGAATGGCAAGAAGCATCAGAAGGTTTGATCAAATTGGTTACGGTAGCCCCCGAGGTAGGAGGAGCACTTGATTTCATCAAGGCTGCCGTCTCAAAAGGAGTGAAGGTCGCAATTGGCCATACAGCTGCTTCCCCTGAGCAAATCCATGATGCTATAAATGCTGGAGCGACAATTTCGACCCACCTTGGCAATGGCAGTCATACATTAATCCCACGCTTACGCAACTACATATGGGAACAGCTCGCTGCGGATGAACTGCATGCTGGGATTATTTGTGATGGATATCATTTGCCGAAGTCGGTTGTGAAAGTATTTGCACGTGCAAAAGGGTTGGAAAGGTTGATTTTAGTGAGCGATGCTGCTTTATTGGGGGGTTATTCTCCTGGAATCTATAAGTGGGGTGATCTTGATGTGGAAGTATTAAAAGATGGTCATCTTGGATTGCCTGGAACAACAGTACTAGCTGGAGCTGCTCACCTCTTAGATTGGGACATAGCTCGATTTATGGAATTTACCAATTGCTCTTTATTGCAAGCCATTTCTCTGTGTACTAGACAGCCAGCTGAATATCTCGGCTTAGATATAAAAGCATACGAGGATTTCATTCCAGAGAAACAAGCCAATCTTTGTATATTTAAATACAAAAAAGGAGATAACCATCTTCAAGTAGAAAGAACAATTCTCGGTGGTATTGATCTGTTTTGATGAGAGCAAGTTGTCTTTATTGAATTTATGACAGATAGAAAGCCAAAAAGTCTAATCCAATCCACTAGGCTAAGGCGATCATAGTAACTGCATGATTTTGGCTTTGCCAAGTAGGAATACTTCATTTGGATCCCATCTTATCAATTGGTTTTATGGAGGGATGGAGAACATGAGCTTAGCAGAACAATATTTGGAACGAGTTACCAGAATTCTGGAGGAGATAGCTGAAAAGGAAAGCGCCGTTATTGACAAAGCGGCATCTATTGTCGCAGAGAGAGTAATACATGACAGACTAATTCACGTATTTGGCAGTGGCGGCCATTCCATTATGGGGGCAATGGAGGTTTTCTGGAGAGCAGGAGGATTTGCTAATATCAATCCCTTATTTCCAGCTGGTCTTTCGCTTATAGACAGTCATCCTAATATCGAGAGAACAGCAGGATTAGCTGTTCCTATTTTGAAGTACTATGGTGTCGGGCAAGATGATGTGTTGATCATTATCAATGTAAATGGAATTAACGCCATAAGTATCGAGACTGCCTTAAGAGCCAATGAAATGGGTGCCCATGTGATATCGATAACTTCACCAGAATTTTCTAAGCAAGTACCAGCAGGAATAGCAGCTCGGCATGCAAGTAACAAAAACCTCTATGAATTATCAGAAATTGTGGTGGATGTCCATGTCCCCGCAGGTGATTCCGTGCTAAGACTAGCTGGAATTGATCAGACTCTTGGCGCGACAAGCACTTATGCCGTATGCTTTGCCGCAAATTTGATTTTTATTAGAACCGCTGAAATACTTCTAGCAAATGGTTTCAAACCTCCAATCTGGACAAGTGCAAATATTCAAGGTGGAGATGAGGCTAATTCTGAATATTTAAGCAAATATCTAAACCGCGTTCACCATTTGTACCAGATGTTCTAAGATCAGAAGATTGCTAAAGTATCCTGAATGATTATGGGGTATCCATGGACCAACTTGACCCTGCTTAGCATAATCAGATCAAGATTATTGATGAACGCGTGGATAGTCATGACATTGGCAATGGCGATGTGCCTGATTTGCACCATGCCAAGGGAATCTGCTTATAGAGTTCCTATGCCCTAATATTACTTAGGGATAGATGTTAAGATGATAGACAGATGTTCCAACTGACTTACTGCACAATATCAGATAGCATGCATGGTGGATGTGCCCTTTCATAGGGATTAAAGCGATATATGATATTCTTGCTTGCTATTGGAGGATAAATGACTAACGATCAGTTTATTAGGACCTTGGGAAACCACCGCCTTTGGCGGTGGTGATGTCCTGACTGGCTATGCCGTAAGATAGC
>CAZEMX010000117.1:0-6153 GCA_964513415.1 uncultured Nitrososphaerota archaeon
CTCGACCCTTCTTATGAACTCTGTTATAACGCCCTCGCCCCGCAGCGTATCGACCGCCTCGTCCCCCTCCCTGTCGTTGCCTACACAAGCAAGGATGCCGCTCCTCAAACCGAGCCTCGCCGCGCCGACCGAGAAGTTCGCTGCGGACCCGCCATGAAACTTCGAGAACCTGTGGGCGAACGCCTCGGAATCATGTGCAGGCGCCCGATCAACATAAAATGCGAGGTCGGTGTTGATGTTTCCCACTGCAAGAACATCGAGGGCTCCTGCCACCCCTAAACCCTTCTAAGTATTATGCGTGCATCAACGACCTTGCACCCGTCTTCGTATCCCATTGTGGGGTTGAGATCGATCTCTGAGACCTCCTGATTCTCAGTCATCAGCTTGGCCGCCCTGATCAATGCATCCGCCAGGCTCTCGAGGTCCACCGGCTTGCGCCCCCTGATCCCCTTGAGCAGGGGGAGGGCCTTTAGCTCGTTGATCATCTCCATCGCGTCAGACCTATCGATTGGCGCTACCCTGAAAGCGACGTCCTTGAAGATCTCGACGAAGATGCCGCCGACGCCAAACATGATGACCGGTCCGAACTGCGGGTCCCTCTTGGCGCCAATTATGGTCTCAACGCCCGCTCTGGCCATCCTCTCCATCAGGACCCCTTCGAACCTGCTTCCTGTCCTCTCGGCTACACCCATCATCCTCCCGAATGCATCTATAACCTTCTCTGGGCTGTCAATGCCCAGGATGACGCCGCCGACATCTGACTTGTGGACTATGTCTGGCGATACTATCTTCATTGCCAGGGGGAATCCGAGCTCTGCGGAGCAGCTCAGCGCATCCGACTCGCGATTTGCCACCCTCCACTCGCCTACCGGCAGGCCGTATGCCCTGCACAGCTCCTTTGCCTCCGGCTCGAGCAGCCACCCTCTCTGCCTCCCCCTCGCTATTATCTCCTGGGCCATTTTAACCATCGACTAAATGATATGCCGCGCTCCAATAAAACACTTTCACAGCCCGCAGGGTCGTCTAGTCTGGGCAGTCCAGCTTACTTTAAATATAGATTAAGGTTTTGATGCCCGCACATACGTCTAGTTTGGAACCGTTTCTATTTGCGTTCTCTGAAAAGCTTCTGGCATTCCATCTCTGTCATGCATTTGAAGCCTTCTTCTAAGAGTCTGCATGGCGGCTGATATGAGGCTGCCCGCCTCTGATTGGCGCAAAAGCCAAATTGCTCCGAAAACTCCCGAATTACCAAAAATATTATATTGATATTAATGATAAATGGCAATCATTTGCTCAAGCAGGCGTTGGGAATGGAATCAAAAAAATCTTCTTTTTATTGGTCGTATCAATCTTTGTATGCATAGGCGTGTTGTTTCTATCAGGTCAAGAACAGATGGAAACCGCTGGAAATATGACGCTATTCATAAACGGTACAATTTACTTGGACCCTTATCACACCGCCAGTAACTTGCTCGTGGAAAATGGAACGATAATCGCTCTGAATGTTGACAGCCGCTTGTATCCGAATGCGAAAATCGTGGACCTTGCAGGGGCTTACGCTTATCCGGGCTTTTCAGACAGCCACGTCCACCTTATGGAAACTGGCTATGTTCTTCAAACTGGAGTAAACCTTATTGGCTGCAACAACTCGGATCAGATAGCTGAAAGGCTCGCAGAAAAGGCCAAAACTGTTCCAGAGGGAGAATTGATTCTTGGCGTCGGCTTCTCGCTTCGCAATTATGATAACTGGACTCTGGAGGATTTGGCAAAGATAGACAATGCCACTGGCAACCGACCGACATTCCTTGGAGACAAGCTTGGGCACAATGCAATCGTCAACAGCGCGACAATAAGGCTCGCCAATCTCACTCCAGAAACCAGTGTTCCGCTTGGAGGAACGATGGGCATCGAAAACGGGCAGCTCACGGGTATGATGCGCGAGTCTGCATTGATTATGCCTTGGAACAAAATTTTCGAGATGTTCAAATACAACGACATAAAAAGTGGCACCAGCTCCATGCTGAACCTTTGGGCTTCCATGGGCTATACTTCAATTGTAGATCTTATGGGAGGGCCTGGGGCGCGATTCATGTGCCCTGAAGTTTTTTATGAGCTGGAAAAGGAAGGAAACCTCCCTGTGCGCGTGAACTATTGCTATACCATTTTCAGCCTGAGCGATGTAGATGAAGCGGCCAAATATATGGGTAACGACACAGACATGGTCCGCTTTGTAGGCGCAAAGATCTTTGTTGATGGCGCCTATGCGGGAGGCCAGGCCTGGACCAGCTGGATAAATGAGCAGGGAGGGCAGGGGCTTCAGGAGATTTATACTAATGACAGCGGAGGGCCGGAACTGAATTTGAACCGCATAGTTGCAAGGGCAGAAGAGTATGGGATGAATGTGCACTATCATACCCAGGGCGATAAGGCGATTGACGCCGTGCTGGATGCGCTGGACCAAGTGCGCGAAGAGAAAGGAGAAATAAATGGGACCCACACGCTGATTCACCTGGCATTCCTGAGCGATAGTCAGATAGAACGGATAAAGAGTTTCAATGGGCATGTGGTCACGACTACCCAACCCGGCTTTTGGAATGTCCAAAGCGACAGCGCTTACTATTATGGAGAGCGCGCAGCCCAGGCCTACCCGGTCAAAAAAATGATCGACAGCGGAATTTCAGTCGGAATAAGCACTGACTTCAGCGTCTCTCCGCTGGAATACTCATATCCGACTGCCATAATAGGGATTGCTGAAAGGGGAGGGGCATCTGGAGAACACTCTCCTTTGAGCGCCCAGGAGATAGTCAGCGGCCTTACCATTGGCAGCGCTAGAACAACCGGAAAGGATGATGTGGGTACGCTTGGCATCGGAAAAAAAGCAGATATGGTGATCTATAATGCGGACCTGTTTTCAGTTCCGCCGGAAAATTTCACCAAAAATTACCCGCTCGTGTTGGCCACATATATAGGTGGCGAGCTGGTCTATGGTGCCAAGTAGCCTCTTTTTCAAGGCGATATTTGTCTTGTGGCCCAGGCAACTTGCGATAATGCAGTATTGGCGACACTGTCCAAAATATTCTCGATTTTGGCAATTGCAGTCAGAAAAAACTAAATCCGACTCGAGTAATCCTATAGGCCGTTCGATCCGATTCTGCTCCTTATTGAACCAAGTGCTGACTATTCCAAGCCGATTTCAAAGCTGCACTCCAAAGTCAATAGCCAGATGGTTAGTTATTTGCCTGTTTTCCGATTGAAAAAGTCCATCTTTTGACTTGAAACCTGAACTCTGCGTTGTTACGCCATAGGTAAGTAGTCTGAAGAGTTGAATATGCCCGGTCCTTTTTGGCGCTTGGGTTTGTTGGTTCCGTCTGTGGACATGGCGCCTAGGCATTGGGTTGTTTCGATTGGGCTTTTCATCGTTTGTACTATCTGCTGTTGGGGCGACAGATGTAGTAATGGCTCTTGATTTCTGGACTCTTCTGTTGGTTGTAGTTTTTGGAAGTTTTCAAGTATGAGCTTGACTGGGAAAGAAATAATGGGGATGAGACGCAAGAATGGGCGATTCCCCTCCGCAAACGATTATATAGATATGTGCATTTCTCTTCTTCGATTTGGTGTCAATATGTCTCATCCAATCTCCTCAACGCCGCACGGTTCACGGCTTCTCCTATTGGGGAACGAGGCTGTAGCACGGGGCATAGTGGAGTCCAACGTAGAGGTTGCCGCCTCATACCCCGGCACGCCCGCCTCGGAGATCGTGGACACTCTCGCCCTTGTGGCAGACGAAGTAGGGATGCAAGTGCAGTGGTCGACCAACGAGATGGTGGCATTCGAGGTTGCAATCGGGGGCGCTCTATGCGGAAAGAGAAGCACCGCCTCAATGAAGCACATAGGCGCAAATTGGATAGTTGACCCCCTGATGCACGCCACATACCATGGCTTCAGGGCGGGACTGCTGGTCATCTCCGCCGACGACCCATCAGGTCACAGCTCATCGAACGAGCAGGACAGCCGCTATCTGGCTCAGCTTGCAGAGATCCCTGTGGTAGAGCCTTCGGACATCCAGGAGGCAAAGGACTTCGTGAGGCTGGCATTGGAAATTTCGGAGGAGGTCAAGCTTCCGGTCATATACCGGCTCGTGACGCGCATATGCCACTCAAGGGGTGACTGCGTCATGGGGGACATCCAGCGCAAGCCTGCAACTCCAAAATTCGATGATACCTATTACAGCGATTTCGTTCTGGGCGATGGCATAGTGGGCCCAAAAATCATCCCCGTCATGCACTCCGTGCTGCACTCCAAGCTTCTGCGTGTGGAGGAAGCCGCCGCTAGTAGGGGGCTCTTCAAGGTTGAGAATCCTGACTCTGGGAGCCCTAGGCGCCTCGGCATAATCACCGCCTCCGCTCCTGCCAATTACGTCTTCGACTATCTGAACAGGCGCAAACTCAGGGGCAAGATCGGCATATTGAAGCTCGGTCTCACGCTGCCCTTCCCGAAGGGCGTAACCTCAGAGTTTGTTAAGGGCTACGACGAGGTGCTCGTCGTGGAGGAGGGCGAGCCTTACATTGAGCGCAGCATTGCCTCTCTGGCAAAGGACCTCAAGCCCTCATTGAGGGTGCATGGAAAGGAGGACAGCTCACTGCCGCGGGAGGGGGAGCTCAACTATGGGCTGGTTGACCTTGCAATCTCAAACCTCTTGGGGATCCCTGCTGAGGAGGTGCCCCCGACCAAGTCTGAGGTTATGGCAGACGCCGCAACGCTGCTCACGCCGAGGACGCTCACCATGTGCGCCGGCTGTCCGCACAGGGCGGCATTCTACGCCGCCAAGAAGGCGACCAGGCGCGTTGCTAACGCAAGGTATATCGCGATAGGCGACATCGGCTGCTATACCCTGGGCATGTATCCTCCTCTGAAGTTCATGCAGGACGTCTTCTGCATGGGGGGCAGTGTCGGCATCGCCAACGGCGTCGCGAAGTCAGGGATACCTGACCCCGTTATTGCCACCATAGGCGACTCGACCTTCTTCCATGCCGGCATACCCGCCCTGATCAACGCGACATTCAACCAGGCCAACATCAAGGTCATGGTACTAGACAACGAGGTGACCGCAATGACCGGCTATCAGCCGCATCCCGGATGCGGCGAGACCGCAACGATGAAGCCGACCAAGAAGCTGTCGATCGAAGCCATCTGCAGGGCCTGCGGGATCGACTTCGTGAGGACGGTCGACTCCTACGACTTGGGCGCCTGCGTAAACGCGATGGAGGATGCCTTGCGGTTCAACGGCCCCGCAGTCGTCATCTTCAAGCGCGTCTGTAGCCAGGAGTACCTGAAGCAGGCGAGGCGGAAGCACATCCGCATTAGGTCTTACCTGGTGGGCGAACTCAAGTGTATCGGCTGCAGGACCTGCGTGGCGGCTTTCGGATGCCCTGCGATCGGGTTCGACCGGGTGCGCAAGAAGGCCTATGTCGATGCCGCAGCATGTATGGGCTGCGGGGTCTGTGCGGCGGTCTGCCCTAATGGCGCCATCGAGATCTCAGGAGGCGACTCTCAATGAGCATTGAGAATGATTCGGCGCGGCAGGTCAACATAATCATATCCGGAATCGGGGGTCAGGGCAACGTAAGGTCGGCGCAGATCCTCGGCGCCGCGGCCGTGAAGGCTGGACTCAGGGCGAGAATCTCCGACGTCTTCGGAATAGCGCAGAGAGGCGGCCCCGTGCTCAGCCATGTGCGGATCGGGAGCGAGATATATGGGAGCATGGTCAGCAGCCACGGCGCGGATGTCGTCGTGGGGCTCGAGCCAATGGAGGCGCTTCGGGGGGTAGCGCAGTTTCTCAGGCCGGGTGGTACGGCGATCATCAGCATGCGACCGGTTCCTCCAGTCGAGGTCAACATTGGCAAGGCGTCATACCCTGATATGGATGCGTTGCTGCGGACCATTAGGAAGGCGGCATCGAAGATCATCACGCTTGACGCGACGAAGATCGCCGAGGATGTGGGCATACCCATCGCCGCCAACATCGTCATGCTGGGCGTCCTTGCAGGGTCCGGTCTGCTCCCGTTTGACAGCAAGATTCTAATCGAATCGATAAAGGAGAACATTCCCCGCTCGCTGGAGCAGAACCTCAAGGCATTCGATGCGGGATTTGCG
>CAZEMX010000118.1:0-5973 GCA_964513415.1 uncultured Nitrososphaerota archaeon
CCGAGAGGTGGATATCGCGTATAATAATCCGGCTCAACAAGCAAAACCTTCATACCGCCCCAAAAAGCTTCTTCTAACTTAAATGTATCGTTAGATGACCTAAAAAAGGATCCTTTTTTCGCTAGGAGAAAGCAGAAATTAATAATTAAAATTTTTTAATAATCTATAAATTAAATCCACAGCTAGTATCATCTCAAGAGAAATAAATTTCCTTTCCTCCGGAGAAGCTTTTTCTAGCAATTCGAATGAATCCTTATCCTCATTTTTTAATATATTATATAGAGCTAATAGATTACTATCCAAATTTAATTTTTCTAAAAAAATTTCCCTTATACTATCTAGATCTGTATCAACAAAAACATTCGTGTTTTCTATATTTTTTGCAAAAATCTCTTTAATTCGGGGGTCAAGATAATCATATGACCGTCCCAAAATAAAGTCCGATAAAATATTAAAATTTTTATTGTTCATTTCGGAAATTTTAATTTGGCCCATTTCCTTGCCAAGTTTATTCGATAAGTTTTTATCTAATTTTGAATTCGCTTTGTCCAATAAATCTTTTGTTTCCCTCTCTTGTTCGACATTAAGGCTATCTCTTTCATTTGAGATATTTTTTATTTCCGCATCTCTCACGATGTTCTGTATCTTGCTGCCCTTCGCATTATTTACTATATCCATATCCTTTAAAATAATCTTCTTTTCCTTCTCCCTTTGGAGTTCTCCCTTATTATCTTCTATTATAAACTGTTCAATTGCATCAAGTTCGCCAACTTCGCGATTTGATTCCTCATCAATAGCTCTTTTCATGGGAAGAAGAGATGATTCTTTAGGAAAACTTACAGGATAATTAAAGCGCCTTCTTATTTCTTTGATGTCTTTTAAACAGGATGCCAGATTTTTTTGTTCAAAATTTGATTTAATCTTGAGAATTGATTTATGAGATGTTCTTTGAGATTTATAACGATTCAATTGCTCAAGATATTTTATGAAATTTCCTACTTCCTCCAAAAATAGGTCAACATTTCCCGAATTATATTCAAAATTGTTTCTGGCTGCATTTTCGCGAATTTTGGGAGATATTATATGGACCTCTCCATATTGCCATGGATGATACATACCGCTAAATTGTCTAAGCACTAAATTTGTATCGCCGATGGTGAATCCTTTTTTCTTAAAGTAAATTCCGCAATTGGGCATCTTTAGCTTCTCATTTTCCAATCCAGCAAGGAACCAGCCAACCGCAATTAATTCGTTCTTTATGATAAATTCCTTTTTAACCAAACATTTAAGAAAAATATCTGATTTTGTTGGTGGCCGATATATTTTAGAATTATTAAATAATATTTCAACATAAGGATACTGAACACCCTGCTCATTTAGCCATCCTTCGATATCGCCTGCGTATGGAAATACTTTGCTATTAAGAGGTACTGGAAGTTCGCTAGATAAATATTCAACTATTAATTTATTTTTAAATAAGTATTTTTGAGTGGGCAATATTGATTCCAACCTTATGATTGTAAAATGATCGTCTTCATATGATTCATTATTGCCTAATGATAAATCCTCAATTTCTCCAGTTGCATTGCTCAAAATTTCAAGAATAGACTTATTGCTAAGACTTTCATTTCTAATTAAATCATTATTAATTTCAATTCTATATTTACTGTTCTCCTTCTTTTTTGTTATGATCACAATTCGCCTGCATACTGGAACTCCGCTCCAAATCCCGACGCCTCTCCATCCAATATCCTCTTCCGACTTATTAGAAACACCTATTCCTAGAGAATGTATAAGTTCCTCTCTATCCATCCCAGAGCCATTATCTCTGATTACTAAATTAGAGGTTCCATTTTCAAAAGATATTTCTATTTTTTTTGCATGAGAATCGATGCTATTTTGCACATATTCTCTAAGACAATTGAGATTGCCGTCATAAAGGCCTGAAGTAATAGTCTCCATTAACCTTGAGCCCACGAACATATTTTCGTACTTCATATTGGCACCGATCTAGGTAATTTTAAAAGGGCTATATCAAATTAAGGTAGTCTCCCCATTATGTGTTGTTATTCACTGGCACCGCTACAGTCATCATGAGTTCTTCAATTGTCCAGACATGGTCAGTTAGGCCGGCAGCCATGGCAGGCGTCTTGGGTTCCCATCTCTGCATATCATCATTGACCTCTATTCGCAAGGTCTTGACTGGTCTCATCAGGTTATAGACTGCATCCTCCAAGGCACAGGATGCTCTTAGCATCTCCTCTTCTTTTGAGAATGATAGAGTCTTTCGAACCATTCGTCCATTCATCTGCCGCGAAGTTAGGTTCGTCCTCTCGACGTAGGCAGTATTGAGGCCCATGAAATTCGGCACTTCTCCGGGACCTCCATAAACCACTCTGTGAGTGATCCTGATGATTCTATTCCCAGACCGATGTTTTGCGACTTGAAGGCATCTCCATCCAGGTTCCGGTTGCTTGCGTGTTGGAGGACGACCCCGACCAGAATACTCCGGCAATTTCCCCCAAGTCTCAAGCATCGCCTCTGGATAACTGTCATTGCCATCACTAGCTATCGCAGGTGGTTCAACTGGATTGCAGCGTTCTTTGATCTGTGACATCATAGCCGATGCCACTTCTTCCTCATTCTTTCCAATTGCTCGGCCCACCCTCAGCCTCGTATCAACATCTATTGTAGTGCCTCGCCAAAATGTTCCCCGGTCTGGTTCTTCAGGATGGTTGCTTTTTCCCCCTTGTGACCTACATAGGTCCACATGGCATCAAGCTGAACACGCGTTAGATGATGATTGGCAATCAATAGGGCCTCGATCTCTTCAACATGATGGGCTGCCTTGCGTAGCCAATCTATGACTGTTTCCTCTTTGATCCCCTTTATTCTATGGATAGCAGCCAGACTGTTCCTTTCAGCAAGCATAGCCATGCATTCCAGGATCTCTTTGGGGCTATGATGCAGCCCATAAAATATTGTCCCTTTATTCTCCACAAAAACGGTTCCACATAGTTTGCATTTCAAGCGCCGAGTGCCTTTGTCGGTCCGGCCGTATCGAATGATGTTGCCGTGATCTACTTTGCCATAACCAGGACAGTCCTTATTCCAGCAGAAAGAGCCTGCATATGCTAATCTATCCGCCTTCATTGCATTCCCCGATTAAATTACGCTCTGAAGGCATATAAACGTATTTAAGGTGGACTACCCGAAATTGGGTAGTCTACTATGATGAGGTGTTGAAATGAAAAACTGCAGCGAAAAACTGTAGCAAAAAACTTCGGCTGCCTGGATGCACTTATGGAGTGCTAATCGAATGCAATCACTCTTTTGTACCAGCCATGCAATTCGCGAGAGGTTGGTCAACTCAATGAGGGTAGACCACCTGAAATTGGCTATTAGTATTTCATTCACGGGTCATTGCTTCATATAAAGGATCACTTTGAAGCGGCAGATCATTACTAGGGCCAACGTCGATCCAACCTAATGCAGCCAGATTGCGAATAGAGACTGCTACATCCTTCTCATTCAGCGGCGGTTTGCGTCTTTGCTTCCATTTCATAACCGCATCTAAGACATCTCGCTCAGTGGGTTTGGCATCCTTGAACTCCCTCACACCCTCAGTTGCGAAGTGAACAGTTGCAGCTATTTCGGACTGAATCGTAGAAGTTCGCAGCAAAAGGTCTGCAACCTTCTCCATAGCGGGTCTCCATTTTTCTAGATCTTCGCTAACAGAGGGCAAGACATCTTTATACGCTGTTCCCGTTTTCAGGACGAACATCCTGCCTATATGTTCTTCTCGAATCAGGCCATTATTGATTAGCTTGGTGAGAACATTGCCCTTTAGCTCCTCGGCAAATGGCCCGTAGCTAGATCGACGATAGGTCAAGCCTGTTGGTATACCTTGTGCTGTGGCAAAATAAGCGATCTTCTGGAATCTAGTTCTACCTACTGGGTGATGGTATTGCTCGCGCTCTATCATTTCCAGGATAGCCACCAAAGCCACCCAGCCCGCACTGAGTTTCTCTGTATGATCATGTGGATGTATGCTTAATGGTGCATTAGCCAGACCTAAGATTGATAGGGCTTGATCCAGATTCACTTTTGAAGGTATATAGAGTTCCACAGGAATCTCAAGACGGCTCAAATGCTCGTAGAGTACTGGCAGAACAATTTTCCAATCCAGTTGTCCCTGCTGGCACCCAAGAGAAGGCACTGCGATTGATGTAATCCCCCAATCCTTGTAATGCTTCTTCAGGTACTCAAGCCCCTGGATAATATCATCAAGGCGAGATACCGAGCGCCAATGATCTTTTGTAGGGAAGTTTAAGATATACTGGGGTTCTAATTGCCGGAATAAGTATGGCTCACCCAATCTAACATGTCCTTTCTTGCATCGTCGGACGTAATCTTTATACATGCCGGGGAAACGGTTTTTAAACTCCAGTGCAAGACCTTTTCCCATAACACCGACACAATTCACTGTGTTGACCAGCGTCTGGGCCTTGGACTGAAATAAATCTCCTTTTATAACCTCTACTCGATTATGCATAGCTGGAACGTCCTATTTAAAGAATAGATCTGTATCGATCACTACATTTATACTTAGTCCCACATTGCTCAACGTCTTATCTAATAGATTCTTGCTCTCGAGGCATGACACATATGCTTTATTTATAAAAGCAGGATCTACTTTGTCTGGAACCAACACCTCTGCACACTTAATCGACACATGCTCATATTTTTCAATGGGATCAGGATGATCCCAATATCTAGCCATGACTTTATCTTTATCGACAATTTCGAGTCCATCAGGTGTATTCGCGAAGCGAGCGTAATCGCTTGACGCATTACGATCGCTAATTATGACACCTGGTATATCAATCACCTCTGGATTAACACTCAGAATGCAAATTTCAGAATATCCCGAACTGCATCTAAGTTTAAATAACATAGGATTTCTTCCGCAAATGTATAGATTAACATAATTATGTAGAGGTTTGCCCAGCGGAAGCAATTTTGCTTCCCGCCTATCTTGAACAATCTCCGAGGCGACTGATTTATGCGGGAGTCCCTTGGATAAGGCATTGGAGAGGATTCCTCTTTGAATTATTGAGACCATGTTATCAAAGTGTACAATGTAATGCAATTCCGCAAGATCTTCACGTCTCATACCATATCCCTATATACCAGATACTCTTATCGGATCCTTCTCAACTAATTCAGCTTCAAATAAATAAGGCTTCAAATCCCCTATTAATAGTCATTCCTAGGCCATCGCTTAGTCGTTGATGCGAGATAAAATGCCCAAATTGTCGTCTTTGCAGTCCAGAAAGCGGCCATCGAATAGCGATTATCTTCTTGTCTCGCTTCCGAAAATGTGTAAGTTATTTTCCTACAACCCCTAAGCTGCCCAGGCACAGCAGATACGCCCCGGTGCTGAAGAACTCCGTGGCCATGATCGAGACCCCGGAATGGCACATCTTCCTCATGAAGGACCCGGCCGCAGTCGAGGAGGCGCAGAGGCTGGGGGCGAAGATAGTAGAGGTGGACGTAAAATTCTAGGGGGGATCATATGCCGCCTTCGCCTCGGCCGGCTCCGTCTTCCAGTAGGCATTATACCAGAACCTGTGGCCATCTTCATTCTGCCGCCGGTCGCTGGCCACCCAGCCCCATCTAGCCAGAGCTCTCAATGAGCTGGCAAGACGCCTCTCTGCGCGGATCCAGTCGACGTAGGAATTCATCTCAAGCCCCAAGGCCTGGGCGATCTCCTTCAGGGACAGGGCATCGTTTTTGCTATCGGGAAGGACGGCTAAAATGGCCTCGTGGTTCATGGCATACTTCTCCATCTGCCGGATGTGATGATAATTCCCCCCTCCAATTTATGCAGCAAAGAAAGCTTTGTGCCCTATATTACCTAAACTCCGCCCTTTTTAATAACCAGGTTTGCCTCAACAGGAATAGCAGTCT
>CAZEMX010000119.1:0-5937 GCA_964513415.1 uncultured Nitrososphaerota archaeon
GTCGATGCGCGCAAGTATGCCCCGGAGAGGGTCTCCAAGGATAAGGTAAGCCAGATACGGGCGAAGTACGGAATAGGCCCGGACGACAAGATGATCCTTTACCTGGGCCGGCTGACGGGGGTGAAGGGCGTCGATCGGCTGCTGATGGCGATGCCTCATGTCTTCAGCAAGTGCCCCAAGTCGAAGCTCGTGGTGGTAGGCAAGGGCGAGCTTGAAGGCGAGCTGGTCAGGCTGGCGGAGACGCTCGGCATCAACAACAGGGTCCACTTCAACCTGAACATGCTGCCGGAGGAGGAGCGCATAGCGCATTACGCGGCGTGCGACATGGCAGTCTTCCCGAGCCTCTACGAGCCGTTCGGCATCGTGGCACTCGAGGCGATGGCATTCAAGAAGCCGATTGTCGTCGGCGCTAGGGGCGTCAGCGGGCTGAAGGAGATCGTGATCGCGTCAGGCCCGGACCAGTGCGGCTACCATATCAACCCGTACGACCCGAGGGACATCGCGTGGGGGATAACCAGCACGCTGATGGACGAGAAGCACCTCAGGAGCATGGGAGAGAAGGCGCGGGAGCGCGTCCTCAGCGAGTTCACGTGGGAACGGGTCGCCGGCAAGATCATGGAAGTCTACGCGAAGGTCGCAGACGGAAAGCGCTGAGCGGGACGGCTGCCTTAACCGGCCCTGCAGCGGCGGCCGCCATTGCTTGATCGCCCCGCATGGGCGCGGGGGCATGCAGAATGCTAGATATTTATCGGTCCGGCAACAGATAGATAGTGATCGGCATGTCTCCCAAGACCAAGATTGCGGCCCTCGCCGCTGTTGCGATTGCGGCGGTGGCGGTCTGCGCGGCAGTTGTCGCGGCATCGTATGGGGCAGTGTCATTCAGCCTCGAGGGGGCGAAGGTGGACGGGGTCCAGTTCAAGGACTTCACCTTCGGGGACGTGCTCAGGCTGGCTGCTGCGCTCATTGAGTATCCGTCCGACGGCGGCGCATCGCTGATGTCCGCGGCGGCAGGCCTCATAGATTCGGTGAGGCTGAACTCGACGCTGGCGGTCTGCAACAGGGGGTTGCTGCCGGTCTCGATTGGGGGCTTCGCCTTCGATGTCTTCGCGGACGGCGTGCTCGTGGGCAACGGCTCCTATTCGGGGAGCGTTGCCGTATCCCCGGGCATAAACGCCACCATCTTCGTCATTGAAGACCTCGACTTTGCCACGATGTCGAACGCCACGGTCCAAGCGTTCGCGAACAATGGGACGTTGGAGGTCATGGTGAAGGGTGAGGCGCAGGCGGGGCTCTTTGGCGCGCCATTCAGCATGGAATCGCAGATCGATGTAAAGGACGCGATCAGGGACTTCGTCGAAGATTACCTCGCCCGGCGATGAGGTGCCGCCAGCTGACCTGACGGCATCGTCCCGGGGCGGTGCAACGAAGCGCTAGAAGACAGGCATGCCCGGCGGCGGCTTGAGGTTCAGGGGGAACTGCTCCTTGAGCTTGAACTGGTGCTCAGGAGGGATCATCCTCTCGTCGTGGGAGAATGCCCCTTCCTTGCCTTCGACCATCTTCTTTATCTCCTCGAGCGTGACCGGGTTGGTCAGGCTGTCTATGCCTCCGTGCAGGTCGGTATAATCGTCGTAGAGCTTGGGCCTAGCGGCGCTCACTACCTCGACGAGCCTGCCGCTCCCCTGCTTGCAGTCCTTGTCGGATTCGGCAACATCGACCTTGGCGACAATCGTCCCGGCGATGTAAGACTTCCGCCACATGACAAATTCATAGGTCACTATAGAAGTGAAGGTATGCGCCTGGAGTACCATGGCAATAGCCCCGTGGAGGTAACACTGCAGAGAGGGATAAAAATCTAATCAGTCACGGCCCCGCTCTCCGGCCCGTTTTGACATGAGCAGTATGGTCTGGCGTGCAGTGAAGCCTGTCCGCCTGAGCATCGCGAGGGACGGGGCATTGGCGTCGCTGGTGTAGAGGACGGCCTCGCCAAAACGCCTGTCGTGCAGGAAGTTGATGACGCTCGTCATAAGCAGGGATGCGAGGCCCCTGCCACGGAACTCAGGGAGCGTTGCGCCGGGGCCGATGTACCCCCTCTTGGGGGCGTGGAACCGGTTGTAATCCTCGTCTTCCTTGCAGACGGTGACTGAAACGAGCCTGGAGCCGCACTCAGCGACGTGTATCCACTCGTTGCTGAAGTCCGGCGACCTGCGCCATCTGTCAACCTCCTCCTGCCTGAGCCTAGACCATCCGAACGAGCTGTTGACGAGATCGATGAGCTGCTGGTCCTCCCCGTAGAGGAGGTGCCTTATCCTGAACCCCTCGGGCGGGCTCACCGCAGGCATCCTGCGCAGGGGCAATGTCATCTGCAGCTCGCGCTCCTCGACCGAGTACCCCAACCTCAGCCAGTCGTTCACCTCCGGACTGCCCTCGACCACGAAGCATATGGCCCGCCCGCGCTTGGCATGGGACTCCGCCTCCGCGAGGAGGTGCCGCTCGGAGTTGGTGTCGCCGGCCACGAGCCACTCGATGGAGTCACCGAGTGCCATGGGCCTGCAGCACACTGACCCCAGGATCCTGCCGCCGTCCTCGGCGACCGCGATGTACGCGCCGGACTTCAGTATGTCCAGCAGGCTTCCGGCGGTGTACGGAGAGAACTCGTAAGTGCCGGCGTACTTTGCGTTCAGGGCCCCCAGCAGCTGCGGGAGGTCCCCCTCCAATGCGGGCCTTACTCTCATGAGATCACCACAAACCCACTCTTTGTGAGCCTAAAGATAAGGAGTGGGGTGGGCCGGATGCGCCCATGAAAAGAGATATATGGGCTGAACATCATCGTCATTCATTACAGCCGCCACGGTGAGCTGGAACTTGATTATAACAAGGCAGAAGCCCCAAGAGAAGATCGACGAGATGGTTGCGCCCTACGGCAGGGTGTTCATAGTGGGCTGCGGGACCTGCGCCACAGGCTGCGGGACGGGCGGCGAGGAGCAGGTCAAGGCAATGGCGCAGAGGCTCGGCAGCAGGGCCATCGGCTGGGCGGTCGTCGAGTCGCCGTGCGACGCCCGAATCAACAGGCGCGACCTAGCGGCGCGCAAGGGGGAGCTGGAGGGGGCTGACGCTGTCCTCTGCATGGCGTGCGGGGCGGGGGCGCAGGCGGTAGCGGAGTATGCAGACAAGGCGATAATACCGGCGCTGGACACCCTCTTCATAGGGAAGACTGAGAGGCTCGGCAGGTATTTCGAGAGGTGCAGGGCATGCGCGGACTGCATCCTCCTGGAGACGGGGGGCGTATGCCCCACAGTCAGGTGCTCCAAGGGGCTCATCAACGGACCCTGCGGGGGGCAGGTCAAGGGCAAGTGCGAGGTCGGCGATTACAAGAACGACTGCGCATGGGTGCTCATATTCAACAGTCTGAAGAGGCAGAACAGGCTGGATGCCTTCAGGAAGTACCGCCCTCCAAAGGACAGGTCCGCAAAGGCGAGGCCGCAGGAGCTGGCGAGCAGGTAGTGGTGTTTGGCGATGGCTAGGGCGGTCTACAGCAAGCTTATGAGGGCGGTGGGCGAGGGGAGGTTCGTCTTCACGGGGGAGGTCGAGCCGCTCAAGACTGCCGACGCGGAGGGCATCGTGAGGGCCGCGGAGAGGCTCAGGGACTGGACCGTTGCATGCAACGTGACCGACAACCCGAGGGCGAGGGCATACATGTCGAGCGTGGCCGCGTCGCACATAATGCAGAGCAGGACGGGCGTCGAGGCGGTCTGCCAGATGACCGTAAGGGACAGGAACAGGATCGCGCTCCAGTCGGACATTCTGGGCGCCGCAGCGCTTGGGATCAGGAACGTGCTGACGATGAGCGGGGACCACACGACATTCGGCGACAACCCCCAGGCGATGCCGGTGTATGACATCGACACGGCGCACTTCGTCAGGATGGTGAGGCTCATGGTGGATGAGGGCTGCGACCTCGCGGGGAACAGGGTCGCGGGTGAGGTCGGGCTGCACGTGGGGATCACCGGGAACCCCAACGCCGAGCCGCTCGAGATGGAGATAATGAAGATAGAGAAGAAGGTCGAACTCGGCGCAGAGTTCATGCAGACGCAGGCCACCTTCGACATCGAGCGTGCAAAGGAGTTCCTCCGCGAGATGGGGAGGCTCGAGATCCCGGTCATACTGGGGATATTCCCGTGCAGGTCGTATGCCACCGCGGAGTACCTCAGGAGCAGCGTGCCGGGGATCACAGTGCCGGACGAGTTCATGGAGCAGATGAAGAGGGCTGACGCGGCGCAGGACAGGAGCAGGCAGAGGGAGAAGATCGACGACGTCAATATCGAGTTCTTCTCCTCGATGATAAAAGAGCTGAGGAAGACGGAGCGACTGGCAGGGATGCACGTAATGACCATAGGTTACGAGCGCATAGTGAAGGCCCTGGCCGAGAAGGTCTAGGACGCGGCGGATGCGCAAAACCTATTAGAGGTGCCGGCTTTTCGGGGAGTTATGGGAAACATTAATGTCGCGGTCATAGGTCCGGCCGGGTACGGCGGCGGGCTGGGGAAGAAGGGCACGTCCACGGAGATAACGTTCTACAACCTGAAGAGGGGGGAGGACACCGTGACCCTGATCGAGCCATCGAAGTATCCGGAGAGGCTCGCCCCGCTCTTCTACGCGGTCTCGATGGCGAGGATGGCGATACTCGTAGTCGAGGAGATATCGCCGGCATTCGGGGAGTGCGTCCTGATGCTCCACTGCGCAGGGGTGAGGAGCGGGTTCATCGTGCTGAGGAACTTCATACCGAAGGAGAAGGTGATGCCGCTGATCAGGGGGACGGCGGTGGAGGGATACGAGTTCGTGGGCGACGAGCAGGGGGCGCTGAGGGAGAGGCTGCTGGGGGAGGCGGCAAAGTCCAGGGGTTCGCCGACGGAGGAGGTGAAGGCGGGGGCCGCGGTCGTCGACCACGCGTTCAGCGTCAAGGGCGTAGGCACGGTCGCGCTGGGCACGGTCGCACGGGGGGCGGTCAGGAGGCACGACGCCCTCAAGGTGGTCCCCGGAGGAAAGGTCGCAGAGGTGAGGTCGATCCAGAAGCATGACGATGACTTCGAGTGGTCCGTCGAGGGCGACAGGGTAGGGCTGGCCCTCAAGAACGTGGAGGTGGACGACCTCGACAGGGGAGCGGTGCTCACCAACGACGCGGCGGTCAAGACTGCAAAGCGGCTCGAGGTGGGCGCGGAGCTGCTCAGGTACTGGCCGGCGCCGATCAAGCAGGGCATGGCAGTCCACCTGGGGCACTGGATGCAGTTCGTGCCGGCGAGGGTGGAGGCAGTCTCGGATGCGGGAGACTGGAGGAGGCCGAACATGACGCTGGCGCTGGAGAAGGAGCTCGCCTATGTCGCGGGCGGCACGGCGGTTCTGATGTACCTCTCAGGGCAGAAGCTCAGGGTCGTTGGGACGGCAAGGCTGCAGTAACCGCCAATGCCCTGCGCATATCCAGCCTGCCTCTGCGGCGCAGCGCGGCAGGCAATGCCACCAATCCGGATTGATTTTTAAGCGCAGAGGTGCAAGAGATTAGCGTTCGGAGGGACTATAATGGCATTTGATCCAGAGTCGTTTATAGAGAGGCAGGTTGGCCTGCTGAGGAATGAGATCGGGAACGAGAAGGCATTCGCAGCGACATCGGGAGGCGTCGACAGCACGGTCTCAGCCATGCTGGCGCACAAGGCAATCGGCAAGAGGGCATTGGTGGCTTTCCTTGACGACGGGCTCATGCGAGAGGGCGAGCCCGAGGATGTCGTGGGCAAGCTGAAGGGGATGGGGCTCAACGCCAGGCTCTACAGGGTCCAGGAGCCGTTCTTCAAGGCGCTGAAGGGGCTCACGGATCCTGAAGAGAAGAGGAAGGCGTTCAGAAGGACCTTCTACGACACGCTCACGGGCATCGCCAAGGAGGAGGGCGCG
>CAZEMX010000120.1:0-5893 GCA_964513415.1 uncultured Nitrososphaerota archaeon
CTTGCCTTTTGCTACAAACATGGCACCCTTTCAGGGTTGTTTGGGATTAATGATAGGTGAAATTATGCAGCAAAACACCCCAAAACGCCCATTAACAATTAACAATTAATAATTAACAATTAAAAAATGGTGTCATTTCACCCTTTCAGGGTTTTAAAAACTTTGTTACTTGCCTTTTGCTACAAACATGGCACCCTTTCAGGGTTATTTGGGATTAATGATAGGCGAAATTATGCAGCACAACACCCCAAAACGCCCATTAACAATTAACAATTAATAATTAACAATTAATAAGCCACCCATTAACAATTGATCATTAACCATTGACAATTAAAAATCGGATTAAACCCTGAAAGGGTGACAAGTTTATAGCAGAAACGGCAATATGGTACCTTTTCACAAAACCCTGAAAGGGTGAAATGATAAAAAATATGGTATCAAAACAGCATAATTTCCGTTTGATGAAATAATAAACATTGTTTTGTATTTCCTTAATGGTTTTTGTGGATAAAAAACAATGTTAATGCAATAATGCCAAACAATAAACAGTCATTATATCACCCTTTCAGGGTTTTAAAAATTGTATGGCTTATGTTTTTCTACAAACATTTCACCCTTTCAGGGTTATTTTTTATTATTGACGGATTTAATTATGCAGCACAACACCCCAAAACGCTAATTAACCATTAACAATTAATAATTAACAATTAAAAACCGGTGTTTTGGGGGCGTAAAACGGCAATTACAAATTTTTGACAAGCTAAATACGGCTAACGTTTGCTATAATATTGTTAAAATCTATCTCAAAACTTTCGTTAATAGGGTCATTAGGATTTTGGATACACAGAATAGGTATGCGCATACGTTGCAGCGAAAGTGGCTCCACCACTTCTGTCCAACTTCTTTTATTGCGATTATAATTTGCCCTAAATTTACCACCTATTGATTGCGGGTCGCGGTCATCATTGGGGTTTGGATCGTCGTAATAGTTATAACAACAAACGCCAATGGGATAAAGACGCGTGTCTGTTAGGGCTGGAAAATGTAGATGAGCTGCAATAAACACGGATAAAGTTGCCAAAGAATGCTCATACTTTTTAATGATGTCTTTTCTATACTTTCGCGGGCTTAACTGTCGCTTCATCTCCACCATTATCAAATACAAACGTTTATGGTGGTGATAAATAATGGTCATTTCCACCCTTTTACCTGCGCTTGCAAAAGCCCCGCTTTGATTTATGACAGTATCAGGCATTGAAGTGCCATTATTTTTCTTTTGTAGAGCAGATTCATTATTTTTTCGGTCGCTAAACTCGTTATCAAACACCCAAACATTACTATTAGGAAGGTTTTTGATAACTATATTGGTCAAATGCTCGCCGTGTCCATCATTATCCTTATTACTTTCGGTAATGCTTAGGTGTGGAGCAGTATTGGTCTTAAGTACGCCGATGGTGTTGTCTAATTGGTAGCTTACATGCTCCCTAATGCCGTTTAGTGGAAACATAATTTAGTTTTTATTGAGTTGATAAAACATTTGTTCTCCTAAGACATCGCCTATACCATAGACAATATCTTGAGCTTCTTTGAAAGAAACGAAAGTAGTACCGTATTCACCTACCTTATGCGCTACTACATCGGTGCCATTAAAAAAATAAATAGCGGCTGTTTGGGGTGATAGGTTAATGTCCATCAAATTAAGCTCGGCTGCCATTTTTTTCCTATTGTCCAACTGGCTCAAAACGAGGTAGTTGTTAATTATTTCGGCGACAAGTGGGCTATGGGTGGTGAGGAGTAGTTTGTTACCTTTGTTGGCAAAGGTCAATAGGAGGTCGAGCAATTGTATTTGGCTTTTGGGGTGCAAATTTTCTTCGGGTTCGTCAATCATCAAAAAATTGTTAGCTGCTTTTGCCCAGTATTTTAGATACAAAAACAATGTGCTTAACTGATTCACCGACGAAGAGGCTAAAGATAGGCTTAATTCGCGATTTTTGTCAGCTATAGAATCCAAAATGCGATATTTTTCTTCCCAATTAGACAAAGAGCTAAGTTTGTTCATGCTAATTTCACCGCCCATTAGCTTAGAAAGTATTGTTAGTAGGTCATCGAAAAAACCTGAACCATTTTTTATAAATGTTTCATCTTTGTGCTTCCTAAGTTTAGCCACTTCACGAACCAATTGGCTTATTTGGTGAGAATTTTTGTGCGCTATGTTTTTCGCTACCGCATTGCCCAACTTTTCTTTGGTACTTTCATTGCTTTCTAATAGTTCCAATAAATTTCGGGCAAGTTCTTCATTTCTTTTGTTGTCTTGTTCAATCAAATCATCGGCATTCTCCAAAATAAAAATCCTATTGGCAGGCAAAAAGAAAGGTTTTTCTTTGTTTTGGAGCAATAAAGATAATGTAGAAGCAATAAGATTTTTAGGTACATTTTGGCGGATAGTATGAACTTGCTGTTCAAATGTTTTTCGCGCAACATGGTCAAAAAAATCATTAGGCAACGAATTTGCAATATCTTGTTCGGCATAAAATTGACACTGGACATCTAACGAATTAGCCACTTTTACGAGCGTATAAATGTCGATTCTATTTTCTGTCGTGTCCATTCCACGCAAACTAATAGCAGCACTTGAAGTCAAAGACATTTTTTTGATGTCTTTTTCCATGTCAAACTCAAAACGAATGTCCAAATCTTTCAACAAAAAAGCATTTTCTCCGTTTGTTTTGAGTGATTTAGGCAAAATTTGGTCTTTAATGAATGTTGCAAAACTTTGTAAAATAGTACTAACAAACTCTTCGGTTAAAACAATGCTATATTCCTTTGTTAAGGGTATATTAAAAAGAACTTCTTTAGTAAAATCTTGCAAATTATCTTCATTAAAAATTTCATATAGCAGTTTGGACAAGTAAGTTTTACCTGTATTATTATAGCCTATAAAAAAATAGTACTGTTTTGACAAGTCAATTGCACAATTTTTGATAGGACCTAAGTTTTTGATGATTAGTTTCATTTTGGCTAATTTTAGGAAAAAAATAAACGAAATAAACTTTTATTGGATGCTATGAGAAAAGTGTCTTATAGTCTATTAACTGTATTTTGCTACAAAGATAGAGTGTTTTTTTGTAAAAAAACAGTTATAGCATGTTTTTTTTTAGTGTAAAAAAGCATAAATAATTCTCCGCAAAACAATATACAAATGTTGTTTTGCGGAGAAAATGGTGTAATTGGGGTTATTATTTTGTAAAATGGCAATTACAAATTTTGGGTTATTATTTGTCCAATATCCTAAGCCACATTGCACCGTTCAACACCATTTTTACAAGATAATTAAAGCATTCGGAACAGACAAACAAGCGATTAACCATCAACCATTGACCATTAACAATTGAAACCCGCCCATTAACAATTAACCATTAATAATTAACAATTAAAAAATGGTGTCATATCACCCTTTCAGGGTTTTAAAAATTGTATGGCTTATGTTTTTCTACAAACATTTCACCCTTTCAGGGTTATTTTTTATTATTGACGGATTTAATTATGCGGCACAATGCCCCAAAACGCCCATTAACAATTAACCATTAATAATTAACAATTGAAACCCGCCCATTAACAATTAACCATTAATAATTAACAATTAAAAACCGTTGTTTTCAAACGCAAACAAGCCGTTCAGCTAACTATTTATCACGTTTTAGTGCCAAATCCCAAGCAATAGTAGTTGCCACCAAGCGTCCCGCCTCCATCGCGCCGTTCATCGAAGGGTAGTTGGTATAATCGCCTGCCAAATAAATGGAAGGCAAAACGGGTTTTATCTGTTCTTTTTGCAACGGATTGATGGTTGGACAAAACGGCAATGCGTCGGGAATAGTATAAGTGCGGAGGTGATCCCAAAAACGCACTTCTTTTTTAAACCAGTGCCGCAATTCTTTTTTTACTTCCACCAATAATTGTTCATCATTAAGGTGGTCGGTCGGCACTACGGTCGTTACACTAATCAAATCGCGTTCCTCTGTGCCGTAGTTGGGATTGACGAGGCTCGGCACACACAACGAATTGACAATACCATTTCCGCTACCATTCAACACCAAAAGCGGTTGTTCGATGGGGGGCTTTTCGGCAGAAAAATATAGGCAGCGTGTTCCGTTGTGGCGTTGTGGAGCTATCTGTGGCAAGTTCAGGAGGCGTGCAGCCGTTGTGCCATCTGTCGCCACAATGATAGCGCGTGCCTGAATGCGTTCGCCGTTGGATAAAGTGAGTTTATTTTTTTCTATTTTCGTTACAGCCGTGTTTAGGTGCAGTTCTTGTGGTTGCAGTCGGCTTGCCAACTGTTCTGGAATGGCTTGCATACCTTGTTCGGGCAATGAGGCGTAGCCTTCACTAAACATTTTGAGCAAAAAGGTGAACATACGGCTTGATGTAGCCAATTCGTGGTCTAAAAATACGCCTGTAAAAAAGGGTTTTATCAGCGCATAAACTAAACTTTTGCGAAAATTCCATTTTCGAAGCCACGCATCACTCGACATTTCTGTTTCTGCCAACAATTTTGCAATACTTTTGGCGTGAGCATGCTGGTGCAATGCCCTCAAAGCAAAAGCATCTTTGAGACCAGCAAAAGGCACAAGCGCAGTTCTCAATGCCTGCCATGGGTGGCGATAAGGATCATAAACACTATACATTTTTTCGTCATAATAGCTTATTGCACCTGCATCAAAATGCTTCAAACCCAAAGCCTCGTAGTTTAACCAACGTTGTGCCTCGGGATAAGCAGTGAGGAATACTTGAAAACCTCTATCCAACAAAAAACCATCTACTTTGTCGGTTTTAATACGTCCTCCTACGGCATCGGAGGCTTCAAAAACTTGTACTTGCAAGTTTTCTTCTTGTAGTTGCAAGGCGGCGCAAAGTCCTGCCACGCCTGCGCCCACTATTGCTACGTCTGTTTGTTGCATAATTTATCCAAATTGTGTGAAAATAGAAAAAGCTAGGGTGTTTGAATGTTGTTAAGCGAGTTTTGCATAAATAAAATCGGGCATCCACCGCATCAAACGAGCCGCCAAAGCCCATCGTTTAGTGATATACGCCACTCTTTTCTTTTGTTCGATGGCTTGCACGATTTGTTGCGTAGCTTTTTCGACACTCGCCACCCAAAACATTTGTTTAGGATCGTTCTGGTCGGTCATGGGCGTTTTGACAAAGCCCGGACGAATGTCCGTAACAGTAATCGGCAAACCTTTTTTGCGGGCGCGATAATGCAAACCCTCCATATAGGTCGAGATGAAGGCTTTTGTGGCGTGATACATGGGCGACAATCCACCCGCTCGCTCGGCAGCCACCGACGAAATGCCGACAATTTGTCCGCCATTGTTTTTAGTAAAATAATGAAAAGCAGCATTAGCTAAGGCAGCAAAGCCGGTAGCATTAATATCCATGATTTGCTTTTCTTTTTCCCAGCGGGTAGTCATCTCACCAATGCCCGCATTGATGACCACAATATCTACACCGCCCATTTGTGCAATAAGGTCTAAGAACTGCCCGCGCGCAGCTTCCGTATCTGCCACGTCCATCGTTTGTATGACAATTCGACGGTCACACGCTGCTTGCAGACTTTCTAAAAGCTCTACACGTCGTCCGGTAGCTGCTACATCATAGCCTGCCTCCGCCATCTGCCGCACCAACTCCCTGCCGATGCCCGATGTTGCTCCAATGACAATAACTTTCATGTTGTATTAAAATTTAGGTATGTCTAATTTTCCTTCCAAAGGTTTTGCCATGCTTGTTCGCCACATTATTGGAACAAAAAACTTTTGGAAAAAGATGTGCATTGCTTTTTGCAGGACGAAAAATGCCGCTTAAGGAATGTTGACTATTTTTTGCAAAATGCACAAAG
>CAZEMX010000121.1:0-5823 GCA_964513415.1 uncultured Nitrososphaerota archaeon
TCCGGCAACTTCTTCGGCTTCAAGGTCTACTCCCGGCAGATAAACGACGCCCTCTTCAGCATCAAGAACATCAGGTGGTGGGAGCTCTACCACGTGAAGGGCAGCCCCGGAAGGTTCGCCTTCCTGATAATCCCCGAGGAAAGGGTGCAGGACGAGGCGGCGTTCCGGGCGGAGATATCCGCATCGCTCGCAAAGACCTTCGTCGAGTACGACGCCGTGGACACCGGCAGGCAGTTCATCCTCGACCCTGCGGGCGGCGGCGCGAACAACCGGACCGGCACGTCCCAAGAGCAGCTCATAGAGGTCATGATAACGCGCCCGGAGGCATACGGCGTCATCGACCGGGAGATAAAGCGCCGCCTGCAGGAGGGGCGCGCGATGGGCCAGCAGAAGCCCAAGCGGATAATCAAGGTCGAGAGCGAGGAGGAGCTGAAGAGGCTGACTGCGGAGAAGCTGCGGGCGTAGCCGGGTCACTCCTCTCCCATCCTTCTCCGTCTCTTCTCCCCCCGCGCAGCCCGCTGCCGGCGATGCCGCTCTGTTTCATCCTCTGCCTCCCGCTTTCGCTTAAGGCGCTTTATCTCACCAATTAATTTTTTTAAAAAAAATTAAATGAAATATATTTAAATATTCTTCAACGCTCTTATCATCACAGGACGTGTTTGACTTGTCATCAGAAAGCACCCCGACTGGAAAGCGGCGTGACCTCACGAAGGCCGCACTAGCAATAGCTGTCATCGCAGTCGCCGCTGCAACCGGACTTGTATACTTCCAGCTCAGCGGTCAGCTGGGCTCGTTGCAGGCTGACCACAGCGCCCTTCAGGGGCAGTACGCCTCCCTCAACACCACCTATGTTGCACTCAACGGGAGCTACAATTCCCTGACCGCTGACCACAGCGCCCTTCAGGCTGACCACAGCGCCCTTCAGGGGCAGTACGCCTCCCTCAACACCACCTACGTGGCCCTGAGCGGGGACTACGACGAACTGGCCGCAAACTACAACGGCCTGCAGGCGGACTACTCTGGTCTCCAGGGCGAGTACAACGCCTTGGCAGACGACTACGAAGGGCTTGAGGACAGCTATGACGCCCTGCTCCTCGAGCGCAACGGCCTGTATGACATCGCCAACTACCTTGTGAACTACACGATCTGCAGCAACGAGCAGGATACGATACCCGGAGGCTACTACCTGCACTGGACCCAGCAGGTCCCGCACAACGGCTACATCACCATAACGTGGTCATCCAACGACTACATCTGGTTCAGGATATACGGCGCCAACGGCGACTACTTCGTGGAGAGCTCTGACGAGGTCTACCAGAAGACCGGCACGATCACGCTCCCGGTGACCGCAGGGATGACCGAGTTCCAGATATACCACTACAGTACCTCATCCTCCGCGACTGTTACGTATTCCATGGTGCTATGGTACTGACCCTGCCACATCCCACTTTTTTTTGAGCACTGCGCCCGGAAGGGCTGAACCTCTGCCTGACGCCAGGATGTGGATGATGCGACGTGCAATGAGCCATGGGAGGAAAGGGGAAGCGCAAAGGGCTGGAAACGCTGGCGGCGGTGCAGGCGCAGCGGCTCCGGATCCCACGGCCGGCAATTTATAAATAAATCTTGAGCCACCGTCTTAAACGCTGATACTTGGGTGAACTTACCTTGGACCGCGTGCTCATAATAGGCCCGCTGGAGCCGGGCAGCCCCTTCAACAGGCTGGTCTCGCCTCTGCCCGACGGCTCATCCCCCTCCGCCGAGCTGCTGTGCCCGGAGGGCGGGAGGAGCCCCGGGGTGCGGGAGGCGATCGGACGCTCTAGCATAATCGTGCTTGCTGGGGACCCCGCCAGGTCTAGGGCGGTGGCCGACGACATATGGCACCTCCTCCGGCAGAAGGTCGTCCTGTCGACCGACGAGATGATGACCATCGACACGCTCAGGTCCATCTGCCCGCTATCGAAGGTGGCGCGCGGCTCTTTCTGCATAGGCGGCGACGTCGACCGGAACCTCCTGCTCCTCTCTGCGGACGGCTCCCTCTCCGGAGGTGACCTCCAGTCCCTGCGATCCGCGCTCTCCCCGCTGGGCGAGATCCTGACCGTCAATGAGCCGCTCCTCGAAGCAGCACTCTCCGAAGCCAGGTCGGCATCAGCTGCATTATCGAGGCTGCTGGGCGAACTAAAGGAGTCCTCCAGCATAGACCGGGACATCTGCGAGTATCTGCTGGGGTGGGTCCTCTACGGGGTCGGCGACGCGGCAATAAAGGGCAAGAGGCTCGACGAGGCCCTCCTGCCGCCGGGCGAATAACCGTCCGACATGCCCTCGCCATTGAAGCGGCGTTAATATTATAATCAACATGCAGCAATATCTGATTCTGATCACGATGGCTGAGGTCGTCCACAGGGAGGCGCGCCGGGGCGTCACCTGGCGCCAGCCCGCCGTATGCGCAGCCACGACGGCAGTCTGCACTGCCCTCGCGATTTGGGCGGTCGTCGCCGCCCCGGTCGCGCTCGTCCCCGGCATCTCCGGGCTCTACATCGCCGCGGCGGTCTACGTGCCCGTGGCGCTCTGGTTCGGCATCTGGGGATGCGTTGCGGGATACTTCAGCTGCATCTTCATGGGCCTCTACTTCGGGATGCCCCTCGACTTCGTTATCGTCTGGTCCCTCGCGGACCTCTTCGAGGGCCTGGTGCCGCTGGTCATCTACCGGCGCTTCATGATCAGCCCCGCAGCCCCGCTGAGGAACCCCAAAAGGACTTACGCCCTCGCCGGGCTCCTTGCGCTGAACGCCGCCGCATCTGCCGTAGCGCTCACGAACGCCATGACCGAAGCCTTCATCGCCACCTTCTTCACCGGGATCGCCATCTACGCGGCGCTCGTGGCGACCGAGGACCGCAGGACGTGGCTGGTCTGGCTGGCGGTCGGCGTCTTCCTGGCCGGCATCATCTCCGGGATATTCGGGGTCGGCGCCCTCGCCCTCTTCGGGAGCGTGCCCGTGGATGTCTTCCCAACTGCCCTCTTCGGCTGGGTCTTCGGCGACATAATGGTCCTGATAACTATAGGCACCATACTGACGCTGGTCGTCACGCCCTACCTTATGAGGACCGTCATCTACGTCCGGGCGTTCTTCTCGTAGCCGGGCCGCGCCCAGGTGCGTGGCGCTCTTTTTCGGTCCGCCTGTGGCTGGCAGCCGTACCAGCTCAGTATCAAGCCCTGATGGACGCCGTAGCGGTATTTTGGGCTGTGGGTGCAGCGAAGCCGGTTAACCTTTTTTAGGGGGGCGTGAGTCTTATTCTCTGGTGGAAAGGTTGACCGAATCCGTTCTCGAGAAGATGGAAAAGATGGACCGGAAGCTCGACGCGCTGAAAGAATTCCTCGAGGATGTCTTCATAACGCCTGAAGAGAGCGAGCTTGCTAAAGAGGCTGACAAGGCGGTAAGGCTCAAGAAGTTCGATGAGCTGGTCCCTCTAGATGGCGTTTAACGTCTTCCTGAATCGGCAGGCGGCAAAATCCCTTGCCGAGCTCGAGCCCAAACTTAAGGGACAGATAATGGAAAAACTCAAGGAGCTTGAGCATTACCCTAAACTCAAGCTAGACTTCGTCAAGATCTGCGGTGAGGCGGATACCTTCCGCCTGCGCTCGGGCGATTATCGGGCCCTGTTCAAGGTCTACGAGAAGGAGAGGGTTATAGTCGTCCTAAAGATTGACCACCGGCGTAAATTCTACAAAAATCTCCCACGGCAATAGCCATTCTTTCAGGAATGGCCGTCGAAGCCTGCTTCGCCCTCGCCCTCTTCGGCTGGGTCTTCGGCGACATAATGGTCCTGATAACTATAGGCACCATACTGACGCTGGTCGTCACGCCCTACCTTATGAGGACCGTCATCTACGTCCGGGCGTTCTTCTCGTAGCCGGGCCGCGCCTCCCTCTGGCCCATCCACGCCCTGGCGACCCCGAAGCCAGCGGTCCTGTCCTTCCCGATGTTGCTGTACTCCGCGAAGTCGAGGAGCTCCGCCACCCGCCCCGCGTACTCCCTGTCCGCCATCTCGTACTTCACCCAGCCGGTGAAACCGGACCTCGCCTTCGCCCTCTCGACCATGATCCTCTGGACCGAGAGCTCGTAGCCGATAACCCCGACCCTCCTCCGGACCCACCCCCTGAACGCCGAGATCTCGTCCTTGCTTGCCCTCTTGCCCGAGAACTTGTTCCAGACCCTGAGCAGGTTCATGAGCGCGAGCTCCGGCTCCGGGAAGAGCGAATAGTAGCGCGCTCCCTTCACCGCGAAGAGCGTGGGCGTCTCGAACCTCATGCCGAACTTGAGGAGCCCCTCCCCGCCAATCTCCGCGCCGAACCTCCCCCCGAGCTCGCCGTAGCCCCTCTGCTCGACCCGGATCTCGCCGATCTGCATCTCGCAGTCCCTTATCATGGCAATCCCCGGGGACGACACGCACGCCACGACGTCCTGGACTATCGAGTCGTCGAGGACCTTGATGACCATCCTGCAGGGGCTGGAGCAGTCCGCAAGGTACCCGTCGGCGTACTTCTCCTTGGACTTGAAGTATAATGGCTCGACCGTGAAAGGCTTGAGGACGTCGAGCTGGTGCAGCGCCAGCGCCCTGGCGGGGTCCGCCATCCTGATCATGTGGAGGGCCATCGCCCTGGCGACATGGCCCGTAAACCTCGGCATCCTAAAGTCCCTCTGCGCGTTCAGATGCAGGGTGATCTTTGTGGGCATGCCAAGACATATGTCGCGCCGGGGCTTAAAACACTCCCCCTGCGCCCACCTCAGCGAACCTGTTTTATACCGTTGCGACAGAGGTTCTCCTGTGGGCTGCGATGATCACCCTCGTGATCTACGACATCTCAGACGATGCCAGCAGGACCCGGCTCTCCGGGTACCTCAAGCAGTACGGCCTGCGCAGGGTGCAGTACAGCGGCTTCCGGGGGGAGCTGAACGCGAACGACCGGCATGTCTTGGCCCAGGAGGTGCCGAAGTTCCTCTCTGCGGAGAAGGATTCTGTATACATCATACCTCTCTGCTCGTCATGCCTGAAGTCCGTATCCATCGCCTCAAAGAAGAGGGCAGAGTTCTACGATGATGAGCGCGTGAAGATAGTCTGACCGCACGCCCTCCCCTCCGCCCTCCCCCCCTCGCCGACACGCCCGCGTGGCCCTTTGCAGATGCAACTGTTATTTACCCAAAATTACAAATGTTCGACTTGACTGGCCTATGGTCTATTTCCTCAGCGACATGGACCGCAAGGTGCTGCTCAACAAGCTCCTGCCGCTTGCCCGGGAGGTGGGCGTCTCTACTGAGCTCCGCGGATGGAGCTGGGCGCAGGAGCCGCTGAAGCCCCTCTATGACGCGCCGCTGCCCATGTACCTCGTCTGCTCCAAGTACTGCCCTACCGGGAGGGACGCCTTCCTCAAGCTGGTGAAGAAGGTCTCCCCGAAGCCGAACTATGCCCTGGGGCAGGGCAAGCTCATACACGGCGCGATAAGCGACTCGATCCTGGCATTCGTGAACGGGCAGGGCACGCAGTTCGACGCGTGGTGGTCGAGGGTGAGGGCGCCGGAGATACCGATGCTGGACGACCAGATGCGCCAGTTCGCATCGGCGATTTGGGACTACACCGCCAGCAGCTGCAAGGTCCAGCACGATGGGCTCAGGATGCAGCAGCCATTCGCCTCCCCCCGCGACGTGATGGCGACCTCGGTGCCATTCCTCGTCGAGCACAAGGTCTCCGGGGAGCTCCTCGGGCTCTCGGGCATACTCAGCCCCGACTGCTACGACTACCTCCGCAAGATCGTCTTCGACGTCAAGGT
>CAZEMX010000122.1:0-5765 GCA_964513415.1 uncultured Nitrososphaerota archaeon
ACCCGTGCGGCAAAAGCATGTGCCGCCGTGAGGTTGCGGTGCCTGGGGCCTAACGTGTTGTAGGGCGCAGCGCAGAAACCTATTTACCTAGGAGTTCCAAGTGAAAGAACATTCCCTGAACATCATCATCTTCAACAACAAGCCCTACATCCGAGTCATTCCAGGTAAGAAACTCTTCCAATCCAATCTCATCCATTCCGTTGTGAATCGAGGAGATGTCTTTGCAGTCTGCCTGGAAGATGGTGTGCTTACCATTTTGCCGGGTGTGGCTGAAGTGGAAAAGAGTAAGGCAGTTGTCTGGATCAAGCAGGAAATTCAGCAGAAAGAAACAAAATGAGAGCAACTGGACCAATCCTGCCAGCCCCCTGCATCTTGATCCCGCCCAATATCCTGTATCTCTTAGTCCTCTCTCGCTCCAGGGCAAGGACTACTGAGTTCCTCAGGACAAACAAAGATCACATCCGGACAAAAAAGATCCAATACAGAGAACTTTTCTACCCGGCAGATGCGATGAACTGGAAAGACCGAGCGCAAGATACCCATCTTGTGATCCTGGAAGAATCATCCGACCCAGTCTTCTTCCGAGAAGAAGTTGGCAGGATCAAGCTGTTCTTCCCCTCCTGCCTCATCCTCAAGGTCAGCCACTAGGACTTGCCATGAATCTAGCATTCATAGGTACACCACAAGACACCTCCTTCCTACCCCGCCTGAAGCCTCTTCTCGCGGGGTTTCCGTGTTTCATCCCCGCTCAGTCCATCGAGTATCTCACTCTCCTTGCAGCTTACTGCAAGAAGCGAGAAGTTCGGCATGTTATCTCTACCTGCCCCTCCCTTCTAGCCAAGCTGGTTGAGAAGGAGAATCTCTCTCCGGCCAGGATTGTTCCCAAGATCAATGACTACGCTGGCTCGATCTTCCTCTATGAGGGAATAGAGATCCTTTTCATTGATCCGCTGGCTCAACTCACATCAGTATCTCATGGCCCATTCCTCACCAGGCACTTCATCAGCAAGTTCCTCAAGCCCCAGGACTGGAGAGAGCCTCTCCCTTTCAAGTGGTGCATCTTCGATGAAAGAAGTGCAGAAGAACTCTTCTCTCTGGCACAGAATGCGAAGCTCTTGGCGACTGATATTGAGACTAAGCGTGAGCATCTTGCTATCCAGTGCGTTGGCTATACTGCTGTCGATTGGGATAGCCAAGGTAATGCTTCCTGCACTTCCTTCGTAGTTCCCCTCACCTCGGTCTGGGCTCTCGCCTGGGTGCGCAAGCTCAACACAACTCCCTCAGCGAAGGTGTTCCAGAATGGCAAGTACGACAATCTATACTTCCTGCGATTTAATTCTGCCCCTACGAACTGGGTCTGGGACACAGCACATTTTATGCACAGTTGGTACGCTGAGCTCCCTAAAGACCTGGGCTTCCTTAATGCCTTCTTCCTTCGTCGAGTGGTATATTGGAAGGATCTGGCTGAGCACGCAGACAAAGAAGAGTTCTTTCGATACTGTGCGATGGACTCTTGGGCCACAGCCAATGTGCTCATTTCGCAAATCCTTCAAGCACCTGCTTGGGCACAGCGCAATTACTTTCTTGAATTTCCCCTTGTCTACCCTTCCCTCTTGGCAGAAGGAACAGGTCTCATTCGAGATTCGGCAAGACATTTACAGGCCCGGAAAGAAATTGATCAGGAAGCAGAAGCTTGCCTATCTTGGCTACAAAGAGTTCTCGGCCTGCCAGGCTTCAATCCTAACAGCTATATCCAGGTTAGGGATGTACTCACACTTCTGACCGGCAAGAAACACGAGGAATCCGATGAAGTCTACCTCAAGAAAATCTCCTTCCTCCACCCCCTCAATGACCTCATTCTCGGGAAGATCCTCCAATATCGTGGGCTCATCAAGCAGCGAGGAACATATCTCAGGGTTGACGAGGACGCTAAGAAAAATGGAGAAGGAGGAGCAAAGGAGTATCGAGGACACATACTCTATGCTCTCAATCCTCACGGGACTGAAACCGGAAGAAATAGCTGCAAAGAATCTGCCTTCTGGTGCGGGTTCCAGATTCAAAATATCCCTCGTGATGGCCCCGTCAAATCCACGATTAGAGCAACTGAGGGCTTTTATCTCGCAGAGTCCGACCTTGAACAAGCAGAGTCCCGAGACACTGCTTTCATCTCTGGGGATCAAACTCTTATTGACGCCGTATCTAGCGGACAAGACTTTCACTCTTTTAATGCCAGCAGATTCTTTGGCGTTCCCTATGAGTCGATCTACTCGGATCATCTAAAGAAGGCCTTGGATAAACCTCTGCGCCAGTTGGCTAAGCCCATCAACCACGGAGCCAACTACAACATGGGTCCTGGGGTAATGGCAGATACGGTAGGGCTGAAGAACGTCTGGGAGATTGCAGCTAGGCTGAAACTCTCCTTCAAGAATCCTCTGGAAATCACTGAGGCTGCACTCACTACATTCCATCTGACCTATAAGACTCTCCGAGGCATCGTTGATTTCAAGTCTCCGAAGGTAGCAGCCCACTTCAAGCTTCCTCCTAAGCCAGGCTACAAGCTCTTTGCCCCAGGCTCCTGGTATTCCAAGATTGCAATGGAAGTAAAGATGACTGGCCTTCTGGTCTCCCGAGCTTTCCATCACACCCCATTCAACCTCCAGAAGTGGAAGCCTGAGGAATACATCAAGGAAGGAGACTGGACTCGGCGTTGCTTTGGGGACCCAGAGAATAACAAGCCGGACCTCAACGCCTATGCAGCACATCCCCCTCAATCTCTCAATGCCAGAACACTTAATGAGGCTTTCCTGCAAGTGTTCTACGAAGTTGCCCTGCCCAATCCGGATACTTTCAGGCTTCACGCTCAGATCCATGACTCCATCCTCTTCTCCTATAAGGCCGGCTGGGAAAAGCATATTGAATCAGTGCGTCATCTTATGGAGATTCCTGTCACAGTCCGCTGCGTACATGGAACTCTGCGAACCTTCACAGTTCCGGCTGCCGTAAAAATGGGTAAGCCTGGCAAACCTGCAACCTACTGGGATGAAACAGAATGATCTTTCACGGCAGCAATGTAGGTAGATCCCCTGAGACTACCTCTCTCCACCTTCTCGTCATTGGCTCCGATAGCCTTGACGCCCTCAACACAATCCTGCATCGAGCCCTCAATTGCTGGGCGGAAGCTCCCAGGGAATTCTTTGATTTGGCTGACGAGCTGCACCGAATCTACCCGGAAGCGAAACTCCTGCCCTTTAATCCTGCCGGCACTCCTACGCAGAGAGCAGATTGATCCAGCGAAATGGACTTCTTCCAGAACTACCTTAACTACATTGGCAGGTCAGAGGCCCCGGCGATCTATCATCGCTGGAGTCTCATGACGGCCATGGGCGCAATGCTAGGAAGAAGAATCTGGCTAGAGCATGGTTCATTCAAGATTTATCCCAACATGTATGTTATGCTTCTAGGCTCCTCAGGAGTGCGGAAGTCCACAAGCATCAAAGTCATCAAGAGATTGATTCGAGAGGCAGGCTATGATAGTATTGCAGCAGATAGAACCAGCAAAGAAAAGTTCCTCATGGATCTTGCAGGAGAAACCAATGAACATGATAAAGTGCGAAACATGGGCGGGAGTATCGAATCATTCCTGGATCAAGATTTATTCGGAGGATCTGCTCAAGATGATCGAGAAATCTTCGTCATGGCAGATGAAGCGAACGATTTCTTTGGCGTTGGAAACATGGAGTTCCTTTCAATTCTGGGTAGTCTCTGGGATTACGAAGGAAATTACGACTGCCGCTACAAGACAGGAAAGAGTTTCGTTATCAAGAATCCAACTGTCTCTATCCTATCTGCAAACACGCCCACTAATTTTGCCGCAGCCTTCCCGCCGGAGATTCTCGGCCAGGGATTTTTCAGTCGAATCCTTCTGATACACGGAGAGTCCAATGGAGTACGAATCCCCTTCCCTACCAGCCCAACAGCAGCAGCAACTGCAACTATTGTGGAAGGACTACGAGACATTGCTTCTAGCTGCCGAGGTGCTGCTACTCTCTCAGGAGAGGGAGAGCAAGCCCTGTCCGCAATTTACCTTCAAGACGCTAGAGTCGACGACATACGTTTTGAGTCATATTCCAATCGCAGGTTCACCCACCTTCTTAAGCTTTCCCTCATTGCTTGTGCTGCACGCAGAGATTCTGTCATTCGGATCGAAGATGTTGTGTATGCAAACACTGTACTCACACATGCCGAGCACTGTATGCCACGCGCTCTGGGAGAATTTGGCAAGGCTAAGAATTCTTCTGTCTCAGACAAAGTCCTCCGTGTCATTGCCGGGCACCATGGAATCTGCACCGCAAAAGACATCTGGACCCACGTATCCCAAGACCTAGAGGAGCCCTCCAAACTAGCTCCCATTCTGCAAGGCCTGGCTCAGGCAGATAAGATCCAGGCAGCCCATGCAGGAGACTTGCACGGGTATCTGCCAAAGAGGAAGGAGGTCTCATTCGGAGCCTCTAAATACATTGATTTGCAACTCCTCACTGAGGAAGAAAGGAACATGAGACTATGACCGCACCTTGGGTACTCGTACCGCAGCAACCGACCGAGGAAGATAAGAACCCCAGGGCCTCGCCCGTTCGGTATGATATCTTCGTGGAGAAACTCTTCAAGTATCAAACTCCACACACCATGCAACTTCACGCAGCCCTGGGTCTCTGCGAAGAAGCAGGAGAATTGGGGGGCTGCATCAAGAAGCATGCAGTCTACAACAAGCCCCTGTCTGACCCGATGAAGGAAGATGGCAAGACCCTGAAACAGCACATCATCGAGGAAGCAGGGGATGTGATGTTCTATCTCCAAGCCTGCTTGAACCAGTTCAATCTTAACTTCCAGGATGTGCTGCAATACAATGCCATCAAACTCTCAGAAAGGTACCATGGCCTGAGCTATAGCGATGACAAAGCCAATGCCCGAGCAGACAAAGAAACTCCGGAAGCAGGAAAGGAAGCGCAATGAACGTAGTTATTGATATCGAAACCCTCTCCCTGCAACCCAATGCAATCATCCTCTCCATCGGAGCGGTGGCAGATAGCGGAGAAACTTTCTATACGGAGCTGGACTGGGAGGCTCAGCTAATGGCTGCTCGGCATGTGGATGCCAGGACAGCTATTTGGTGGGGCAAGCAAATTGAGCAGGTTCCCCTGCTCGGAGAAGTTTTTCTGGAAGACTGCCTCCTGGATCTTAACCAGTGGCTGGCAGACTACGATAAAGACAAGCTCTACATCTGGGCGCGTGGGCCGCAGTTCGATATCGTTATTCTGGAGAATGCTTACCGGGAATTCTGCCTGGAAGTTCCCTGGAAGTATAGGAATGTCCGGGATGTCAGGACTGCCCTGCATCTTTCCACCGTAACCGATCTTTTCAAGCCGACCCGTAAGCATCATGCCTTGGACGATGCGATTGCGGACATGAAAAATCTTGCCCTTCGAGGATTCACAACCTATGACTTCCGGGCCTAAACTAGACCTGAAGAATCCTAAGTACGAGTTGTACGAACAGGAGCTTCAGGACCTTAACCGGGAAGTCGCTTACCACCCTGATCTGCAGGAGATTCTCCGGCTTCAGAATGAGAAAGACTTCTATGTGCAACTAGCAGACATTGCTCTCTTCTGCGGAGTAGCTTTGGAAGGAGATTATACAAAGGCAGATGTTCTTAGGCTCTGTACCATCCTGACCAAGAAGCTCTATGAGCGCAGGACAGGCATCATGAT
>CAZEMX010000123.1:0-5728 GCA_964513415.1 uncultured Nitrososphaerota archaeon
GCTACTCCAGCATCCGGTCTTATAGCATTGGCACTCATCGTAGCCCCCCTCAAGCCGACCTCTTCCTGAACCGTAAAGACGCAGACGACCCTATTCTTGGGGTTTGCATGTTTCAGAGCATCCACCAGCGCATAGCATCCTGCCCTGTCATCCATCGCTTTTCCAACAAGTAATCCGTTCTCAAGCTCTGTAAGCTTCCGGTCGAATGTTATTGGTGTACCGACATTGATCCCATATGATTCGAGCTGCCCCTTCGTGGCACCCGTATCGATGAACATCTTGTCGTAGGTCATTAGTTGCCTCCTCTCATCCTCCTTCATCACATGGAATGCCTTGCAGCCGATCACGCCGGGCAGGCACCCCCTCATTCCGTGCACGAGCACTCTCTGTGAAAGGAGGATGTGGTCCGCTATCCCCCCTAACTTGGCGAATCTTATGAATCCTTTATCGTCAACGTGCTTCACTATGAGCCCGATCTCGTCCGTGTGGGCCGTCATCATCAGCGTCTTGTCTCCCTTGCCCTTCTCCGCATATAGGTTGCCGAATTTATCCTCCCACAGCCTGTCGACCGACCCATCCAGTTCACTCTTAATCAATGCCGGCACACCGTACTCAAAGCCCGCAACGCCCGGTGCCTCGCTGAACCTCTTAAGCACTTCGACATTCATGACAAAACACCTGTGATTCGTTTGATACCCTTCATATTAACATACTTTGCTAATAAAGTGTCATATCCCCCGGTAAGGCGGGCTACCTTAACTAATCCTGCCCCTCTATCTTGACTTCGATCTCTTCCCCACCGACCCTCACCTTGAACCATTTGACCTCCTTCCGTTTGCCCTGCCCCTCCTCGGGCTCTATCTTCCTGACCTCTCCCTTGAAGAAGGCCATTGCTAGTTGGGGGAATAACAGATAGGTGAGCGCATCCTCTTCCTTCTTGAATCTTATCTTGGCGGAGTCTGGAATGTCTGCCAGCGTTGGCAGTTTGGGAGGCGGGGCCGGCGCAACCTTCTCTAAAAGGATCCTGCTAATCGTCCCTGGTGGCTTGCCGTAGTGCCCCCTGACGTAGGTCTCCAGCTCCTTTGTTATCATGCCGTACCTCTTTCCCATGATGACGTTCATGACTGCCTGCGTCCCTACGATCTGGCTCATGGGTGTTACGAGAGGCGGATAACCCAGATCCCTTCGGACTTCGGGAACCTCTGCCAGTACCGCATCCATCTTTGATAACGCGTTGTACTCCTTGAGCTGGACAACGAGGTTGGAGAGCATCCCTCCAGGTATCTGGTGCCTTAGGGCTCGTGGGTCGATCCTGTCGGTGGCCTCCGACGCATATCCACGGTACTTCTCCCTTACTCCCTCAAAATAATCTGCCGCCTCGTTTATGTGCTCAATGTTGAGGTGTGCCAGGAGTCCGCTGCCCCTGAGCGCCTCATAAATAGTCTCAATGGCAGGCTGCGATGCGCCGAATGCAAAGGGGAAGAGCGCGGTATCAATGAACTCCGCCCCTGCTTCTATGCCTCTTATGTATGACAGCGATGCCAGCCCGCACGTATAATGGCAATGCAGAGCGACTGGCAATCCCGTCTCTTTCTTTATACCCCTCACGATGTCATACGCTGCTCTAGGGGCCAAGAGCCCTGCCATGTCCTTGATCCGTATCGCGTCGACCCCGAACTCGGCAATCTGCTTTGCGACTTCGATGAAGTGGTCGACCGTATGGATTGGACTGACCGTATAAACGACGTCTCCATGCACCTCTGCTCCCACATCGCGGGCGACCTTAATTGCCCTGCTCAGGTTGACTGTATCGTTCAGTGCGTCAAATATCCTGAAGACATCCACTCCATTCTCGAATGATCTCTTGACGAACGCCTCAACCACATCGTCAGAATAGTGCCTGTAGCCGACGATGTTCTTCCCACGGAGGAGCATCACGACCTTGGTCTTCTTGAGGCTTCTCTTTATCTTCCTTAGCCTCTCCCACGGGTCTTCGTTAAGATACCTTATGCAAGAGTCGAATGTGGCGCCTCCCCATGCCTCCATTCCATAAAATCCCACATCATCCATCTTCTCAAGCATAGGCAATATGTCGTCAGTCTTCATTCTTGTGGCAAATAGCGATTGCTGCCCGTCCCTGACCGTAGTATCAACTACTTTCAGCAAGCCATTCACCCAAGAGCTAATGTAAACCTCATAACGACGTTTAAAAATGTATTGCTTTACGATTCTATGCCCCATTCACGTTCAACAGTGGACGCAAGCAATTGATCTGACCGCACATTCGGAACTTTAATATTCAGCACTATGTTATTATTTGCATCAGTCGATCCAACTATTTGGATCCAGGACACACAGTTAAAGGGTGTTGCTAATGGACAACCTTATGGGCGCTCTGGCGGTATCTCTCGTCGGCATGATCATGACGCTGTTGCTTCTCGGTGCCTTAGGGTCTATCTTCTACCTCATCGGTAGATACGAGACTAATAGCAGCGCTCAAAGGAAAGAAGACGAACCATACGTCGTTGCGGCCGCTTATTATTACTTGGCTCATGGCGCACGGCGCCCCGTAAAGGTCTCCGCACAGAGTGATGACGATTTGTAGGTGATTCTGTTGAAGCTCAAGATTAAGATTAATGAGGCCGTCAGGGCGGTTGAAGTACTCGAAGACTCTCCCAACCAGATAACCGTAAAGATTAGGGGCAGGTCCTACAGATGTCAGATCGACGACTCTGAAGATATCAGAACCAGGTCCCCCTCTGAAAAGGTGCCTGAACCCGTCCCTGTGGCCGAAGTATGCGTTACCGGGGCGCCGCCATCCAGAATGACCGCGGAGGAGACGAGCGCACAGGTTTGCATCATCGAGGTCAGGTCCCCTCTTCCAGGCGTCATCTCATCGATAGAGCGCAAGGTCGGCTCCAAGGTGAATAAAGGCGACGTCGTCCTATACCTTGAGGCAATGAAGATGCTAAACGACATCGTTGCCCCCAGAGCCGGGGTTATTGAGAGCTTAGATAAATCGCCAGGTCAGACCATAAATGTAGACGACCTGCTCTTCAGAATTAGGGCCACCGGTGAGTAGCTTGCTCGACGAGTTCATCTCCAACGTCTTGGCATTCCTTGCTACGAGCGGCTATTCCAACTTGACCGCAGGGAATATCTTGATGTTCGGCGTCGCCGCGCTGCTGATATACCTCGCCATAAAGAAGGACTATGAGCCCCTCCTCCTGCTCCCGATCGGCTTCGGAGCCCTTCTTGCCAACTTGCCACTCAGCGGCATCAACGATCCCGGAGGGTTCCTCTATTATGTATACACCTATCTGCTCGAGACCGGTCTGATCCCTATACTGATCTTCATCGGCATCGGCGCAATGACCGACTTTGGCGCGCTCATATCAAGCCCAAAGTCCTTCCTCTTGGGAGCAGCAGCCCAGATCGGCATATTCCTCGCCATAATCTTGGCGATAACATTCGGATTTAACCTAAGCGAGGCGAGTGCCATAGGAATCATCGGCAGCGCCGACGGACCAACTACGGTCTATGTGGCATCGCGCCTGGCGCCGCACCTGCTCGGGCCGGTAGCAGTTGCCGCATACTCTTACATGTCTCTGGTGCCGATCATACAGCCTCCTGTGATCAGGGCATTGACGACGAAGAAGGAACGGATGGTGAGGATGCCTCCCTCTGTCAGAGAGGTCTCAAAGCGCGAAAAGCTGTTGTTTCCGATACTGACTACCGTCATATCTTGCCTACTGGTGCCGACCGCATCCCCGCTGATAGGCTCTCTGATGGTAGGCAACCTGCTTCGCGAGTCAGGAGTGACCGAGAGGTTGTCAAGGACCGCTCAGAACGAGCTCATAAACATCAGCACAATCCTTCTCGGGCTGGGCGTCGGGGGCACGATGACTGCCGCAAAATTCCTTACGGTCAGCACGCTTACTATTCTGGGGATCGGCGCATTCGCATTCGCCACCGCAACGGCCGGCGGCGTCCTGCTTGGGAAGCTCTTCTATGTTCTCTCTAAGGGCAAGTTCAACCCAATGATAGGCGCCGCAGGCGTCTCCGCAGTTCCGATGTCTGCCAGGGTGGTCCAGAGGATAGCCACAAAGGAGGATCCCGAGAACTTCATTCTGATGCATGCTATGGGACCTAACGTGGCAGGGGTTATCGGTTCAGCAATTGTGGCAGGAATACTACTTTCCTTTGTATAGTAAAGTTCGTTTGTGTACAATCCTTACAAATGATATGTTAAATTTTATATAGCTCTGCTAGTCTATTCTATCCAATTCTCGAAGGTGAGATATTGGCTAGAGGAAATCATGAAGTACTAGCAACCCTTGAACAGGTTGTAGGTGCTGACTTCGTTAGCAACGAAGAAGCCAACCTTCAGCCTTACACTTGGGACATGACTTGGGCAGAACCAAGAATGCCCGACTATGTTGTAATGCCAAAGACAGTCACTGAGATCCAGCGCGTTCTGAGGTTAGCAAACCACAGAAAGATCCCAGTAATCCCATACACCAACGGCACAAACATCGGTGGCCTCTGCGTTCCGGAGGAAGGCGGCATAATCATGGACCTCAAGAGGATGGATCAGATCCTCAAGATTGATCCAGAGACCTGCTATGCGGTCATTGAGCCGGGCGTGAGCCATGCTGCATTCTCAGCTGCACTCAAGGCATCCAATCCACAGTGGAAGGGCCAGGAGTTCAGTAAAGGGTTTGACTTTGGTTGGGGAGTTCACCCCGCATCCGCTTCAGTCCTTGCTATGGCAATAAACCATGGTATCGGACACCTTAACGGCAGAATTGGAATCAACAGCCAGCTGCTTACCGGTATGGAGGTAGTTCTCCCGACAGGCGAGGTCTGCAAGCTAGGCTCGTGTGCCTACTCCGACTCATGGCACTCGTACCTGCCGCTGCCAAGGATGGACGGTCTCTTCACCGGCTGGTTGGGAACCACGGGCATAGTTACAAAACTAGGCATGTGGATCTTCCCGATACGCCCGTTCAAGGACGTCTGCACGATTGCAGCTGCAAGTGCTGAGGACATCACGAAGTACATGGTCCACTGGCGCCACTACTCGCTGTGCGACGAGGTGACAGCGGTAAGCTGGTGGTTGGCACAGGTTCCGATCGTCTTCCCGTACCGGGAGAAGCCAAAGGACGCACCGGAGTTCTACAGCTACACCGTCATAACTGGCTGGACTCAGGAGGAGATCGACTACAAGAAGAAGATGTGGAAGCAGGTAGTCGCTCAGGAGAGGGCAAAGGGCACAAAGCTCATTGACTTCGAGTACCCGCCAGAGGCGAAGAAGGGCAGAACTGAACTTCCGAGCAGGATCGTAGGCTCTACAAAGAACTACTCCAAGTCCTGCGGTGGAGGTATTGCGTGGCCAGGCACTTTCGCACCATGCAAGAGTTGGCCGATCCTCTACGAGAAGTGGAAAGAGATCTATATCAGGCACGGTCTCTCGCCAGCAACGAGGTTCACCGACTACCAGGGTGCGCACTATGGAATGCTCAGGTGCATGACGCCATTCAACAAGCGCGATCCAGCTTCAGTGCAGGCTGCACGCGATGCGATGGTGGAATGTGTCAGGGCAGGCATACCCGAGGGCATGCTCCCATACAAGCCGCCAGTTGAGTACCAGAATGAGCTCAACGCAGTCGCTGACGCGGGCTATCTGTACCTTGAGACAAAGATCAAGGACATGCTTGACCCCAAT
>CAZEMX010000124.1:0-5720 GCA_964513415.1 uncultured Nitrososphaerota archaeon
TGTGTTTGCATTTCGTTCTCCGTAGTGTGTGGCCTAACAATTCATTCAAGCCGACACCGCTTCGCGGCGCGGCTTAATTCAAGCGATTGATGGCGCGGAGTGCGCGCTGGGCGATCGCTTCGCCCTTTTCCCGCATCACCTGGCCAGCTGCCCAGCAGACCGCCACGTAAGGCGCTGCAGCAATGCCGATGCTGTAATCGTTCTCGAGGATCGTCTGAATCGGGTTCCTTGCCATTTCCGCCTTCCCCTTCGGTGCCCGGTGTTGGGCGACGGATGCATTACACACGATGTTTAGGTATGAGTCAACACCATGTGTAATGAAGTTTGGTTATATGGGCGCGCCGCTAAACACGGCGGTGGTACACAACATGTTGACAGTTCATTAAACATGGTGTGTAATGCCGCCATGAGCGAAAAACACCCCGATGCAGTCCTCATCTCCCAGCTGGGTGGCCCCGCCGAGGTAGCCCGGAAAATGGGCTTCGACCCCAGCCGCGGCGGTGTCCAGCGCGTCCAGAACTGGTTGACGCGCGGAATCCCGCCGTTGCTTCGGTATCAGCGCCCCGACGTGTTCGGCCCGGCCCCGGCAAACATGCCCGCGGCCAACGACGACGCCGAGGCGGCCTGAGCCGTGGGCGATTTCCTGCACTGAATCCATAGCGGCTCCGAAAGGGTCGCGGCCATTTTCGTATCCACGAGGGGGAAACAATGGGAACGATCCATCCCCATGAATCCACGCAGCTAAGTCTGAGCTTTGAGGCGGGCGTCAGCGTTCGCCATCCGACGCTGCGTGCCTGCATGGCTTCAGGCGTTTACCAGCGCGGCCACGTCCGCCAGGCCGACCGGATCGATGAGATCGCCTCGCACACGCTGCGGAGGGCCGCATGATCCCGCAACGCATCGCCGACTACCTGCGCGAGCGCCGCATCCGCGCGCTGGCCCGCGAGACCCGCGACCACATGGCCGCAGGGCGCACCGACGAAGGCCGGCTGGCCTTCCAGAAGATGTCCGCCGAGATCCGCGCACGTTCGCCGGAGCAGGTCGCAAGGATGGAACGGGCGACCTATGAACGCCTGGACCCGCACAGCCGGCAGCTGTTCGACCGATACAAGGATCACTGACGGTGAACTACTACGAGCATCACATCGGCGACTACGCACAGGCGACCAGCCATCTATCGTTCGTCGAGGACGCGGCCTATAGCCGGCTGCTGCGAAAGTATTACGCCGAGGAGAAGCCGCTTCCGGCTGACCTGCGCGCTGTGCAGCGTCTGGTGTCCGCCAGGACGGACGAGGAACGGGAAGCCGTCGATGTCGTCCTGCAGGAATTCTTCGTCCTCGAGGAGGACGGCTGGCACAACAAGCGGGCCGATGCCGAGATCGAGAAGGTGCGCGAAAAGAGCGCGAAGGCGAGGGCGAGCATCGAGGCCCGCTGGGCACGTGCAGGTAAGTCGAATGACGGTCGTATTACGTCCGTATCGGAAAAAGATACGAACGTATCGAAAGACGATACGAACGTATCAGAAACGTATGACGGTCGTAATACTCTCCAGTCACCAGTAACCAGTAACCAGATAAGAGCAAAAGCAGGTAGTCCTAACGGACTACCCGTCGACGGCAAGCCGCCGACCCCGGATTGCCCGCATGTCGAGATCGTGGCCCTGTACCACGAAATCCTGCCGGAGCTTCGTCGGGTGCGGGACTGGACGGGGGATCGCCAGGCGTTCCTGCGATCCCGCTGGCGCGAGAAACCCGAACGGCAGTCGCTGGAGTGGTGGCGCGGGTTCTTCGGCTACGTCCGCCAGTGCCCGTTCCTGATGGGCGAGGGGCAGTCGTCGCCGGATCGCCAGCCGTTTACCGCTGACCTCGAGTGGCTGGTGCGGCCGACGAACTTCCGGAAGGTCATCGAAGGCCGCTACCAGCGGAGGGCCGCGTGATGGACGAGCCCGTCGAGATGCTGCGCCGACCGCCGATGGCGATCGACTACGAGCAGCGAGTGCTGGGTGCGCTGATGCTGGATCCGGCCGCATGGCCGCAGGTGTCGGAACTGCTGCAGGAGGCCGATTTCTTCCGCCGCGACCACCAGCTGGCGTTTCGCGCGATCAAGGCGCTGGCCGAGCGCGGCAAGCCGCACGATTCGCTGGACGTGTCCGACTTCCTGTGCGCCCGCGGCTTCGGTGGCGAGATCGAGGGCGGGTCGTACCTGGTCGAACTGCAGTCGCAATGCCCGAGCGCGGCGAACATCGTCGCCTACGCCGAGCAGGTGACGGATCGGGCGCGGCTGCGTTCGGTGATCGATGTTGCGACGCAGGCGGTGAACGACTGTTTCCAGACTGAGGGCCGCTCGGCGTCGGAGATCATCGCGGAGGCGACGCAGAAGCTGGTGGAACTGCAGCCGGCACAGCGCGGCGGATTGCGCCGGGCATCGGAATCGCTGGGCGCCTGGTACGCGGCATTCGCCGAACGCTACGGGCGCGGCACGCGCATGACCGGCCTGCCGACGCCGTGGAAAGGCTTCAACGATGCGACGCATGGGCTGCAGCCCGCGACGGTGTACCTGCTGGCCGCGCGCCCATCGATGGGCAAGTCCGTCGCGGCCCTGAACCTGTCGGCGTTCAGCGCATTGCGTGGAGTGACGACCGGCCTGTTCTCGCTGGAAATGTCCGCCGACGATTGCCATGCGCGCAACATCGCGGCGCTGGGGGAAGTCCCGCACGACTGGATCATCGCGCCATCCGAAGCCGAGGATGAAGGCTATACGGCGCGGGTCAACGATGCGCGCGGGAAGCTGGCGAAGGCTCCGCTGTTCATCGATGACACGCCGGCGCTGTCGGTGCGCCAGTTCGAGGCGCGGGCGCGGCGGATGCACCAGCGCGAACCGCTCGGCCTGCTGGTCATCGACCATGTGCACGATTTCAAGATCGACCCGAAGCTGGCGCGGTTCGAGTACGGCGCGATCATCCAGTGCGCGAAGGTGCTGGCGAAGGAATGGAACATCCCGGTCGTCGCGCTCGGCCAGCTGAATCGCAATGTCGCCGGCCGATCCGACAAGCGCCCGACCCTGGCCGACCTGCGCGAATCCGGCGAGCTGGAACAGAAGGCCGACGTGATCGTCTTCCTGCATCGCGAGGATTACTACGACACGCCGGACGAAAAGACGCACCTGCAGGGCGTGGTCGAGATGCACTTCGCTAAGGGTCGAAACATCCGTTCGGGTGCATGGGTGAACCTGCGGAATCGGTTCGACCAGATGCGCCTGGACGATTGGGAGGGGCCGCTGCCGAAGGCGACGCCGAAGCGGCAGAAGGGCAGCGACGTCGGGTTCGAATTCGACGGCCGAGACGCGGCTGCAGGCGGTGACGCATGACCGCTTTGACGAAGGCCCAGAAGCAGCGCAACAAGCTGCGGACGCGCGACATACGCATGACGGTCATGCGCGTGGTGCTGCCGGATACCGGCGAGATGATCGGGGCGCTGGTGCCGGATCATCCGATTGATCGGCGATCGATGAAGGAACGGAAGCTCAACGTCGGCCGCATGGTGCGCTGCACGATCCGCGAAGACCGCAATCCGATGTTCTGGCGGAAGGCGCACGTCCTGGGCGGCTGGCTGGCCGACAACGTGGAATCGTTCGCCGGGCTCGATATGCACCAGGCGCTGAAGAAGCTGCAGGAACGCAGCGGGATCGGATGCGAGTCGGTCGACTACGACCTGCCCGGCATCGGCAAGCTGACCCGCACCGAGGCGCAATCGCTGAACTTCAGCGATATGGACGAGGGCGAGTTCTCTGCGCTGTGGGATGGCGGCAATGGCGAGGGCGGCTGGATCGGATGGTTGCGTCGCGAGGTGTTCGGCGACCTGTCCGAGGAATCGCGGCTCGATGTCGAGGCGATCATCCAGAAGCCGGAGGGTTCCCCGTGAAACGGCGCTATCGCGCAATCGGAAACCCGACCGCCGCGCAGAAGGCATACCACGACGCCCAGAGCGCATTCGGCTGCGCGATGTGCAAGTTGATCGGCGTTCGCCAGTTGCAGAAGACCGAGATTCACCATCGAACAATCGGCGACATGCACGGCCAGAAGCAGCTCGGGCATGACCAGACAGTGGCGCTCTGTTCCTGGCATCACCGCGGCGAACTGATGGAACGGTACCCATCGGAGGCCGCGATGCGGGAACGCTTGGGGCCGAGCTTCAAGGCGCACAAGAAGGATTTTCTCTGCCTGATCTGGGACGTGCTGGGCGAGCGTTCGACGGCGGCGCTGCAGCGGTGGGCGGACGAACAACGGGAAGGGAGGAAAGCCGCATGACCCTGCGGATCACGGTAGGCATCGACCCTGGATTGACCGGCGCATTGGCGACCCTGCTGGACGGCGAACCTGGCCCGATGCTGGACATGCCGACCACGCGCACGGACGGGCGGCACGAGGTCAACGCGAGGGCGCTGGCGGAATGGCTGCGGGATCTGCGCCGGGCGCACCCGGGCGCCTACCTGATGGCCTGCCTGGAGGAGGTGGATGCGGCGCCGGTCGGTGGGCGACGGCAGGGCACGTCGAGCATGTTCCGGTTCGGCGAGGGGTTCGGCCAGGTGAAGGGCGTTCTGGCATCGCTGGGCGTGCCCACGGCGCGCGTGAGGCCGCAGGTGTGGAAGCGGCACTATCGCCTGCCGGGGAAGCTGGAGGTGCCCGACGCGGGCCGCCAGCTGGCGATAGCGCGGTTCCCTGCGGCGGCTGACCGGCTGACCCGCAAGAAGGACTCGGGCCGCGCCGATGCGCTGCTGCTGGCGCTGTGGGCGAACACGACGGACGCGCAGGGGAGGGTGGCTGCGTGAACTACTACAACGAAATCGAACCATTCGCGGCCGAGTGGCTGCGCAACCTGATCGCCGAGGGCTTGATCCCTGCCGGTGACGTGGACACCCGGAGCATCGTCGATGTTGAACCAGATGACCTTGTGGGATACAGCCAGTGCCATTTCTTCGCCGGCATCGGCGGATGGGCGCTCGCTGCCCGACTCGCCGGCTGGCCCGACGACCGCGAACTGTGGTCCGGAAGCTGCCCATGCCAACCATTCTCGGTCGCGGGAAAAGGAGCCGGTGCCGACGACGAGCGGCACCTGTGGCCCCACCAGTTTCGCCTCATCCGTGCCCGACGGCCTGCTGTCTGGATGGGAGAGCAGGTTGCGGCAGCGGTTGGCAAGGATTGGCTCGACGGAGTGCTCGCTGACCTGGAAGGCATCGGCTACGCCGGCAGGGCGGCCGTTGTCCCGGCTTGTGCCGTCGATGCGCCCCACCGTCGTGACCGTCTCTGGATCGTCACCGAGCGATCCCGCGCTGTGGATCACGGCATCGGCGCGCGACTGGAAGGACTCGCCCGGCGCGTTGAACCCTCAATTCGTCTGCTGGCTCATGGGGTTCCCGCCCGAGTGGGACGCCTGCGCGCCTACGGCAATGCCATCGTCCCGCAGGTCGCGGCGGAAGTGATCGCGGCGTACATGGACGCACTGCCTTGAATACCCCGCACTTCCTTGCGAGTGCGGGGCCTGCATCACCCGTTACAGGAACGGCAACTCCTCGACCGTGAAGCTGGTCCAGGCGTCGAGCTGAACCGTGTGCGCGCCATTGTTGGTCGTGTTTCCGAACCGAAATTCGAGCGTGCCCGCGGTCGTGCAGTTGAACATGAACTCGACGTCGAATGCGACGGAGTCGTTGTTCACGGCCGGCGT
>CAZEMX010000125.1:0-2981 GCA_964513415.1 uncultured Nitrososphaerota archaeon
CCGTTACCAGCCTTAACATCCGGTTTGTTTGCCCGGCTGCGGCGTCTAAATTTAGAATTAACGGGTCATCACCCGTTACGGTTGCTGTGCTACCGCCGTTCGGAATGTCACCGTTACCGCTACCCGCTGTGCCATTGCCATATATACCCCCTGCGCTTGGGGTATCCCATGAAAGATTATCGCCGGTGTGCCATGTCCAGATGTCGCCGTCAGCCGGCGTATCTGTAGGCATTGTGTACAGCCGGTTGTCAGCCCTTGCTGACGTCTTGAAGCCGGTATAATTGGTGCCGGATCCAGATGGCTCCAGAAACCGCAATTCGCTTGCAGTCGTGCCGTTTGTGATAGATGTGTACGGGGCGTATTGCGCAATACCGTCATTGCTCTGCTGCAGGATGCCACCGTTGCCGATGCTGATACTGTTGCTGCCGTCGCTACTATATACCGTTGCATCGCCGGATGCGTCGTCGATGTATATCGCCGGGTTGTCGTTATTGTATGTGTAGGCGATATTATCGCCGGAGGGCAACTTGCCCACGGCGCCTGAAGCGAACGTGCCCGATCCCTTGAACATGCCGCCGGTACCCGAGGCGAGTTTCGCATTCGTCACCGCGCCGTCCTTAATATCCTGCGTGACAATCGTGGTGTCGCGTATTTCCGATGAGGTCACGGCGCTGGCCGCGATGTATTGTGCCGTGATGGCGTCGTTGAGCACCGTGATGGGCGTACCTGAAAACCCGTTGCCTGATATGGGGCCGCCGGTGGATGCACCGTTCCAGGATAGCGGGTTGCCGCTGGTGCCGTCGCCGGCAAGCGTGGCATCGGTGGCAACGACCTGGCTGCCCCAGTTGTCGGCCGTGGATGCCGTATGTTTTGCGATGCAGCGCCAGCGCGACGATGCAATATCGTACCGCAATACGGCCGAGTAGCCAGGGCCGAATGTGATGTCGCTGCCGATGGCGAAGCGATTAGCAGCCGTGCTGGATGCCGATTCGTTTACGAGCGTAATGTTGTCGGTGGCATCCCGGTTGGTGAGTATTAATACTCGGCCATCCTCACCGGCGGTGATGCCGGTAATATTGACGTTGCCCGTCGAGGTGAAGCCGTATGTAGAAGCAGAAGTGAAGCCGGAGGGATTGTAGTCGTTCTGTGAGGTGCTGATGTTGGTCGTAATGTCCCGAGGCAACAGCAGGCCGTTGCCGATGTAGACATTGTTGGTCGTATTATCAGCCGTGATCGCATAGCTGTCCGTGCCGCTGCTGAAGGAGGAGGCGCGTCCTATTTTCAGGCGATCAGAGTCGTCGTTATCCACCCCAATCAGCCAGACGCCTACACTGCCCCCTGGATCGGTTGTGAACTGCACCATGGGGTCGCCGGCTCCGCCTGTTTGTGTACGCAGTTTCAATACTGCATCGGAGGCCGCACCGGCGTCGTTGGCATACATTTCCATGGTGGCGGCAGCATTGGCGCCGCTGCGCTCTGCGTACAGAAACGGCACCTCTGTGGCGGTGGTGGAGTAGGAATACATTTCCAGGCCCTTATCTCCAGGGCCGATGGAATCGATTGTAATACCGCCGCCGCTGCCGCTGCCGCTTAGCCGTAAGCGTGTAGCGGTGGCGGTTGGGTCGACAGTAAGCCGGTTATGCCCGGTGATGGCCGACCCGGTACCATAAGCAATCTGATTGGCGGTAACTGCCGGCATGTCATCATCGGCCGCAGGCGCCCACTGTGTACCGTTCCATTTTAGGACGCTTCCCGTACTTGCGCCGTGCTGGCCCAAATCCAGAACCGACAACCCGTAGTTAATCACATTGGTTGAATCGACGGCATTTGCGGCCAACTCGCTGTTTCCTACCGCGTCTGCTGCGATTTCGGAACTCCCGACGGCATTTGCGGCTATCTCTGCCGAGCCAACGGCGTTTGATTCTATTGTCGCCTCTACTACCGTGCGAGTGCTGGTGTTGGTAGCCGCTAAAACAATACTGCTGTTTGATTGAAATTCCATGCTGTCACGTTGAGCGCGTGGCGTGTTGCCCTCTAAAATAACGTGGCCGCCCGTGCCGCCCGATCCGGCATTGATTTGCACCCAACTGGAGCCGGTGTAGTAATACAGTTCATTGTCTCCATTGATCGCAAACTTCGACACATTCCGTAAAGGCGTATAAGCCGGGGGGATTGTGCCGGAAATTACGTCGATGCCTTGCCCTAATTGTAACCATGTGGAGGTAGTTCGATGGTACTGGTATATTTTGCCCGTAGATGTGTCAACGGCAATTTCAGAACTCGAAGGCAGGGAAACCGTATAGGTAGGTGGCCCTAACGTATAGGTAACAGCCGCCGTTTTTTTGATGTTGTTTTGTCCGAAGGCGGGCAAATACATCAAAACCAAAATCGCAAAAAGTATGTTTTTCATTACGAAAGTCGTGTAGTTAAATCGCCCATCGGGGAGCGGTCGTGTCCTGCTGCTGCTATGTAAGCCTGTCCAACCAAAACCCCGTCTGCTGCTGCGCTTGCATCACTGTCATACGTTCCCAAATCATTAAGTAATTCTTGAATATCACAGTTACAAGCGCCTCCGTCTGGCGGTGCAATCGGGGTGCCGTTAAAGTCTGGAAGCATGGAGGTCATTGCCGGGAATTGCTCAAAAACAAAGTCCATCGTAACAACCATTTGTTCCCGGTCGTCGTTGCCTTCGTTGAAAACAAAATCGGCATTGACGTAGTAAGGTCTTAATCCTTTTTCGCCTCCGATCATTCGGTCGCCAAGTGTCAAAATCCACACGTCGAAATTCCGGACGTTCTTTTGTAGTTTCTTCCCGAATCCCGTGTGCCCGTCGTTCATGTTCAGGACAACGAACGTTAGTCGGTAGAACCGCTCCCGGTTTTCGATTAACCTTCCTCCCGCCAAGTTAATATCGACAATCCCGTTAGGTAAAAACGACCCTCTGCCGACAAGGTATTTTGCCTTTGAATTGTCGGTGACCG
>CAZEMX010000125.1:3081-5690 GCA_964513415.1 uncultured Nitrososphaerota archaeon
GGTAAAAACGACCCTCTGCCGACAAGGTATTTTGCCTTTGAATTGTCGGTGACCGAATTATCCACCACACCGGCCCAATCCGATTGTAATTCCCAGTCATCCGGGGGCGTTGCCCCGACGGGGAGTATTAATAACCCGCCTACCTGCGAACGTAATTGCAAATACGTGGTCGTATCCTGGCACTGCGCCAAGGCCGGAATGTCGAACGCATCGCAAAGCGTGTCGGGTAGGATAGTGAACGGGTTGAACGACATTAGGCAAGTGGGTTTGCACGGCGCTGCGGGCTTCCTGTTGCCCGAAAAGACAGTCGAATAATAGCCGTATTCTTATCGGCATTTCCGTTCCCCTTTGGGAATGTCACCCGAACAAGAGTAGGCACTAACCCGCCGGCGATGCCGTAAACATACCCTGCGAGGTCGGCATAATAAAAAGTAAAATTCAATTTTCCGCACTTCACCTGTCTGAGAAACTCGTAACTGTTCGCGTCCAGTTGGTAGTACGTCGCTTGAATGGTAAACCGCTTATCCGTTTGACGCGTCTTTCTTAACGGGTATTCCGTAACCGTAACTTCGGGAACGGGCAGTTCACCGATTACGGTTAGTTTTTTTGCCTTCGCGTTAAGGTTGTTTGTGTTGTCAATACTGTTTGCCACGTAGGTAGGCGTAGCAGCCGACGTACTGCCCCACGAGGCGAAAATATCTCCACCCATTGTGGTCGGTAACATATACAGGGTAGATATTTGCGAACGCCCCTGGGGGTAGTTAGGGCAATCTTGTTCGGCTGGAATCGCCGGATACAAAAGCGCGTCATCGCAATCAGCCGGGCAGCCCGTGAGTGTTTGATTTATAACTGGCATCTTTCTACGGTTTTATGCCGCGTCTCCAAAGTCGGCGGGAACAACACCCCTATCCGGCTCGTTAGTGGCCTTGAATGTTAGAATAATATCCGCAAACAAGCGGTCGTCGTTTCCGCCGCCGTGCGGTCTTTGAACGTCTAACGAAAACGGAATAATACCCCCTTCGTAACCATATACATAACCCGCAAGGTCGATATACCAAAATGTGAAATTCAACGCCCCGCATTCGAGTTTGTCCAACAAATCATTCATTGCGTTGGACATATTCAACACCCGGAAATTGAGCGTATAGGTTTCTTCGTCGATGCGTTCCTGTAACTTAGGATATTGAAGCGTAACGGCTTCCGGCTCCGCAACTCCACCAATGCCGACAATCCTTTTTGCTTTTGTGTTGTCAGTTAATGTGTTGTCGATACTTCCGAGCGTAAAAACCGGGGTAGGGTAATCGCCGGGCCAATCATCCCAAATATCTCCGGCTTCTTCTGGTACGATAATAAGGTCACAAACTTGAGACAGCCCTTGTTCGTATGACGGGCAGTCCTGTTCTACGGGAATCGCCGGCCATAGATTGTCGGTTGTACAATCGTCCGGGCACGTTATAAGTGAAACATTATCTGCCATTATACCAACATTTTATTTTTGTGAAACTTTTGTTCAGGTTTGCACGTGAAACACTGCGTTACCCCGGAGGGCATATTTTGTGCAATCCAGTCTACATAATCGGCGTACCGCTTGTTTAGGTACGCCCTACGGGTGTTTAGATTTTCAAACTGGTATCCCGTGCAAGGGTTAACCTGAATCGTGTCAATCAGAGCAGAAATTGAAATTGCCGCGCCGCGCATTTGAATCGCCCTTGCAACTACGTCTAACAGGTAATACCCGTTCAGTTCCTCTAATTCGCAAATCCAGTCCAGTTCTTCGCAAGTAAGGTATCCATCCAGTACAAAGCCGTTTGCCTGGTTTCCGAACATTCCCCCCGTTCCATTGTCGTCATCAGCGGCCATGCCATCGGCGCGGAAATACTGCAACCATGCCGGCGTAGAGCCGCAACAGGAAAAAGTATTATTAACAGGCTGCGCCGATCCACGTGGGATTGAAATGTAATATTCCAGGTAATCGCCCGCTTCAAATTCGGTGTACGACCACATGGGCAACTCCCATGTTACCGCCGTACTTGCAAACTGGTTGGCAACGGTTGTGATTTCTACGGGATCAGGTTCGGTAAATCCCGGATCGTTCGACGTGACAGTAATATCTACTGTGTCTACCGCGTTCAATCCGACGTAAATCTTCTTGAACACGAATTTTGCCCCTTTAATCTGGTTGCGAATCTGAACCCTTACCCCGATGTAATCCTGTGAAACCGAAAGAACTGCCGTTTTTGTTCGCTTTCCGATTTCCCCCCGGAAGGGGTACATCCTGGAATCAAAACGCTCCCTTAACTTCGCCCGTAGGTCTGTTTTCACCTCTCTGATAGCCTGCTCTAATGCGTTTTGGAGAATCCCCCAGCCGGCAACGGAACATTGCTGCGCAACCGTCAAACCGTTGTCTACGTCGGTCAGGTGGTAGCCTGAATCTGACGTATCAAAGTCGTCCGGCATTGAGTCCGTAAAACAGGAATAGGCGGTCTTAGACAGACCTACGAGCGTATTAAGACAGGTTAAGGCCATTATTCGTCGGTGCGTTTCAGTAGTCCGGTAATGCGATAGCGGTTAACACCCGTCGTTCCAACCAATCTGAGCCGGTGTTGCAG
>CAZEMX010000126.1:0-5652 GCA_964513415.1 uncultured Nitrososphaerota archaeon
AAGCGCTTAATAAATGACTACCATCCGGATATAGCACATGTTCACCTTTATAAGGGAGGAATAACTCCTTCAATTTTAAGAGTGCTAAAGCGCAATAATATTCCAGTTCTTCTCTCACTTCACGATTACGGTTTGTTATGCCCTCATAATCTTTTTCTAGATGGAAAAATGGAGATATGTGATCGATGCCTTTACGGTAACTGTTTCAATGTCATAGTCAAGAAGTGCAATAGAAATAGCATATTTTATAGTTCGATTTCTTTTCTTGAATACATGTATGAGAGAATCTTCTATCCATTTGACAGATATTTTGATGGTCTGATTGCAGTGAGCAGATTCTGTGCAGCTAAACACGAGGAATCAAGAAAGTTCAATTTTAAGCGGATATACCAGTTGTACAACTTCTCACCAAATCTGGACAAAGCTAAGGTAACATCGCGAAAGGGCGACTATATGGTCTACCTTGGTCGATTATCAAAGGAGAAGGGAATATCGATTCTGTTGGCTGCTTGGAAAGCAGCCCGAATAGAAGGCTGTCTGAAAATTATCGGAACTGGAGAGATGAAAGCCGAGCTAGAGCTGAATAGAATCGATGGTGTGGAAATACTTGGCTTTAAGACAGGGGACGAACTACAGCAGTTGGTGAGTGAAAGTTCCTTCTTGATTGTCCCTTCAGAGTGGTATGAAAACAACCCCATGGTAATCATCGAGGCCTACTCTTATGGCAAACCGGTCATTGCTTCAGAAATAGGTGGTATTCCCGAGATTGTTGTCGAGGGAGAGACAGGTTTTTTATTTAAGCCGGGAGATGTTGATGATCTCGTGCATAAGTTAATAACTGCTGTTTCTATTAATCAAGACACTTATAGCAGGATGTCAAAATCAGCTAGGGAGTTTGTGGAAGCGAATTGTGATCCATCTACCTATTACAACCAATTAATGGCAATATACAATGACGTCATTGGAGCTAAGTAAGGAGGACATTGTATGGCACGACGAAGGTTTAGATATAGGCTTCTTATGGCCTCAATAGTACGACACGTTAGAATTTTCATGCGAAGATTTTGGGGCTATGATCTTAAGTATTCTACGATTTTAGAACGAGGTGTTCGACTTGATAAACTGAATCCTAAAGGGATTCATATAGGTGCTTATACTTTGGTAGCAAGTGGAGCTGTTATTCTCAGTCATGAGCATTGCAAGCGTGTACAAGACAACCAACCTTATCTGACACATACATTTATAGGTACTAGGTGCTTTATCGGGATTAATGCAATCATTTTACCCGGTATAGTAATTGGCGATGAAGTAATTGTAGGAGCGGGAGCAGTAGTGACAAAGAATGTGCCATCAAAGTGCATCGTGGCTGGAAATCCTGCGAAAATTATTCGAACAGGCATTTGTATGACAGAATTTGCAGCCTTAGCAGAGTAAACAATGCAGAAACATCCTAAAAATAACTCTAAGAAACTGGATATTATATCGAGTAGCAAAAGAAAAAAAGTTGCAATAATAGGAACGAATGGACTTCCTCCAAGATATGGCGGTTTCGAAACATTGGCAAACTATTTAACTGATTACCTGAAAGATTCGTTTGATTTCATCGTATATTGCAGTAAAACCCCAAGAAACCAGAGGATCTTGTCTTACAATAATGCAAGACTAGTGTACCTACCTCTCAAGGCTAATGGATGGCAGAGTATAATCTATGACGCGATTTGCATTCTTCATGCATGGCTATCAGCGGATGAGTTATTGATTCTTGGTAATTCAGGCGCCTTTATTTTACCGCTCAAGGTTTTTTTTGGAAAAAAGATTATCACAAATATTGGCGGTATAGACTGGCAGCGAAACAAGTGGAATTACTTTGAGAGGAAGTTCATCGAGATTTGTGAAACAATATGCATTAGATTCTCAGATAAGGTTATCACAGATAATCACTACATACAACAGCTATATAAAGATAGATATGCATGCAATAGTGAACTAATAGAGTATGGTGGGGACCAAGCGACGAAAATCGAAGTAACCCCTGAAATGGAGTCAAAATACGAATTCCTTGGCAAGAGATATTTCCTGAGCGTGAACAGAGCCCAGAGCGATAATAATATACACATGCTTTTAAGTGTCTTTGAAAAACTCCCACAGCACTTGTTAGTTGTGATATCGAATTGGGATAGTTCAGAGTATGGAAAAAAGCTTAAGCAACAATATAAAGGCAGATTTTCTAATATTTTCATAGTCGATGCGATTTATGATGAGTTTCTGTTAGATATGATTCGGTCAAATGCGTGGATTTATATCCACTCTCAATCATTTTGCGGCACAGCTCCAAGCCTTGTTGAAGTGATGAATCTTGGTATTCCGATTATCTGTTATGGTGCAAAGACAAACCGCGTAACCACTGAGAATAAATGTGAGTATTTTGAGAATGAGTTGCAGCTTGAAAAGATAATATTATCGCTTGATAATGAGAAATTAGGGCAAATAGCTAGTGATGTTTACGAAATAGCGAAGAGAAGGTATCGCTGGTCTGTAATTGCAAGAGAGTACGCAAGAGTTCTGGGTTAAGGTTACACTTTGGAGATGTGGATAGGAGAAGTTGTATGCAAAAGAAGAGGATTTATGTTGCGGGCGGTGGTGGTATGCTTGGAGAAGCTTTCTACAATGAACTCAAAGATGCATACGATTTGAAGTGCACTGATAAGGATGTGAATGATAGCTGGCTCCACTATCTGGATTTTACAGACTTTAAGGCATACAAGAAAGATGTTGATTCATATCGCCCGGATTATCTATTCCATATTGGGGCTATAACTGATCTAGAGTATTGTGAACAGAACCCAAGTGAGGCATACCTTACAAATACGACAGGTGTTGAAAATGCAGTTTACATTGCTAATTCGCTTGGTATACCTATTCTCTATATTAGTACCGCAGGTATCTTTGATGGCAGCAAAGAGAGTTTTGATGATTGGGATAGTCCTAACCCTCTGAGCGTTTATGCACGCTCAAAATTCTTTGGCGAGCGTTTTGTTATTGAAAATGCACGAACGTACTTAATATGTAGAGCCGGCTGGATGATGGGAGGCGGCCCCAGAAAGGACAAAAAGTTTATCCAAAAACTTATGAAACAGATCAGGGACGGTAGTAGAGAACTGTTCGTAGTGAACGATAAAGATGGTACACCTACCTACACTTATGACTTTGTGCGAACCGTAATGGCCTTAGTAGTAAATGAGTATTGGGGCCTTTACAATTGCGTTTGTAAGGGGCAGACGTCTCGCTTGGAGGTTGCTAATGAGCTCGTTTCAATCCTTGGAATAGCAGACAAGATCGCTATTAGAGGGGTGACTTCAGATTACTTTAAACATGAGTATTTTGCGGCCAGGCCTTCTTCAGAGAGACTACTTACAAGAAAGTTAGATCTACGGGGAATGAATCTTATGCGAGACTGGAAGGTTGCACTAAGGGAATATATTGAAACCTCGTACAAGAATTGCATAGTCAGGTAAATGCTTTCTTGATAGCTTTTTTATTGAGAACATATATACTGATCAATGGTAGTAATTCATCTACCCCCAAGAAGGAGATTCTAGCATGGTAAATCTAGGGCTTTTAGGTTTAGGGAAAATGGGGATATCACATCTAGCTATTCTAAACTCTTTGGCCAATGTCAAGGTTGTGGCGGTAGCCGAACCAAACCATGTAGTCACAAGAGCTGTAGTTAAGTATTCAGGAATTAAGGCATATACTGACTACAAAAGAATGCTTTCTGAAGAAGTTCTTGATGGGATTGTTATTTGCTTGCCAAATGATTTGCATTATCAGGCATGCCTAGATGCTATAGACAGAAATGTTTCATTCTTTGTTGAAAAACCATTTACCCTGAACCCTTCCCAGAGTGAAGAGATTGTGCGGGGTGCAAAGGCCAGAGGGATTCATGGTATGGTCGGTTATGTCAATAGATACACAAAGGTATTTGAAGTCGTGAAGAACATGATTGATAGTGACTTGCTTGGTGATATATATGACTATCGATGTGCAATGTCAGGTTCGGTCGTTCATGACAATTCAAAGGAGAACTGGCGTAGCAGTACAAAAATGGGGGGCGGTTGTTTGTTCGATTATGGATCTCATTGCATCGACTTAGCAATATACTTTTTTGGAAGAATAGTCGACGTTCTTACCTCTGAGCTTAAGAGCGTCTTCTCCAAGAACTGCGAGGATATGGTTAGGGCTGTGGTCAGGCACGAAGGCGGGCTGACAGGAACTATTTATGTCAACTGGTGCGACGAGAGTCAGAGAAAAGCATATAATGAGGTTGAGATTCTCGGTACCAAGGGAAGACTGGTTGCCAATAAACAGGATATAAAGATTTTCTTAGCGGAGCCTACTGCGAACGGAGATTTTGACAAGGGCTGGAACAGTCGACACGTCACGGACTACATCGAAAATGTTCCATTTTACTTGCGCGGTGAAGAATTCACCAAGGAATTGGTTGATTTTGCGGCTTCAATTGATCCTAACATGAAGGGCGAAAATAGGACCAGGTCAAGGATTGAAGATGCGTATCTAACTGATGTTGCAATAGACATGATAAGAGACAGGGCAAATAAGATTAACAAATGAGGTTCCTATGGATAGAGTAATTTTCGGAGATAATCAGTTTTTTGGTGTGAATCACATGTCGCTGGACAAAGCCGTTAGCGAGTCTCAGCGTTTTGTATCGGATGAAGCTATATACAGAACCCTTCAAGATGCTTCTGATATAGGTATCAATACATTCATGTTTACTACACATAACAGGCTTATACCTATATTTGATCGGATGCGTAAGGATGGTTCCTTGAAAGATTTTAGACTAATTCCGTGTATGCCATATGCTCACAAGTATGCTGATGCCGTAACAGAACTTGGAGTAGTAGGAGGATTAAGAAAATATCTTTCGGGTAATTTTCTGATGACTGCCGTGAAAGGTGGTCTTAGCATCGTTTCTAACGAATATATTGAGATGATGAAAATATTGGTGGATTCAGAGCTAAGACCAATTGCAGGGTTAAACCTTGAAGCGGTTTTTTTACAAAATGTGATAACTGATCTCCTTCTTGGTCTAGGCATGTATGAAATGCTCGCTCAATATCATGCATATATCAAGCAGAAGTACAAAGTTCCGGCAGGAGTGATCACCATGAACCTTGTCAAGGCTACAGAGGTTTTTACCAATGTGTTGCATCTTGATGATGTAATAATCTGTTCACCAGTGAATAAGATTGGCTTTAGAATGAATCCATCACAAGAAGAAGTTGAAGGAGTCTTGAAACTCCATAAAACGCCAACAATCGCCATGTCGGTTTTTGCTTCCGGAGCGGTTCCTTACAGAGAAGGAATAGACTATGTTTCATCTCTCAAGTGTATAGACTCAATTCTTTTTGGAGCATCTACGAAAGAGCACATTGCTGATACCTATAACCTAATAAAAAGTGATTTCCTTAATTGAATCCTAATGATGCTGTCTCTGAGGTCGATTTATGAAATCAATCATTTTAGCCGGTGGCCTTGGCACTCGGCTCTATCCGCTCACCTATGCGGTCTCAAAGCAGATTCTGCCGGTGTACGACAAGCCAATGATCTACTATCCGCTGTCGGTGC
>CAZEMX010000127.1:0-1836 GCA_964513415.1 uncultured Nitrososphaerota archaeon
TGGCCATGTCGGACGTGGGCCGGGTGGGCGACTACGAGCGCCGGCGCAGGGTGATAAGCCGGCGGGTGATCAGGTCGGACGCTTTCAGGGCGGCCTGGCCGGAGCTCTTCAATCAGATTGCGAAGGTGACTCTGAAGGATGCTGAGAAGGCCGTCTCGGAAGAAGAGCTTAATTCGGTTTGCGATACCGTGGAGTCAGAGCACTGGAGGATCATGTTTTACGGGGCGGCCAGATGACGCACAGGACGGAGGCGGGGACTAGGAGGAAGATCCTCCTCTCCGAGGCCCGGAAGCTCCGAGGGCTGACTGCAAGGGCGCGCGAGATCTCGATAGCTGGAGACATGCCGGAGAGCTTCGAGGAGCTGGCTGCAGGGGCGGAGGAGGAGGCCCGGGAACTGCAGAAGGCGGCCAGGCTGGAGGACCTGACTCTGTGGGTGCTGGAGAAGAGCCGGGAGCTCGCAAAGGGCGGCACACAGACTTATCGCTACTGGTACGCTTCCTGGAGGGAGGGGGGGACGGTGAAAAACCACTATTTAGGGAGCGTCAGGAGGGTCTCAAGAGAGAAGGCGATGGAGAAGGCGATAGCGATGAAAGAAAAGGCGTTGGGGATCAGAAAGGGAGAGGCAGAGACATGGCCGGAGAGTGCGTAATCAGGTTTGCTGCCGAGTATTGCAAGATGCCGTTCTCGGCGGAGGATATGATGGACCCGGACAGGCCGACTGTTCTTTTGGCGGTGCTGAGGGTAGGCAGAGAGCAGCTTTCGGAGGAGTTCGTTAAGTGGGACACCCTGTTTAGGTGGAGGTCAGGCAGCTTCGAGCTGTCGGATAGCCTGGAGTTCCTGGTGTTGCTGCTTCTCACGGGCGGGCATCTGTGGACGACAATCAGGACGCCGGAAAAGGAGGCGCAGTACAGGTCTTTTGTCGGAAAAGAGGTAATTATTCAGATCTGACGGTGAGTTGTAAAAGGTTCTATGACATTTTACTATATTACATCGATAATGTCATAGAACTTTTTAACTGCGGTTCTATACTGGATCGATGCAAAAACAGCATAACTTAATATAGAAAAGTATTACTTATTGCGTACCGTTTATATACCGACTTTCGGGTATCGCCTCTGCCTCCGCAGACACCCATGCTGTACGTCGATGTCGTAATATGCTTATTTTATGACTTGTGCTATGATATAGCCCAAGAGCTCGTCTCAGATCCGATCAACGGCATTAAGGACCATGAGCTAACGAAATTGTGATGGCGGGCATTATTTAACCATCCCCTTTAAGCAATTTTCTTGCCTCCTCTTGGCTGATGCCTAAAATCCGTGCTACTTCAGCAAGCACCCTTTGGTCTGTGGTGGCTTGCCACAACTTCGCAAGATTGCTTAAAGCGATTGTACCGCTCTGTTGGTCTCCGAAATCGACGAAGATTTCCAAGGATTTCAATAAATTCTCTTTGGCAACGTCCCACTGCCTCTGCTCCTCGGCTACCCTGCCCAGCTGGTGGTATGTTCTGGCCTGGCTGTACCGATCCTTGAACTCGATTTTGATCTGCAGAGCCTTCTGGTAATACTCCTCGGCCTGAGTCCACTGCCTCTGCTCCTGGGCTACTATGCCCAGCTGGTGGTAGGTGCTGGCCTGGCTGTACCGATCCTTGAACTCGATATAGATCTGCAGAGCCTTCTGGTAATACTCCTCGGCCTGAGTCCACTGCCTCTGCTCCTGGGCTACTATGCCCAGCTGGTGGTATGTTCTGGCCTGTTCGTACCGATCCTTGAACTCGATAAAGATCTGTAGAGCCTTCTGGTAATACTCCTCGGCCTGAGTCCACTGCCTCTGCTC
>CAZEMX010000127.1:1936-5619 GCA_964513415.1 uncultured Nitrososphaerota archaeon
GCTCCTGGGCTACTATGCCCAAATTGTGGTATGTTCTGGCCTGGCTGTACCGATCCTTGAACTCGATAAAGATCTGCAGAGCCTTCTGGTAATACTCCTCGGCCTGAGTCCACTGCCTCTGCTCCTGGGCTACTATGCCCAAATTGTGGTATGTTCTGGCCTGGCTGTACCGATCCTTGAACTCGATATAGATCTGTAGAGCCTTCTGGTAATACTCCTCGGCCTGAGTCCACTGCCTCTGCTCCTGGGCTACTATGCCCAGCTGGTGGTAGGTGCTGGCCTGGCTGTACCGATCCTTGAACTCGATATAGATCTGCAGAGCCTTCTGGTAATACTCCTCGGCCTGAGTCCACTGCCTCTGCTCCTGGGCTACTATGCCCAAATTGTGGTATGTTCTGGCCTGGCTGTACCGATCATCGAACTCGATTTTGATCTGCATAGCCTTCTGGTAATACTCCTCGGCCTGAGTCCACTGCCTCTGCTCCTGGGCTACCATACCCAGCTGGTGGTGGACACCGCCCACCACAATGGCTTTTGTTCTAGTATCCACGGCCTGAGCCGTCAGCCCTTCAGCTAGCTTCAGAGTTCGCTTATAAGACTTCTCTGCTTCAGCGTATCGTTTAAGTAACAGCTGACGTTTTGCTATATTGTCAACGACCCCTGCCATCTCGTAACCTATCGGTCCTCGCAAAACTTCTGCCGGGTACTCCTCAACCCTGGCCAGCACCATCTGACCCAGCTTAAGACCCAGCTCATGCTCCTGAGTCGAGTCCAGGTACAGAGAAAGAGCAGAATAAGGCTGCATAATAGACCCTTTCGCATTCAGATCCATCTCTAAGGCGCTGTAAAGGTTCTCATACTCCTGGCCGGCCAGCATCTGGCCGACCTGTTTCTCCTGAGCGTCCTTAGATTGCATAAGACGGATTAGCTCGTTGGCAAAACCGTCGTAGAGCGCCCTATAGGCCACATGCACTGCCTCCTTCACCTCTGGCACCTGATTGAGGCGAGTGCGTAGGAAGTATGGCAGCACAGGTTGCAGCTTCAGATAGCCGCTCATGTGATCGGCCGTGACCAGCCCCCCACCGTGAGCCTGCTGTAGCACCTCCTGCATCCTCTGAAAGGGCAGGTCCTTCAGAGCGGGCTGATGCTTCAGATGTTCGATGTACTGCTCAATGAGTGGCTGGAAGACCACACCTGTGAATGGCGCCAATGTCATGAGCAGCTTCTGGTCGTCAGCGTCGATGTTGCCATAAGAATATTCTATGCAAAGCATAATGCTCTCGGTCTTATCCTGGATCTTCGAGTCCTGCACAACGCCTCCTTCCTTCAGAGCCTCCAGGACCTGCCTGGGTGTCTGATTGGCCAGGTTGGCCAGCACCACCTGTATGGGCAGAGGATAGCCATCGAGAAGCTTCATGAGCCTCTGGAGCTCTTCGCTCCGGAGGTAGGCATCGCGCTTCTTGCCATCAAGCACAAGCCTCTCCATCACCCTCTCGGCCAGGGTAGTCGCAGCCTGACCGTCCAGCCCGGGCAGTCGATAGACATCGTTCTGCCTCATTGGTGCCTCTTCACCCTCCGCCAGCCAATCCTCGGAGCCGCGTGAGCCCATCAGCACCAATGTCTCGCAATCGAGCAGCTCCGCCAGGAAGGCGCGCAGCTCTTGCTGCTCCTCGGGCTTCAAAGTGTTCTTGATGGCCAGACTGCTACCGGTTATGGACTCCATGTTATCCAGCACCAGAAGATGCCGCTCGCTGCATAACTTCTGTCCCAGCATCTTTCGTTGAGCTGCCGGGCTCAGAGCCCGGAAGGTAGAGAGCTTGCCGCCCAGCAGTTTCTGGGCCAGATTGTCCATGATCTGGCTTGCAGTCCAGGCGCGCAGGTCATAGCCGAAATAGAACACCTCCTCCACGAACCCGGTGGTCTGCCACCACTCCATCAGATGCCTGAGCAACGTGGTCTTGCCCGACCCACCCATGCCCTGGATGAGCAGCATATTACGTCTCCTGCCCTCGCTGGTTGCCAAGAGCCTCCGCTCGATCTGTAGAACATCCAGGTCCCGACCCACAAAACCGTAAGTTGTAGGGGGTGCGTGGTAAAGCCGAGACTGCTTCTGCCAGTATTCCACCTCCTCGGAGGCCGTGAAACCACTGAGGTTCAGTGTAGGCTCGGCCAGGGCTCCACCATTCTGGTAGACCACGGGCAGCATCCAGTCCTCGAGTTCGATGGTCTGGTTGTAGTAAGCCTCGCGGTTCTTGTCGTTATACAGGGCTTTCCGAGCACAGCATACCGCCCAACTCAGTTTCTGATTTTTGAACAGCTGCCTGTAGAGTTCAGTCATCATCAATGCTGCGGCGCTGACTGTCACAGAATAGCCCATGGCCACCACCGTCTGCACGCCAGCCTCCAGCATCTTACTGCCCACAGTGGCTTCAGTATCTTTAGTCAGCTTGGCAGATTGGCAGGCATTGAGTATAGCTATGGGTATGCTGTGCTCCAAAAGCAGGTCGGCAATCTCTTGAGCCTCGACCGGATCGGCCTGATCGGGTTTAGAGGACTCGAAAAACAGGAAGGCCTTGTAGCCCTCATAGGCAGGATAATCTGCACGTCCATAACGAGTCTGGAAGAGGATGCTTCCCTCTCTCGCGCCTTGCATCAGCTGCTGGTAGCTTGCCAGTGATCCATGCATATCGAAATGTATGATATGATAGTATCCCTGGCCATGTTCTTCTTTCACGGCATCAAGGTGACGACTGAGGGCCTCGTAGGTTCCGGGCCTGAGCACATCGATCTTCACGGGTATCTTGGCCTTGCGCAGGCTCTCGACTAGAGGCTTGGAGATGGTCCTGTAGGCTACATCGTTCTTTCCAGGCCGGGCGGTGACGATCAGAAGGTTGATGGTAGGCGAGAGCTGGCTTTTGGCCTCTTTGATGGGCGGCTGGAAGGTGGTTCGGACCATATGGGCATCGAGTACAAGGGATGTAGGCCAATCTGGGTCTCGGAGTGCCTCCCAGTGTAGCTGCTGGAAGAACTCTGATGAGCCTATGATCTCGAAACGGAGGTTCTCCAAGCCCTTCTCTCGGGCACGGATGTAGCTAGCATAAGCATTACGGTCTGAAAAGAGCTGGTTGAAGAGATCTTGGCCGTATTTGGTGATGCTATCTCGGGCTTCACGGAACTTGACATTATCTATGAACGGAAACTCTAGGTACTTTTCGAAGTACCACTCCAGACGCTCTTCTTCTTGGGGAGTGAGGGGGTTAGTGATGGTGAGGCTATACTTACCTCTACTATCAAAGCTTAAGGTAGCATTGGGGCGATCATCTTTGCCTTTCTCAGGTATCTGGCTGATGGTTATGGTGGTCATGGAGTATACTCCAGGAAGTTAGGCGAGGACTGTTCAGCCTTGGCCGTGACTACGATTATGGGTTTATCTCCCGATTGGACCACAACGACCTCGAAGGGCGGAGTGGTAGTGGTATTTGTGCTGGCGCGGCCTGAAAGAATTTTCATGATGCGGTCCTTGATCAAGCCTGTAACTACGTCCAGAGCAATGGTGCTGGCTATGCCAGCCAGAAACACTAATCCTTGTCTTATAAGAGCCGGGTCCAGCCCAATGTACTTCTCGGTGCTCGCACCAGCCGAAGTTGCCTGGGCAATATCTCGGCTTGTGGTATCCTGGTTCC
>CAZEMX010000128.1:0-5584 GCA_964513415.1 uncultured Nitrososphaerota archaeon
CTCGCAGGCAGGAAGGTGAGCCCGGGCACGAGGCTGATAGTCATCCCGGCGTCTCAGCGGATATACCTCGAGGCAGAGAAGAGAGGGTACCTTAGGACGTTCATCCAAGCGGGCGGCGTTGTGTGCAACCCCAACTGCGGGCCCTGCCTCGGCGGGCACATGGGCATCCTCGCAGACGGGGAGGTCTGTATAAGCACGTCGAACAGGAATTTCATAGGCAGGATGGGCAGCACGGCAGCGAAGGTCTATCTCGCATCCCCGCAGACGGCGGCTGCAACCGCTATTGAGGGGAGGCTTGCGGACCCAAGGAAGTACATGAGGAGATGAATATGAAGGAGATCAAGGGTAGAGTTTGGCTTTTCGGTAACGATATCGATACCGATGTGATACTGCCAGGGAAGTACCTGGTCCTGACCGACCCGAAGGACCTGGCCAAGCATGCGCTTGAGGGGCTGGTCCCGGGGTTCGCAGATAGGATCAAACAAGGCGATATAATAATCGCAGGGAAGAACTTCGGCTGCGGCTCGAGCAGGGAGCACGCGCCGCTGGCGCTCAAGCACGCAGGCGTGGGAGCGATAGTAGCAAAATCGTTCTCGAGGATATTCTTTAGAAATGCAATAAACATAGGCCTGCCGGTCGTCATATCAAAGGATGCCAGGGAACGAGTGAGCGAGGGCGAAACGGTTACGATAGACCTTGAGGGGGGAGCGTTGGTTAAGGGCAATGGCGAGAGGATAGCCACAGAAGGTTACCCAGACTTCCTGCTCAAGATGCTCATGGACGGAGGATTGTTGCAGAGTTTAAAGAACAGATTTAGCAAGGTGGAAAGAAAATGACAAAAACATACAAGATAGCGCTAATGCCTGGCGATGGCATAGGGCCAGAGCAGACAAATGCAACCCTAGAGGTGCTGGCTGCGATCGAGCAGGTCACCCCGGTGAAGATGGTATTCATTGAGGCGCCAGGAGGAGACGACTGCCTGAAGAAGCGCGGCGAGGCACTTCCCGCTGACACGATCCAAACGCTCAGAAGCACGGACGCCTGCCTCAAGGCCCCTGTTGGGGAGAGCGCGGCGGACGTGATAGTCAAGCTGAGGCAGATGTTCGACCTCTACGCAAACCTGAGGCCAATAAAGTCGTATCCAGGGGCCATGGCAGCGAGGGACGACATAGACATGCTCTTCGTGAGGGAGAACACGGAAGACCTTTACAAGGGATACGAGTTCAGGGTAGGCGAGGACACAGTCGGTCTAAGAGTCATAACCAAGAGAGGATGCCAGAGGATAGCAGAGATGGCATTCAAGCATGCGATGAAGAGGCGGAAGAGGGTCACTGCCGTACACAAGGCCAACGTCCTCAGGACGACGGATGGGCTCTTCAGGGAGGTCTGCAACGCAGTGGCGTTGAAGTACCCTGAGGTGGCATTCGATGAGCTTTACGTCGATAACGCTTCCATGCAGCTCATCAAGAGGCCACACGAGTTCGACGTCATAGTGACGACCAACATGTTTGGCGACATCCTGTCGGATGAAGCTGCCCAGCTGGGGGGCGGCCTAGGAATGGCGGCGGGGGCGAATGTTGGTGACAAGTACGGCCTCTTCGAACCGATACATGGATCCGCGCCAAAGCACGCGGGGAAGAACGATGCGAACCCGGTTTCTATGATACTGGCAGCGAAGATGATGCTCGAGTGGTTGGGGGAGGCGGACGCCGCCAACAGGATAGATGAGGCGGTTCTGGCGACGCTCAGGGAGAAGAAGACGCTCACGCGCGACATTGGCGGAACAGCCGGGACGAAAGAGATGGCGGCAGAGATAGTGAAGAAGATCCTCAGCGGCCGCTGAGGGGACTAATTTTTTTATCTTCTTTTTTTCGGTCGTCCATTTTTTCCGCCCCCCCTATACATTTTATTGAGGGGGGCGGAAGGCAAGGATTCGCTAGTGCTTCGTATCGTCGACGTCGATGATGCCGTTGGTCGTGATTGCGAATATGCACTCGCTCTCAGGGTGGAGGGGCGAGTCAATGATCTTTGCAACCCTTCTGTTCTCCTTTGATTTCCTCAGCCAGATCCTGTAGGTCGAGCCGTGGGCCAGAACGTTTCCCCCTGCAGGTTTATTGGGATTTCCGAAGAACGTGTCAGGGGTGGACTGGATCTGGTTTGTGAGTATGACGGCCAGATTGTATATGTCTGACATCCGGAGGAGCTGGTGAATGTGCCGGTTCAGCTTCTGCTGCCTCGGCGCGAGTGCCTCCCTGCCGGGATACTCGGATCTGAAGTGCGTAATGACCGAGTCGACGATAACCAGCCTCACATTATTCTGAGATACTAGCGAAAATGCCTCGTCTGCAAGCAGTATCTGATGATCAGAGTTGAAAGCCCTTGCGTAGATGATGTTGCCCAGAACTTCATCGGGATTCAAGCCTAGCCCCTGGGCGATTGCCATCACCCGCTCAGGACGGAATGTCCCCTCAGTGTCGATGAAGAGCGCCCTTCCACCCAATCCTCCCTTCTCGAGCGGCAACTGAACGCTTACGCAGAGTTGGTGGCAGAGCTGGGTTTTTCCGGAGCCGAACTCGCCTATCAACTCGGTGAGGGCTTGGCTCTCGATGCCCTTCCCTAGCAGCGAGTCGATAGCCTTTGATCCAGTTGTGATGTAGCCGATGTTCTGCCTCTTAGAGAGGACATCCTTGGCCGTCGTGAAACGGATATTGAGCAATGACCTTGCATTTTGTGTGATCGAGCTAGCCTTTTCTTCTGTGAGATCGGCTATCTCGACCAGCGTCCTCGTCGGCGTTACCGCCAGTGCCTCAACGGAGAGTATGCCTGCGATTTTCAGTTTCTCAATCGTCGCTGGACCGACGCCTTCGACATCTTCTAGCTCATGTTTTACTGCCAAAGATATTCATGCCTCTCTTAAATAAGGAGGCGATTAAAGGTGGATTTAAACCTTTCAATCATCAATGCGCCGCTCAGGCTCTTGCATTAGGTGCTAAGTTTGTTCAATCGCACTGATAAAAAAGAGACTGTGTCGACCGAAAGTGATTCGACGGAGATGCGACAAAGTTTAAATTTTGCGTGAAATGAATAGTATGCAATTCGACCGTGCTCGATGGAGGAAAGACAAAGGTGACCGCCTGCCAAACAGAATGAGCGTTTTTAAGCAACCGTCACCAATCTTCAGATACTCAGTCGAGTACCGCCAGACAAGGAGGAGCATTCTATGGACAAAGTGAGAGTTGGAGTTCTCGGATCCACGGGTTCCGTGGGGCAGAGATATGTGAACATGCTTAGAGACCACCCATGGTTTGAGCTGACGGCGCTTTCTGCTTCAGCGTCGTCGGTTGGGAAGAAGTACAGGGACGCGTCCAAATGGGTACTCGATACGGGCATGCCAGAATGGTCCGCGGAAATGTCTGTAGTTGCAGCGGATCCGAAGGAGTTCAAGAGGGCAGGGGTAGAGCTGGTATTCTCGGCGCTCCCGTCAGAGGCCGCCAAGACGATAGAGGGCGAAATGGCAGACGCAGGGTTCGCCGTAGTTGCAGACACGAGCGCCCATAGGATGGATGCAGACGTGCCGATTATTATACCGGAAGTCAACAGCCAGCACTTGGATGCGATAAAGGATCAGAAGAGGAAGGGAAAGAGGGGCATGATAGTGACGGGCCCAAACTGCACGACCAGTGGCCTGGCGATGACCCTGAAGCCGGTTCAATTGTCTTATGGCTTGAGGACGGTTCTGGTCTCGACCATGCAAGCGCTCTCCGGGGCAGGATTCTTCGGCGTCCCTTCGATGGCTATTGTGGACAACCTCGTGCCTTACATAAAGAACGAGGAGGAGAAGGTTCAGCAGGAGGTCCTTAAGATACTCGGCGATTACAAGGACCGGTTCAATAATGCCAAGATAAGGGTTGGCGCGAGCTGCCAGAGAGTCGGCGTCCTTGATGGTCATACCGAGGCTGTATTCATGATTACAGAGAAGGCGGCGACCCCTGAGGAGATTGCGTCGTGCATGGAGAGGTTCGAGGGGGAGCCGCAGAGGCTGAAGCTTCCGTCCGCCCCGATGCCCCCAATCATCGTCCGCAAGGAGCCCGACAGACCCCAGCCACGGCTGGACAGGATGGCGGGCACGCCGGAGAGGGCGAGAGGGATGGCTACAGTCGTAGGGCGAATCAGGAAGGAAGATGCTCTCGATAACGGTATAAAGTATATACTGCTCAGCCACAACACCATTAGGGGGGCGGCAGGCAACGCAATACTAATAGCGGAGTTGCTGAAAGCAAAGGATATGATTTGAGGCACATTGTTGGGCTGAAGTCAAGGGGCAAGCACAATGAGAATTGTAATGAAGTTCGGCGGAGTTCTGATGGAAGATCCAGATCAGATAGCCAACTCTGCGTCGCTCGTAGCGGAGAGGGCGAAGAAGGACGACGAGGTGGTCGTTACCGTCTCGGCAATGTCAAATGTCACCGACGAGATCATAGCGATGGGAGAGAGCGCAAGGATCGGAGACATGGAACGCGTCAGACCTGCTCTCGAGAGGCTCGAGAAGAGGCACCTGGATGCGGCCGAGAAGCTCTGCGACGAGAAGGTCTTGGGAGAGACCACAGTTACAATTAAGAGGCTCATAGAGACCCTGAGCCAGTGCCTCACAGGGGTCTTCCTGCTGAGGGAGCTCACTCCTCGCTCCAGGGACCTGTTGGTATCATTCGGCGAGAGGCTCTCTGCACCGCTGATGCGGGGCGCGCTTGTCTCAAAGGGAGTCAAATCTGTTGCGCTTACAGGCGGGGAGGTCGGCATAATAACGGACAGCAACTACAGCAATGCCAAACCCCTGCTCAACATAACAGAGGTCATGGTAAAGGACAGGCTTCTCCCTATCCTCAAGGGGGGGGTGGTCCCAGTCGTTACCGGTTTCATAGGGCAGGATGAGAACGGCGTCATCACTACGCTGGGAAGAGGGGGCTCAGACTACACCGCCACGATCCTTGCGTCGTCTCTCGAGGTTGATGAGGTCTGGATATGGAAAGATGTGGACGGCATAATGACGGCTGACCCCAAGATGGTAGAGAATGCAAAGACTATACCGGTCCTCTCTTATGCTGAGGTCATGGAGATGGCATACTTCGGGGCTAAGGTCTTGCATCCACTCACGGTAACGCCCGTCCAAGAGAGGCGGATCCCAATCAGGATAAGGAGCGCTTACCACAGGAGCAACGAGGGTACAATAATCAGGGAGAAGGGAGACGGCAGCATACCTGTGAAGGCGGTCACTGCAATAAAGGATTTGAGCATAATAACGACTGGTGGGGCAGGAATGATAGGGATACCCAGCGTCGTGTCGAGGGTATTCTCGACACTTGCTGCGCACAACGTCAACGTCGTCATGATCTCTCAAAGCTCCTCGCAGGCAAACATATCTATGCTGATCAGAACACCAGAGCTGGAGAGGGCCCTCAAAGCGCTCAAGGTAGAGTTCAGGAACGGAGACCTGATACGAGATATTCACACCATACCCAAAGTGGCGGTTGTCGCCATTGTGGGCGAGGGCATGCGCGGCATGAAGGGGGTCGCTGCGAAGCTCTTC
>CAZEMX010000129.1:0-4664 GCA_964513415.1 uncultured Nitrososphaerota archaeon
GCTCATTCATGAGGTCCAGCGGCCCATCTGAAAACCGTCCGGCGGCCTGTTCGCGAAGACGGCGGATGTATGCGACTCGAATTTCGTCGAGGGTCGATTCTCGCCAATCAATCTCAAGGCGTTGAAGCAGGGCGCTCACCGTTGGCTGGGCCAGGTCAAGGTGGTCTGCAATGGTTTGTTGCGATGGCATCGTAAAGCCCCTTTATGATGTCTGTGTATCTAGCGGGAAAACACGGTTCGCATTACCCGTGAATGAGAACGCTCAGGAGGACCCGCTCTTTCTGTGTGCCCCAGGTCGGCAGGTGTCGCCGACAATGCAGACGGCCATTGCGCCAGGACTTCGGCCCGGGTCGCGCCCGGCCAGACGATGACAGACATCGGGTTGCGGTCGTCGAACGTCAGGCTCCAGCGTTGCCGGTCGATTCCTGCGTCTGGGCGGCTCGGTGCCAATCCACCAGCCGGAAGCGCTCCAAGGAAGAACAGGTCGGGCTGTGCGCTGCGGGGTCGGATCAGTGCCATGTGCGGCTATCCAATGGCGGCAGACGGCCCCCGGCCAAGACGGGCGGGCCACCGCTCCGGGTCGAACCAAGGGCAGAGTCAAGGGCGGAAACAAAACCCCTACATGGCATTAATTCAATATCCGTACTTTTGTCCCCCGGCACAGCCGTATTTTTGTCCCCTGCGGGGGGTGTCCGTACGTCATTTTTACGGCTGTACGTACGTAATTTTGGGGGGGTGTTTTTGTTTCCGGCAGGCTGCCAATCGCGCCAGGCGCACGCCTTGAAGCCGTGCAGATAAAGCCCTGTGCGCTGCGTGATCGGCAGCCACGTGACCGCATACCGCGAAGGGCCTTGGTGGAAACCTCCGCAACGCGTGCGGTAGATCAGGCCAGCGGTGATCAGGTCATTGACCCCGCGGGTTATCGTCTTGTCGGAGAAGCCGTACTGTTCGAGATATGCGGCCGTCGCCTGCAGGTGCCCGTTGTTGTCCCGAGTCAATTGCCGGGTCAGCATCGTCAGCAGCGCACGCGCTGAAAACGTCAAACTGGCATACGCCGGGGAGTCGATTACCCGATGCTCAAGGGCGGCATAGGGGTGCTTTGTCGAAAGCTTGACGGCCATTTTATGCGCCCCCTATGGCATCGAAGACAACCCTCCTGTGCGCCTCGATGTGTGCCGAGTCCTGCCTTTCCAGATCAATCTGCGCGTTGAATTCGGCAATGTCGATCACCGATTCAATGGCTTTGCGCAGCTTGGCTTGCAGCAGCTTTACTGGGGCGGCGTCCAGTTCGACAACCTTTGTCCCATGTCTAGCGATGAACTTCTCATAGTTTGGGCTTGATTCCTTGGCGTCCATGTCACTCGGCAAGTCATGGTCGCGCACATCATCCGCAGTCAATGCCACCTTGACCGCGTGAATGTTTATCAGCCCGAAGTCGTCGCGCAGGGATCGCGCAAAGGCTGCCGCGATTTCTTCCCCGTCAGGGTCAAAGTCAGTCAGCATCAGCAAGACAAGCTTCGACTTGCCCGACCGCACGAACCGCTTGAACAGGTCGTAACGTGGTGACAGCGACGAGAACCCGCGACCGGTGGTAACAGGGATGCAGTATTCCCGCGCCACCGATTCAATGACCGTTCTCAGGGCGTTCTTCTCCAGCATGATCTCGATGTGATGTGGTTGGCCCTGCATCAGATTCCTGCTGTAACCGGTCAGGAAGTTCTCCGTCTCCTGGGTAACAAACTGTTCAAAGGTTGCAAATCCTCCGCCAAGCTGGATTGGTCGGGTTGAATCCTCGATTGCCTGCCAAGGTATATCGCCAGTCAGCCGCGCCCGTAGCAGCAGGTTGGTCAATGCCTTGTATGAACCCTTGTCGTTGGCGTAGCACGAATCAGGCTTCTTGTCGTGTTTCAGCGGTGGGTCGTTCAGCAGCAGGTAGTGGACGCGCCGGTCTGTCAGCGGCCAGTACCCTTCGTTTTCGTAGATCACCTTCTTCACCGCGGCGAGAAACTGGAATGTTGTTATCCTTGCCCGCGTCCTACATCCGCCCATCTCGATGTTGGACCTGACCGCGCCTGCCATCGCGTTTGCGCGAACCCTCCTTCGACGAAGATCAGCATGGGCATGGTCAGGGTCGATGTCGAGCAGCTTTTCCTTGATGCGCTCGCCCGCGGACTTCTCCCGCTGCTGGTTGTACAGCCGCAAAGTCTCCATCCGATCCGTGGGGGTCAGGCTGCTGAACATGATGTCGACAACCCGTATAGGCACAGTCTCCAGCCCCAGGTACTTGGCAGCAGCAAGCCGACGATGCCCGCTCAGCAAGACGTGATCGGCCGATAGCGTCAATGGCTCCTGAATTCCGTTGTCGCGGATAGAGATGGTCAACTCATAGTCGTCAAGGTTTGCAATGCCGAAGCGGTCATACAAAAGGTCGTTCTCTCTCGCCACCTGCACCTGTTGAACAAGAAAATAGCTCTTGTCCACTTTTTTCAATTCGGTAGGCGAACCGCTCATTTCGCCACCTCGCCGGCCAGCAGTCGTTCTACCTCGGCAGCCGGCCAGCGCAAGAATCTGTTTTTCGCCTTGAGTGGCCGAACGCCAAGGTACTCACCGTTGCGGCAAAGTGCGGCGCGCAAGGTTTGCGGCTTGATGCCCAGGCGGAAGGCGGCTTCCTCGGTGCTCAGCAGCGGGCGGTCATCGCCTCGCGGGGTTTGGGAGTTTTTCATATCGTGTTCCTGTTCGTAGTTAACAGGAACAACGATATTCAGCCGAATGGCATGGCGAAATTCTGGCGGGAAAGTGGCGGGAAAGTGGCGGAAGTTTGGCGGAAACTCGCCCCTGTCGCCTCAATTCATGGCGGAAATATGGCGGTTCAGTCGAATTCGCCAGTCAGCAGGTGCTTTGAGTCAATCGAGCGGTCAGGCAGGTTCTTGGCGAGCACTCGCAGGCAGCGCTCCAATTTCCAGCCGGTCGGGCCTTGTTCGTTTATCCACCAGACGGCAGCCAAGTATGGATTGAACTTGCCACGTTCGCACCTCGCTACCTGCAGCCCATTGCGGGCGGCTCGCTCGGCATGCTTGGCCCACTTCCCGCCATCGGGAAAAAGGGCCTCTAAGGTCGCCACCTTTACAGGGTCGAACAGGTTTGCAAGCTCCGCGTTGTCGTCGGTCGCCCGGGCGTCGCCTTGCTCGGTGTCGCCAGCGGTCGGCGGCGTGCTCGCTGCCGGCTCGTCGCCTTGCTCACAGTCGGCAGCGGTCGGTTGCGGCGCCACCGTGCTGTCGGCGGCTTGCTCGCTGGCGACTATGTAAGTCTGCCGTTCGATTCCCTGCCGAATCCCGCTCAGATCGAGTCGACGCGGGTCCGGTCCCACGAGGTCAAACAAATCGTCTTGCTCACGCCCGGCAGCCACGCGCTCTAGTTCAGCGTCGGTTATGCGCAGGCTGGATTCCGACAGGCGAATAATCAGTCCTGGAGTGCTGGTCGGTATGTCGAGGTTAAGGAAATCATCAATGTGCCAGAACTCAATCCATGATCCGGCATTGGAAGGGAACTCAACTTGGCAAAAGGTTGCCGGCTCCGGCTCAGTGGTGAGTTGATTGGCCAGTAGGACGGAAATTGTGTGCGGCGGTACGGGAATACAGTCGCAAGACATAAACTGCATATCGGGATAATACTTGCCTCGCTCGCGCGGGCAGAATCGAAACAGATATTTGCCGTGCGTCGGCAGTGCGAGGGTTAATTCTCCTGCTTCAGCGGCTTGCAGCAGGGCATAGACGGTCGTGTTGAGCACGTTTGCGGCGGCTTTGAGGGTGTGGAATCGTTGCTTCATGCGGGCGCTCCTTCTCTGCGCTCCTTCGTTTGGGGTGCCGCGCCAGCCGGGTGAAGGTGCCCGGTTTTCGGTGATCGGCCTAGGCGCGGCAGTGCTCAGTTGCTACTGGCGTTGTGTCATGCTCGCACTCAGCACAGATTCGACAAGTACCTTTGCCATCTCGACAAGATGCACAATGGCCCACCGTGCATCATCTGCCAGCGCTTCGGGGGTATTGCCCAAGCTGGCAGCCGTCGCCAGGAACATCGAAGCCCCCTCAAGCGCGGCTTTGTTGGATATGCTTTCGGCGACGTTGAAGAACTGCGCAGGGTTGCCGGCAGTCGCGAAATATGGCCAGGCATTGCGGTCGATGTCGGTTTTTTGGGTAGAATTTTCAGTAGCCATGATGTGAAGCTCCTTTCACGTTGTGGTCAGGGTCGGCCGGTGCTCGCTGCACCTTCCGGCCCGCTATGCCTGAACCCGTCAGGCGGCGGACATGCCCTTCACGATGCGCACTCGTGGCGCATCTTCGGCGGGTTGCTCGATGTCGGACTCGTTGAGAATCCAGCCCTCAATCTTCGTGTGCCACTGGCGCAACAGATCGAGCGGGCGAACCCGGTAATGCTTCTCCGCGGTCGCGCTCGGCTTGTGGCCCATGATCTGAGCGGATACGCCAGCAGGGCATTCCACCCACTCCGCCAGGGTGCCGAACGAGCGGCGTAGGCCGTGGATAGACAGCGCAGGCAGCCCGGCAGTGGTCAGTGCCTTGTTGTGCTGAATGCGCGGCTCCTGCAGCCGGCCTGAACGACAGCGGTCCAGCGGAAACGACCTGGAAGCACTTCAATCCAAGCCACGAGGC
>CAZEMX010000129.1:4674-5579 GCA_964513415.1 uncultured Nitrososphaerota archaeon
GGGCTGCTGAATACCCATTCATTGCGGCGCGGCAGTGCGGCCAGCAGCCCGGCAACGTAGGGCGTCAATGGGATAGTGCGCTCGCCGTCGACCTTGTCCTTGATGGTGATCGCCTTCCACTGGAAGTCCACGTCGTCCCAGGTCAGACCGGCCAGTTCTTCCCGGCGCGCTCCGGTCAGCAACAGCCCTTGCAGATAGGCGGCAATGACCGGGTTGCCGATCTGGCGCACGGCAGCGAACCATGCCGGCAGTTGCTCGCGTTGCAGGCAGTCGTCCTTGGCGGATTTCTTCGGCAGTTCGTCGCGGGCCAGTCGAGTAATGCAGGCTCCGGCCTGTACCTGGTCGCGGTACTCGGGGCGGTCGCTGCACCAGTTGAGGAAGGCGCGCAGATACCGGAAAGCCAGCGCGGCATGTGTCGGGCGTCGGTCGGCTTCGTCCTGTAGCCAGGCGCGCACGCGGTCGGCGTCGATCTGTTCCAGAGGAAGGCTCAGCAACGGCAGCAGGCAGCCCGGTAGCGTCGTGCTGCCTTCGCCGGGGCGCCTGCCGCGGGTCTTGGGTTGTCCGCCGACGTCGACAAGTTTCTGATGGTCAAGCAGGGTGCGTTCGCCCCACCGTGGCGCACGAGCGGCAAGGTAGGCTTGCCAGGCGGCGAATGCCGGCGTCGCAATGCGCTGCGCTTCTTCCTGCTTGGCCTCGGCGGCGGCGATGCGCTCACGCTTCTCTTGGCGCGGGTCGATGCCCTGGTCAATCATCGTTTGCAGGCGGCGGGCCTCGTCGCGGGCGGCGGCCAGCGTCCATGCTCGCGTGTCGCCGATGGTGATGCGAACGGTTTGCCGGTTCAGCTTGGATTCAAAAATGAACGACTTGGCGCCAGCGGTCACGCGAACGGCCAGCCGCGGCGCGTC
>CAZEMX010000130.1:0-3496 GCA_964513415.1 uncultured Nitrososphaerota archaeon
GCTACATGGGAATCTCCTTCGACTGGCCCGCCTCGCCCGTCACCACCTGCCAGCGACTGATGCCGTTGCGGTCAGGCGGCAACAGGGCGACGCGCAGGCCGTCCACGATCCGGTCCTTGTGCGCCCGCAGCCAGTAGCCCAGCTTCTGGGACGTGGGCTGGCGCCCGCCGGACACCATCAGCAGGGCCTCGCGCAGCTCGGGATGGGTCGGATTACTCACATCCATCCCCTCGCCAAGCGCCATCCCCTCCCGCACAACGTCCGCCGCGCTCACCGCATCGCCCGCAAACACCGCCTGCCACGCGGTCAACACCGCACGAGTCGTCTCCAGATCGGGATCCTGCTCCCGCAGCAGGCTGGACGCCTCCAGCGGATCGGCCAGGCCCAGCCACAGCAGCGGGCGCCGAGCCAAACGATCCCAATCCTCGAACCCCCCCAACGGCGGCGGCCCCAGCTTCGGCGCACCGGCCGCCAGGTACGCCAGGGGCACCGTCAACGCCGCCCGGATCAACTCCCCGCGCTGGCGCAACACCTTATCCAGGTGCGGCTCCCCGTCGAAGGACCGCAGCTCCGGCCGTTCCAGCTTCGCGTCCATGCGGATCATCGTCACCCGCCGCTTCAGGTCGCCGGCGATAGACAGGTTGTTGCCCGTCGCCGCGATGATCGCGCAGGTGGGCACATCCACCATCGCCGAGCCGCCCAGGGGCCGCGTCTTCAACACCGGCTGGCTCAGCACCTGGCACAACAGATCGCCGCCCAGGGGCCGCTCCACGTTGTCCAGGTTCAGCATCGCATCCCCCGCCAACAGCGCCCCGGCCAGGCGCTTGTCCGCCTCGATCTCATCGTGGCCAACCGACATCACGCTCGCGCGGCGGCCCGTGGCCAGCAAGCTGAAGGTATCGGTCAGCAGGGTCTTCCCCGTGCCCGGCGTCGGCGCCGTCACCGCCAGCATCGGCGCCGAAGGCAGCGACCGGCGCAGCACCGCCAGGATCATCCCCGAGAGGGCGGCGGAAAAGTCCGCCGATGAGACGAACGGAAACGTATCGATCGCCTTTAACAGCACATCCGCCGCCTCGGCGGCCTGTTGCCTACTCGGGGCGCGGGGTGGCGGCCGGTAGCCCGGGATGTCTCCGTAGGCCAGGAACAGGCCCGTGCTCGCATCGTAGCCCGGCACATCCAGCACGCGGCCGTCCAGGGTCAAGGTGGGGCCCTCCACGAACCCGTTCAGCGCCGGAATCTCCGGCCAGCACCCCCGCGCCAGATACGCCTTCGCCGCCGTATCCGGGCAATCGCACACCTTGTACTTCTCCGCGCGCCCGTCATAGCGCTCGTGCACCGCCGCCCGGCCCGCCAGCTCGCGCAGATGCGGCGCCTCCACCGGATGCAGCGTCACCGACCCGGCCCAGCGCTTCACCGGGCCCTCCACCGCATCCGCCGTCACATACACCCTGGCCAGCCCCGAGCCTCAGCGGAACAGATTGCCACCGCCCGCGCAAAACTCCTTCAGCGCCTCGCCCATCTCATCCAGCACCTCCGGCAGCCGGCCGGGATCATGCTGGATCACGCGCCGGCCATCGGCCCGGAAACGGCCGCCGCCCGCGCCATCCGCGCTTCCCGCGCCATCGTAGGCCGCCTGTTGGTCCGCGGTGGACGGCACCAGCTTAAGCGCCATGGCCAGCCTTCCAAATGGTTTCGCCGGGCTCGTGCCAGCAATGCCAATCGCCGCTGCCCCGGGCATCGAGCGGACAGGACGTCAGGGTGCGCGGACGGATCGCCAGCAGGCACTCCGCCACCTCCTGGACGCGCGCGGCATCCGGGCGATCAAAGACCAACAGCAGATCAAGCCCCGCCAGCGGCCTCAAGTCGTAGTTCTGCACCGCCACATCCAGCGGCAGCACCACTCGTGGAAACCGGCCCTGATCCGGGATGCGCCGATGCACCTCCCAGCCCAGCGCCACCACGAACCACCCGCAGCCCAGCATCGGCACCAGGCCCTGACGCCTGGCCTGGGCCAGTTCCTTGGCATAAGGGGGAAGCGGCATTGTCCGCCTCAGATCCGCGACAAGCCCGACTCATACCCCCGCCATGGGCGTTCCGTTTTCGGCTCCCGGTAGGGTTTCCACGCCATGCCGAAAGTGACCCGGCGATGGCCAGGCGCCAATGCCTTCTCGATCACCACGCCCGGCAATTCAGGCGGCAACGACTTGAGTTTATTCATGGGCTTCGGCCCATCTCCACGACCATACACATTCACCGCAAAGTTCTCGCCGGGCCGATGCCGCATCGTCATCACGCGAACATCGCCACGCAGACACAGGAATGACAGCGCGCGGGCTACCGACTTCATGCCAGGCTCAAAGCCGAGCACCGGTGTCATGATCGCCACCGCATCCGCGCAGGTGAAGGTCTTCGACTTGCGCATCTCCGCCACAACCTCAGCCAACAAATTCGCCAGGCCAGGACACTTTCGGTCTTTCTTCGGCATCACGCCACCCCATAAGGAAGCCGCTCTTCCAGGCGGCGGATGCGCTGCCCGGCACGGCGGTTGATGAACGCCCGGGCCAAGTCGAAAGCGTGGCGGATCACCTTGCCGACTCCCGGGCACGCATCATGTCCAGCTCGCGCATGGCCTTCGTCAAGGTCGCCGACGCTGTCTCGATGGCACCCAGCAAACGGGTCTCCGCATCCTCGCGGGACACCGGCGTCGGCCGGGTATAGCCCAACTCGTCCGCCAGGAAGTTCATGGCCGAATGCACTCCGGCCTGTCTGCCCAGCCGCATCAGCAACAGAATTTGCTCCAAGGAAAGCTTCTCGCGCCGATCCGCGTCCAGGTGATCCCGCAGCTTGTTCCCCGCCGCATCGGGCCGGATTTCCATCTCAGGCCACAACAGCACGCCCACCTTTTTATGGCCGCCGCATGCCTTCACCACATCCTGCAATGCCTCGCGCCAGGTCTCATTGATCAACTGCATCTGCATTCGGCCTCCTTTTCCGTGCCCGTCCGTATTTCACGGACAGACACGGACAGACATTTTTGGAGCAAAAAAATAGGCTGAAGTCATGAAGACGCCAGCCAACGATCAGGAACAGAAGCCCCGGGCCGAAGCCCGGGGAGCCCATGCGGCATGGAGAGTAGTGAAGGAGCTTGAGTCCCGGCTTAACCCGGCCGGGGCGGGTGCGAAGAAAAAAGCCGCCCCGGGTAACACACGGGACGGCGAAAAGCGCGCGGTGCGCGCGCTCAGGGAGGTCAGGGCGACCCAACGTCCTAGCCTGGAGATTTCCAGGCAAGCCTCGCCAGGGAGACGATTCGGCGCGTGGGGTCTGGGTAGGGCGCCCGCCACGGCCCAGGGTTTGCTTGACCGGACACCCCGTGGACGGGAAGGCCGGGCGGGCATTGAAATGGATGCGTGGGCCGGACTCGAACCGGCGACCTCCGGGTTATGGGCCCGGCGAGCTGACCGCTGCTCCACCACGCGATGGGTCATCAGGCGGCCTC
>CAZEMX010000130.1:3596-5478 GCA_964513415.1 uncultured Nitrososphaerota archaeon
CACCAGGCAAAACCCCCGAGCGGGGCACGGCCCTGAGTAGCTGGAATCCCGGCAGCAGCACACGCCGGGGCGCGGAACGGCCCACGGGCACGCAGCACGCAGCGAAAGGATCAGGCCCACCACCTGGCGAAGCAGGCCCGGCACCGTGCCGGGCGGAGATGGGAGCGGAAAATGATCGAGTGGAAAGAAACTGAAATCGACGGTAGCCCGGCGGCCGAAGCGGATCACAACGGCGTCCACATCCACATCAGCCAATACGGCCCGCAATCGAGAAGCGCGGGGAAGTGGTATTGGTCCGCGATCAGTGGCCGGACGCACACCAGTGACATCGCCGAGACCAGGTCGGACGCGGTCGCCCTCACCGAAACCCTCGCCACCGGCGGCGAATCTCTGGTGCGCAAACACGAGGGATTGCGGCTGTTGGCGGAAATCAACCGGCTCACCCGGGCGCTCACCCAGCTCAACCTGGAACCCTCAATCGCCGTAGACATCCTGCCTGGCTACAAGGTCGGGCGGCAGGCCGGCTACGACGCCGCCCGGCGCGAAATCGCCCAGGCCATTGGCATGAAGCTATCGGCGGAGTGACCGAATGACCTGGATTGACTACATCAAGACGCGCATCAGGATGACCGCGCGCATGAAAACCGCCCTGCGCTGTTCCTGGCGCATGGCCTGGGAAAAGACCGCTTTTCTCAAGCGGGGCCTGTGATGAAGCACATTCCCGTCGCGCAGCTCGACGCACTGGCCCAGCCCATCCCGTTCCACCACCTGATTCCCCTGGCGAACCTGGACCAGCGCATCAAGGTGGAACAGATCGCCGACCCGGACCAGTTGGAGCAGGCCCTTAAGCGCCGCGTGCTGGCCCGGCTGCATCGCGGCGAGCTGTGCATGATCCCCGCGTGGCGGGCCAGCGCCTACGGCACCCCCAAGGCGCTGGACGGCCTGACCGATCCGCCTGCCCACCACATCGACGGCGTGGAAATGCTCGACGTCCCCGCCTTCCTGCGCCGCCATGCCGACTGACATGCCCCGCGACATCCTGATCGAGCCCACCCAGGACGAACTACGCGCCGCCTATGCGTGCACCGACCTCATGGACTGCGGCATCACATTCGACCACGCCGCCCGGGTCGGACAGGCCCTGGGCGTAGCCCTGCGCCGCCTCGCCCTGATCCTCCGGCGGCGCCGGGCCCGTCAGGCCAATGCCGCCGCCATTCAATACCAGACCCAGGAGACGCCATGAACGCGCTTTTCCCCGTCTACACCATCCTCCCGGCCAAAACACGCCTCACCGACGCTGTGGCCCTGGCCAACACCGCCGGCGTGGGCATCTGGCTCACACCGGGCGGAAAGCACGTGTTGGCGCCCGAAGGCCGGCCGGGCTGGCGCCGCCTCAACATCCGCACCCCGGAGACCACGCCATGCGCCGCCTGACGCATCGAAGATTCAGGTTCCTGGCCTGGTCCGGCGTCGCGCTCTACCTGGCGCTGGTCTGGGGCGCGGTGATTTACGCGCTGTGGACGCTGTGGAGAGCGGCATGAGCGGAGGCCAAGGCGTCAACATGGAGCTAACCGGCGCGAAGCCGGAAAGCGAAGCGTCCGGTTCAGCGCAGGGTTAGGGCACGGAGGGAAAACATGCGATTGGTTTTGCTGAAGGCGAAGACGGCGCACGGAAAGAACAGGCTGCACGAAGCGGCGATTGCGATGCCGGAATGGCCTGGCGAGTGGGAGGTACTCGAAGAGCGCGAACTTGTACCGGCATTCACTGGGCGCGGGCCGTTCCTGTTCGTGGCGCCGGTTGCGGCAGAACCGCGCAGCCGAGACAGGTTCTCTCGGTGGGTCGCCGCGCACAATGACAAGCATTTTGACGTGTGCCCTAACGC
>CAZEMX010000131.1:0-5299 GCA_964513415.1 uncultured Nitrososphaerota archaeon
ACGGAACCGCCATAGCCAAGGGCAAGCTCGGCAACCTTGCCCTGCTGCCGCAGATGCGCGTTCTGACCGTGCTTCTCGACAGGCACACCGAACATTCTTGACGCGGACTCACAGTATATGTCGCCGCCGTCCTCAAAGACCTTGACGCGCCAGTCCTCATCCGCGAGCCACGCTATCACGCGCGCTTCTATCGCGGAGAAGTCCGACACTACGAAGCGGCAGCCCTCCGACGGTATGAGCATCGTGCGGATGAGCTGACTAAGCACGTCGGAGGTATCACCGTAGAGCGTTTCGAGTGCGTCAAAGTATCCCGACTGGGCGAGGCTGTGCGCAAGGTCTAAGTCCTCGATATGGTTTTGCGGGAGGTTCTGAAGCTGTAGAATCCTGCCGCTCCATCGTCCTGTCCGCGCACCGTAGAACACCAGCATGCCGCGAAGCCTTCCGTCCGCACTGACGGACTCTGCCGCCTTGGCATACTTCGCGAGGCTGGTCTTTCCGGTCTGCTGGCGAAGCTCTAACACTCGGCGAACCTTGTCGGATATCGCTCCGGTCTTGAGGGCTTCTGCTATGGCTTTCTTGTCCATACTGTCGGACATGTCTGCAGCCCCGGTGGCCTTTAGCCAGTCACGAAGTCGTGAAAGGCTGTTAGGGTTGTCTAATCCAGTAAGCTCTTTCATCTCCGCGATAAGCTCCTCGCCGTGCGTGGCGACGTAGCCATTTACCTTATCTATCAGGCCCGTGTCAGCTCTGACGCCTCTGTCGGCGATTATCTGGTCTAAGCTGTATAGTCTCTGCTCGGCCTCTGTGGGCGTGTATGCGCTGAGCCTGTCTGCGATCGCGATGTCAGCCTCGACGTCTCTGCGGTTGTAGTCTTTGAAAAGTCTCCACTTCTCCGGGCTGTCACCCGGAAGATTGCGCGTCCTCCCGCCGTTGGCAGCGGTAGGCTTGCAGGGCTTGCAAAAATAGTTTATAAGGGCGGTGCCGGTCTTGAGCTTTCTCTCGTCCTCGGCAAGCCCCAGCGCGCGCCCGGACTCATCGAGCGACCGCGGCAGTCCTGCGGCAGCGCATAGCACCGCCGTGCATCTCCATCTGTCCGGATGTATGACGCGCTTGAAGTAGGCGCCGGTGCAGACGCGCTCGAACTGCGCGTTACGGGCTTTTAAAAAGAGGCTCTCATCGCTGAGAGCCCCAAAGAAAAGCCTTGCCACCTCGCAGTCGGTGCCGTCTTCCCTTGGCGAGAACTGCAACAGCTCTCGCCCGGGAGCCCGGAAGGATACGAGAAGCACTTCAAAATCTGGCGATTCGGTGTACGCATATACGCCGTTTTTGATATCCACACTGCTGTACGTCTCGTAGTCTAAAAACATAACCTTCTCAATCGACATATCTTTTCACCTCATGCCAGCGGGTCGAATGGCAGGCCTTCGCCGATGTTGTCATCGTCAAAGTCGTCTTCCGGATCGGAGACGCCACTGCCGAACTTGTCGCCCTCTTCGAGCTTCTGGAGGTTGTTCAGCAGGCAGCCTACACCGGCATTGCCGCTGTTCTCATAGGGGAAGAAAGCGAGCGTGGCGCGGACATAACACCCGCCGTACAGCTCGAACTCGTCCGTGATGATTTCACGGTCCTTGTCGACTACTCCGGGTCGGCGTGTGGTCTTGGCGTTGATGTAGTAGCATCCTTCATACTCCGGGCGCTCTGTCGTGTCCTGCTCAATGTCGCCGTCGTGCAGCGGTCCTGAGTACTTCTTAGGCAGTTTGCCGTTCCACATCTTTGCCTTTCCGTCTTCCTGCGCGCTTTTTTCCAGGGCGCTGATCAGTGCGATCGTCTCCTTGTCGGTCTTCGGGATGATGAGCTGTACCTGATACTTTCCGCTCTCCGAGTACACCTCGAAGACGTGCGGGAAGCTCAGTCTGCACTTTCCTGTTCTCATCCTTCTGTCGTCCATCTTTTTTGCGTGATAATCCATTTTTTATGCCCTCCTTAGGCTCAATCATTAAAATCGGTTGCGGCTGTTTTAGTCGCTGGTCTTGGGTCGCTCTCGGGTGCGAGTGTTGGCTTGCCTTGCGGCTTCTCGACGTATGCTCCGCATACTTCCGCGAACGACTTCTTGCCCATCAGCTTTTCCATAGCGGAAAGCGTCAGAAGCTTGCGCTCATATATCAGCGCCTCCTCATAGCCTGCGGCCACTGCGGCCTTGGCTACTTCTCTCTCGTCGGTGTACTTTCTGACTGCGCGCCCTTCTACGATCTTGTATCCCGGTATCGCGAGGCCGTCTAACGCCTGCGCAAGTGCGTAATCGTTGACCGCCTTTGTCCACGCGTTAATCGCGTCGAGACGATCCAGGCACTTGGCCAGCTCTTCGGGCGTGAGCGTCAGAAGCTCTTTAGGCTCCTCCTCGTCCACGAAGTCTGTGCACTCCTTGGCGCGAGCCTTGCACGCTCCGGCACCCGGGCAGAATCGGCACCAGTCGCCGCTGTGGCACTCGTCCGGGTGCTCGTCTATCCTCTTCGACGCCGGAAGTATGACGGTCTCGCCCCATGTGCGAAGCTCGTCAGCGGTCAGGGTCTCCGTCGATATATGCGACAGTCTGGGCTGTGCAATCACCGTAGTTATCTTCTCAACCTCGTATATCTGTTTATACCCAGCCCACGCGCCTAAAGCGTACAGGCGAAGCTGGGGGTTGTTGGGGGCGTCTACAGGAACGCCCTTGCCATACTTCAGATCAATCACCGTCATGCGCTTGTTAGCGATGATAATGACATCGGAGGTTCCCCAGCAGTCGCGTGCGTACTCGCCGTAGTCTACGCGCTGCTCTGTCAGCATGATCGCGCTGGCATCTTCTTTCTTTGCGGCGTCGAAAAGCTCTTTGACATACTCAACGTAGCTTTCGATGTACTTCTCCATCGCGGCGCCGTCGTCGTCAAGCTCCGAGTGGTTCTCGTAAAAATCCCAGATGTCGCTCCAAAGATTGCGATATCTGCACCCCGAAGGGATTCCGTTCAGCAGGCTTTCGGCCAGTGCGTGCGCGAGTGTACCCTCTTGGGCGTAGATGCTGCTTTCTGACGGGAAAAGCTCGCACATCTTGACGCTTCCCGGGCAGTTAAGCCAGCGTGTCGCGGAGCTTGCCGGAAGTCTTGAGTGTTCACCAGGCATTTACTTGACCTCCGAGCATGCTGAGACTACTGCGCTGTAGTCCTCTGGTTTGAGCGCCGTGACGTTCTCAGCACCGAAGCGTGAAAGTATATCCGCTACCGCGTCGCGCTTTCCTGAGCGCATCAGAGCGGCAAGGGCGGCGCGTACCGCTACAATATCCACAGCGGGCGCGTCCATCTCGATGGGCTTGCCGATGTCGGCGGGTTTTTCTGCCTTAGGCGCGGTCTTTGCCGCGGTCTTAGCAGGCTGCGGCGCTTCGGTGCTTTGCGGTCCCGCGATAATCGTCTTAGCTTTCTTACACTCCTCGATTGTCGCGGCAATGCTGCCGTATGACTTGATAAAATCATCGAGGCCGTCAAAGTTTAGTGTGATAGTCATTTTGTTGTGTCTCCTCCTCAATCAAAAATCTTTCGAGCTCTTCTTCCCGTACTTTAAGGCTTCGAAGCCATATAGCTCTAAGCCTTCCCGCATCTATCAGCTCGTAGACAAAAGCGGGGTTGGTCTGTAGCATCTCACTGACCTGTTTTACCGTCAGCAGTCGCATCGTTAAACACCTCCGTCCAGTCGAAGCCCAAGGCCTGCCCTATCTTCTTTGCTACGTCTACAGAAGGGCTGAACTCTCCGGTCTCGAGATTTGTGATGTGTGTCCTCGTAACCCCACAGATGTCGGCAAGCTGCTTTTGTGTCAAGCCTTGCGCAAGACGGTGCTGTCTGATAACACTCGATGCCGGTGTGTGCATAGTTACTTTCATATTGTTACCTCCTTTCAAAAGGGTTTGAAGTAGTCGTAGACCTCCGACGTGTCCGCCTTTGGCTGCGCTTTGATGGGCGTTCCGAGTGTCGGAACGTCGTGCTTGTCGATATAAATGTTGTAGGTGATTGTCTTCGGTGTTCTGATGGCGTCGATAATACGCGCCAGTGCGCTTGTCTTTTTCATAAAATTGTCCTCCGTGTTTTTCTTTCAAGCTTTCCTTTGCTTGATGTTTACAGTATACGTCAGTATTACTGACATTGCAAGCTATAATCTGTCAATTAACAATTTGTTCACAAATTGTCTGGCAATTTGTCGTCTAAGTCGAACAGCGTGCGCCTTGCGCACCGAGCGACCGTCGCGTCGCGGTCTGTGATAAGGAACTCTAAGACTGCGCGGTTGTCGCTCTGGGCGGCTTGCCTGCGCACCATAGGCTCCGCGTCGTGCATCAGTGTGGTAAGATACCCGCCTGCCTCTGCAACGGCTGCGCGGACGTACTTGTCGGGGTCGGAATGCAGCTTGTCGTGGCACAGTCCGTGACTTGCCAAGGCTACGCGCACCTCGCGGCACTCGTCGTCAACAAAACTCTCCGAACAGTACCCGGTGCCCGCTACGGCGGCTCTGACAAGAGAGTCGTCGTCATATCTCAGGTGCTCCTGCATCAATCCGCGTTCAGCAAGTGCGGCACGGACGCGAGGGTTACTGTCCTCGGCTAAGACCGGGGCAAGGTCAGTGCGGCACATGCTTGCCACTGCTATACGCACCACTGACTCCGGGTCGCTTACCAGTCTGTCAAGGTATGTGCCCGAGTACGCCACGGCTGCGCGGACGTTTGGGTTTGGGTCAGAGACAAGCGACTCATTGACGTTGGCATAGCCGTGAATAGCGAGTGCTGCCCTTACGCGCGGGCAGACGTCATGAACAAAATGCTCTGGCTTATAGCCCGCTTCTGCTACAGCTACACGGACGTGGTCGTCGTTGTCGTTTTCAAGCATTTCCAAGAATAGTCCTCGGCGGGCGCAGGCAGTGCGTACCATAGGCGATGTGTCTGTCGCTGCGCACCGGTCAATGAGTTCCTTAGGACTGTGTATCACTGCCGCGGCGCGTACCACATCCGCCTCGTCGGTAAGGAAAGTGGAGAGCGCATAACCCTGCTGTGCGACCGCCGCACGCACCATCGGCTCTGCATCGTAAGCCAGCAGCGGCAGGTCATAGCCCGCCAGCGCGGCGCGCCTGCGATTATATGGGCTCCCGCTATGTGATAGTCCTGATAGATAAATGTTGTTCATAATATACCTCCTGTATCTATATGGTTACAGTATATGTCAGTATTACTGACATTGCAAGCCGTAATCTGTCAATTGACAATTTGTTCACAAATTGTCTGACAAT
>CAZEMX010000132.1:0-5263 GCA_964513415.1 uncultured Nitrososphaerota archaeon
AGAGGCTCGCAGCAGGAATGGTGCAGGGCACGTTTGCAGTGAGGTGCCGGCGGACAGGAAACCACCCTTACTCGAGCCAGGACGTAGCCGCCAGGCTGGGCGAGGCGATACTTGGGCTCGGCGCGCCCCTTAAGGTGGACCTCACCGATCCGGATCAAGAGGTCTCCGTCGAGATCCGGAGCGATCTTGCCATGGTCTATTCTGAGGTCTACGCAGGCCCTGATGGATACCCTATCGGCACTCAGGACTCTGCCTTGGGGGTTGTCGACGAGACCGCGGACTCGCTTATCGCCTCTTGGTGCATAATGAAGCGGGGGTCGCCGGTCACCGCGCTATCCGTAGAGCAGGAGGGGCGGGACATGGGTCCTGTCATCGACAACCTGGTGGCCCTTTCAAGATGGCTCCCAAGCCGCGGGCTCGATTGCCTGCAGGCCACTGCGCCCGCCGGTCTTCGTGAGGACGAATTCCGGACATTCAGCCTCAAGGTTGCCGACGCGGCCGCTGCCTCGTTAGGGCTGGGCATGACCGTTTCAGGCATGGTTCCAGCAGACCTCGACGCGTTGGGCTCAATATCAAGGGGCGCAGAAACCTCCCTCCTCTTCCCGCTCATAGCCATGGATAGTGCCTGCATGTACAAGTGGGCATCACTCATCGGGTTGGATTTGAACCGCTCGGCCAGATACGGCTCAAGGCTGAATGATCGCCACATCGACGCCTCTGCCGTCAGCGCATCGCTGAAAGGCATTAGGCGGTTTACCGTTTCGCGCGGCAGGGTCAGCCTAAAGGCCTGAGCGCCTCTTCGATAAGCCTCTCGATCGGCATCTTTGCCTCTTCCTTTAGGGCTTCCTCAGGGCGCGCCCTCGTCCTCGCCTTTATTGCCTGCGCCATGCACTCCTGCGCCTTCGAGGTGGAGATCTCAAACGTCCCTATCTTTCTGGCTATCGCCTCCACCTCCCTCTTGTTCATGCCGATCAAGGGCCTGACAATTGGCATATCGACGACAACGCTGTCCACAACGAGGTTGTGCAGGGTCTGGCTCGCCTGCTCCCCCAGTATCTCGCCCGTCACTATTGCGCTGCAGGAATACCTGTGCGCTATCCTCTCCGCCTTCCTGTACATCATCCTCTTGCACAGCACACATGAGAGGTTCCTGCGGCACTTCAGTATCTCCTCAAGGTCCCTTCCGTGAGGGACGACCAGCGTCGTGCCTTTCCTTCCACACGCCTCCTCGACCCGCCTTATCGTTCTCAACGCCCTTTCCATCGTATCCTCGCCGGCGAAGGGCCTGCCGTCGAAGTAAACGAAGATCGGCTCCCAGCCGGCCTTGATTCCTAGGTATGCCGCCGGAGGCGAGTCTATTCCGCCTGACATCATAAAGACCGCTCTTTCCGTTGCCGATCCCCTCACACTCGAATTGCTTTAATGCAATATAACTGTGCCTCTGCAAAAACAGCAATTGAAAAATACAAGGTGCGCAAATTAATCCCAAGTGAACCGAGATGACATCCAGCAGCGCTGCTCTTCTATGCGGCTCCTTTAAGGAGGGCTTTGGGAAGGAGGTTTCTCCATACAGGCGCGTGCTTGCAGCCATCGACAACTCCTACATGTCAGCGAAGGTCTTTGAAAGGGCCCTCCTCCTTTCTCAGCGGTCCTGCAGCGTCCTGTACGCGGTTAACGTGATCCAGACAAAGCTGCCATATGCGAACAGCAGCCCTGTGGCAGTTGATCCTGCCTATCACGACCTGATGCGTAGCAACTCGAAGGACCTCTTCGAGGTGGTGCTTAGGAAGGCGAAGGAAGCGGGCGTGAATGTGACGCCAGTCCAGCTTGATGGCGATCCGGCCGAGGAGATCCTGAAGTTTGCTCTGGACAATGACGTGGAGCTGATCGTCGTTGGAAGCAAGGATAAGCTCGGATCGATAAAGAACCTCGGCAGCGTGAGCTCAAGGATAGCTATCGAGGCTAAGTGCGCCGTCTTGATTGAGCGGTGAGTTGTCCTCCCTAATCTCGTCGCAAGGTAAAATCGTATCCTCGAAACTTTTTTTAACTACTTGATTAAAGAGTTTAACCGCAGGTGTATCTGTTAATGAGCAATTTCGCTAAAAACTGGGAAGCTCCCGAGAGGAAGGGCAGCGTTCCCAGCGGTCCGCTGAAGCCCCATATTGAAAGTACGATTAAGTTGATAGGAACGCAGGTTCAGAGGCTAGATATAGCTAACAACAGGCTTGTAGAGAAGGACGCACAAATTTTCAACAAGGTTGTTGATGCTTACTCGAAGCACGACCGTGCAAAGGCAACAATATACGCCAACGAGTTGGTGGAGGTCAGGAAGATCATAAAGCGCGTAACTCAGGTCAAGCTCGCGCTCGAGAGCATATCCCTACGGCTTACCACCGTCAAGGATTATGGCGACTTCGTTGGCACAGTGACCCCCGCTATCTCCATCATCAAGGGTGTGCAGGGCGGCGTGCTCCAGGTTGTCCCTGAGGCGGAGAAGGGGTTCGCTAGTTTGAGCGACTCGCTCTCTGCAATAGTGACTGACGCTGGCACATCCTCCAACCTCAATGTATCGTTCGGCGCAGCCAACGAGGATGCCGAGAAGATTCTCGGTGAAGCTGCAACCGTAGCCGAACAGAGGATCAAGGACAAGTTCCCCGAGCTGCCTGCCGACGTCAGCCGTGAAGGCATTCAGCTCTAAGGGCGCGGTGAGCAAAGCCGGCGCTCACATATCCTTTTTTTTAACTTGCTTTCTCCCCCGTCCCGTTCCCGTTCATATGCCTATTATCGTATGCTTCAGTGCTTTGACTCCTCGGCACGCCGTTAGGCTGCCGATGAGCGTCTTGAGCTTGTCGACGCCGCCCCGTACTGCGATTATCTCGAGGCAGTTCTTCTCGTCGATGTGGATGTGCAGCACTGAATTTATGACCGACCTCGAATGATGTTGGATATCCGTGAGCTCCTCCCCAACCTCGTGAACGTCGTGGTCATAGATGAGCACGATCGCCCCTGCGCACTCCCCGCTCCCGCGGGCCCAGTTGTGCTCCGAAAGGAAGAGTCGCATCGCCTGCTGAATCGCCTTGGACCTGTCTTGGTTGAGGCTCCCGATCGTACCGTCGAATTCCTTCACTAGCTCCGGCGGAGCCGATATGCTGAACCTTTCGACACCAGTCTTCGAGCCCATATTGATCGCTTACCCCTATGTCGCTTGGTTTTTATAACATTTCTTCGTACGCCGGAATCTGCAATAATTGTTCCGATAGATTTAAAATTGTTTTGCTGATATTCAAACGAAGTCTGGTGTTCGCGAATGGGAATGACGTTGGCTGAGAAGATCATATTCAGGAAGACAGGCAAACGGCCTACTCCTGGTGACATTGTCGTATTGCCTATCGATGCCGCCATGGCCCACGACGGAACCGCTCCATTGATGATAAAGAGCTTTGAAGCAATGGGTGCAAAGCGGGTATGGGCAAAGGAGAAAGCGGCATTTGTAATTGACCACATCTCTCCGAGCTCGAACGAGGGCACGTCTGCCCTGCACAAGATGATGAGGGACTTCGCGGCTGCATACGGCGTCACGCTCTACGATGTGGGCGAGGGCATATGCCACCAGATACTGCCTGAGAAGGGGTACGTATTCCCTGGCGGGGTCGTCGTAGGCGCGGACTCGCACACGTGCACCCACGGCGCATTCGCAGCCTTCTCGACAGGTATAGGCTCAACCGATATGGCTGCTGTCTTCGCCTCTGGCAAGCTCTGGTTTAAGGTACCCGAGACCCTCAGGATCAACATCACCGGCACGCTGCCGTCGAACGTCATGTCAAAGGACGCTATCATCTATGCAATCGGCAAGGTCGGCGCAGACGGCGCCACATACAAGGCGGTCGAGTTCACCGGCGACGCCGTGAAGAGGATGACCATGGACAGCAGGATGACCATGTGCAACATGGCAATCGAGATGGGCGGGAAGACCGGCCTGATCGCATCCGACTCGGTTACCCGGCAGTTCCTCGAGGGCAGGATCCGTGTCCCCTTCGTGGAGCTGGCTGCGGACCGCGATGCGTCCTACTCCGATGTGCTCGAGATAGAGGCCGAGAAGCTTGAGCCTCAGCTCTCCTGCCCGCATCAGGTCGACAACGTCAAGCCCGTCTCTGCGCTCGAAGGCATGCACGTCGATCAGGTCTTCATCGGATCCTGCACCAACGGCAGGCTCGAGGACCTGCGGGTGGCGGTCAAGGTGCTCCGCGGCAAAAGAGTGAAGGCAAGGACGATAGTGATGCCTGCATCGAGGGAGATCATGCTTGGCGCGATCAGAGAAGGGCTGATCGAAGAGCTGGTGAAGGCGGGCTGCGCGGTTGGCGTGCCAGGATGCGGCCCCTGCGTGGGCGGCCATCACGGCGTCCCGTCGCAGTCAGAGGCCGTGATTTCGACTACGAACAGGAACTTCAAGGGGAGGATGGGGTGCGCAGACGCAGACATCTATCTGGCGTCTCCACTCACAGCTGCCTATGCCGCACTCTATGGCAAGCTGGCAATTCCTATGGGGGTCTAAGCATGCAGGTCATAAAGGGGAAAGTATGGAAATTTGGTGACGACATATCAACAGACTTGATCATTCCCGGAAAGTACAAATTCAAGACAATAGACTTCAACGAGCTCGCAAGGCACGCAATGGAAGGCGCGGACCCTCAGTTCTCATCGAAGGTCTCGAAGGGCGACATAATCGTCGCCGGCGAGAACTTCGGCTGCGGCTCGAGCAGGGAGCAGGCCCCCGTCGTCATCAAGCACGCGGGTGTCAGCGCGGTGGTTGCGAAATCGTTCGCCAGGATCTTCTACAGAAACTCCTTCAACATCGGTCTGCCCGTAGTCGAGTGCCCTGACTTGGACGACAGCATAAAGACAGGCGACACCGTCGAGCTGAGGCTGGCCGAGGGGCAGGTGCTGGCCGGCACGAGGACCTACTCCTTCAAGCCCATACCGCCATTCCTCATGACAATTCTGCAGGACGGCGGGCTGGTCGAGCATTTCAAGAAGCGCGGCGGGTTCATCTGGGAAAAACAGGGCTGAACCCATCCCCTGCCTTTTTTATTGCGGGGCCTGCCCTTGGGCGGCTTTGGGGCGCCCTGCCGGGCGCATCGCCAAAATTACCGGTCGCCGGGCGGCCGCCCTATTTCTTCCTTCCTTTTCTTTACCTCAGGTCGCGGCCAGCTTTGATGCTATCTCCTCTATGCCCCGAGAGAATTGGTGATCGAGGTGCTTCAGA
>CAZEMX010000133.1:0-5254 GCA_964513415.1 uncultured Nitrososphaerota archaeon
CCTTGATCAGGTGGTCCTTCGGTATCTCGTACTTCTCCAGGTCGGTCATCGAGAGCCCTAGGAACTTTGCCGATGGGCATGCGAGCCTGTATGACTCGTAGGAGAGGCTGATGCTGCCTGCCCTGTAAGTGGAGTAGATATACCACCCGTATGGGTCGGCGTCCGTCAGCACGTAGACGGGGAGCCCCCAGTCCTCGTTGAGGCGTCTTACCATGCGCCTTGTGGCTCGGTCGGCCTGACCCTTGCCCGTTATCAGGATGCACTTGTTCTTCCTCCAGAACTCATAGTCATTGAGCCGCTGGAAGATGGCATCCTTCTCCACGACGAGGACGTAATCGGCATCGACCTCAAGTATGTGTATCTGGTCGCAGAGCGACGGGATGTTGAAGGCGCCTATGCCGAACTTCGCGCAGTCGATCTTGTTGCCCTTGGACTCAAGGATGACCTCACCCACCATGGCGCCCCTGGACTCGGCGACGATCCCCATCTGCTCCCTCAGGAGCCCGGTCAGGACCTCGATGTCCTGAAAGACATTGTTGGACTCGTCCTGACCGTTGAAGGTCTCGATCTCGGTGTCAGCTATGGTGTGCAGCGTATAGTAGTAGAGGTCCCTGATTGTCGGGTGGTCATCGTGCTTGAGCGCCTCGTAGATGGCTCGGGCGAGGAGGACGGTCTGCATGAATGACCGCACTCCGCTTATGTCGTTGAACTTCCTCTCGCTGGTCCGCGTCCCCAGCGTCAGTATCTCGCGCTCCGGGTCGAAGATCGTGTTGGATGCGGTGCGCACGGGAATCCTTACCATAGGCGGCTTGGAGTCCACGATGTCGTTCGAGAGCTCAACGAATAGCTGCTTGAGGGTGTTTGCAGCGTCGTCGAATGTCTCGAGCCCGCGCATCTTGCCTGCATTCTTTGTCAGCTTCTTCAAGATGGAGACCCCCAGAACTGCTCTAACGTCATCTGCCGCTTCTTAGGCGCGGTAGGCGGTTGCGCCGAGGGCGGGAGCGGCAATTCCTCCTTGGTCGCGGGAACCACCTCCGGCAGTGGCTGCGCAGAAGCCTCCTTGGCAGATTTTGATCTGGCGCGCTTTGGCTCCTCGGCCCGGACCTTCGCAGTCTCGGCGTCCTTTGAGGGCTTTGAGACTTTCTTGTGTTTGGCTGACTCCAGTAGCCTGTCGAGAAGGAGCTGCTCGCTCCTGCCGGAGAGTACGGAGAGGTCCCTCGCCACCTCCCGCGCGTATATCTGGAAGATGCTCTGCCGGTGCATCTCGTGCTCCTGCCTCTGCCTGTGCGATATGAACGAGTAAATCATGCGCCCGAGGGTCTGCAGCGCCAGCTTGAGCTGCTCGCGGATCTCTTCGTGGTAAGCCACGGCGAACTTGCCGGCGACGATGTAAGGTACCTTCGTTGAGACCAGCGAGACCACGATAATCATGGGGGCCATGGGCAGGCTCCCCTCGTCCTGTGGGATCTTGTAGTTCCTCCAGTTGATCTCCTTCGCAACCTTGTAAAGTAGGCAGTCCTTTGAGTCGTATATCAGAGGGCACTTGTTGCCGAGGCGGATGACCCGCGCCTTGAAGACGCCCTCCCTCACCTTGTCGCAGTCCAGCACGACGGATGGTCCACCGTAGACGACGCCCACCTCGACCTGGAACGGCATGCCCCTGTAGGACCACGGTTCCCTAGATACGACGCCGATAAACTCAGAGTCGGCGTACATGCGCTTTAGGGAATGCCTGAGCGCGTCTTCACCGATCGGACTCAGCACGTCCAGGGGCGGTCTCATCAGGTCGCTTTCGCGGGCAGCCTTCAGCAGAGCCTCGACGTCTATCGACTGCGGTGGCAAGTTCGGGTTCTGCTTGGCGGCCTTCAGTATCTGAGCAGCCTTGTCTTCGGATATCCTGACGAAGTGCTTGACGAGGAACTGCTTGGCGTTGCCGCAGCACAGGTCGTTGGACCGCATCTCCAGCAATGCCCCCGGCTCCATTGAGAGCAGGTGGGGCTTGATCTCCTTTGCCTGCGGTGGGAGCACATCGTTCGCCCGCTTGAAGTGCAACACGCTTGGCTCCTGCCCTGGCTGGACGACGACGGTGAACTTCAGGTCTGCATGCGGGTTTGCGAGCGAGAGCTCCTTTATGAAGGACTCCACCTTTCCAGTATAGTCGCCGGCCACCATCAGCTCGACGCGGGTCCCGTGAGCACGTGGGAACGTGGTCTCCTCCGATGAGACGATCACAGGATTGTTGCTCTCGGTGTCTATCTTCAGGCGGATCCTGTTGGCGACCTCGTCGGATTCGGTCTTGGTCGTGATCGTGGCCGGCTCGAGAGAGGTCAGCTGTGCGTATATGATGGCGGCGTGTACTCCTAGCCCCTGCTGCCCCCTCGACTGCTTGAGGGCGAAGAACTTTGAGCCGTAGAGGACCTTCCCAAATGCCTTCGCAACCTTGCTCTTGATGACTCCGCACCCGTTGTCGTCCACCGAGACCCGGAATATCGGGAAGCGACGGATCCCGCCCTCCTTAGTCTTGTTGGTGATGACCTCGTATTGCTTCTCGGTTGCGGTCAGCTTGACCTCGATCTCGGGCAGTATGCCCATGGCCTCGCAAGCATCGAGCGAGTTGTCCATCAGCTCCTTGATCGTCTGGACGAGCGCGTGCTCCGGGTCTCCGAAACCGAGCTGGCCGAGGTTCTGCCTGTAGTACTGGGCAGGGTTGACCGCGCGCATCTTACGCGCCTCGTTCTCGGCCGTGGTGAGTAGCTCCTTTACTGCCGGCTTGGCTTCGCTCCTCATCGATCTAGATCTCGATCGCCTAGCAGACCTGCGCGCGGTCCCGGCGGCGCCGTCGTTGACCGGGACCTCCTTCGCTTCGAGGGTAGTGTCTGCCAAGTCGATTGTCACCCAAAAGATTTGTCCTGCAGGAGCATATTTGCTTCAATTAAATAGGAAATACTATTTATCGTTTCGCGGCTAAGGGTGGCGCGTTTCAGAAAGGGCGGATAGGGCACGCCCCCTGAGGGCGCACCCAGTATGGGCCTCAGAATCCGGGCAGCTCCTCGAGGAGCATCCCCTCTATCACGAATGCGCCCCTCTGTAGTGCAATCATCTGGGCGTTCTTGAGGCTCTGCTCGTTCTCGGAGAAGATCTCGAGGACGGGGTCACCCTTCTTCACGGCGTATCCGATCTTCGCGTGCAACATTATGCCGGCGCCCTTGCAGACAGGCGCGCCTGCAGCCTTTGCAATGGCATTTATTGCGCTGTTGTTTATGCTGCTCACGTATCCGTCGATCGGAGCGGGCACGACGTAGCGTAGCTTGCCAAGCGGCACATCGTCAGGCTTCACGTCAGGGTCGCCCCCCTGCTTCTCTATGATCTCCTGCATCTTCTGGTAAGCCTTTCCGGAGCGCAGCAGGTCCTTGGCGAACGCCTGACCCTGCCCCTTCGGCGTGACGCCGTTCATCTCCAAGAGCATGCCGGCGAGGGACGTCGACTTCTCGATTAGGCTGTTGGGGCCTTTCCCTGTCAGCGCCAGCAGCGCCTCCCTGGCCTCCAGCGCCGGGCCCACGGTATGCCCCACGGGCTGGTTGCCGTATGTTATCCCGCAGCTCACCTTTATGCCAAGCCTCCGCCCGAGCTCTATGAAGTCGTTCCCTAGGGACCTCGCGGTATCGAAGTCCTCGACCTTCGCGCCCTTGCCAGTCGGTATGTCGAGGACCAGAGTGCTGACCCCGACGGAGAGCTTCTTTGCCATTATAGACGCAAGCATCTGCGCCTTGGGGTCGATTGACAGTGGATGCTCTATGCGGATGAAGAGGTCGTCCGCCGGCGCCAGGTTTAGGCTGCCGCCCCAGGCGATGTACCCGCCCACATCCATCAGCAGCTTCCGGAGCGCGTCCAGAGAGAAGGTCACCGGCGCCAGGACCTCCATCGTATCGGCAGTCCCCGAGGGGCTCGTTATCGCGCGGCTGCTCGTCTTCGGTATCCTGAGACCCGCTGCCGCGATTATCGGGACTATGAGCAGCGTCACCTTGTTTCCCGGGACGCCGCCTATGGAGTGCTTGTCCACCACGGTCTCCCCGAAGTCTATCGTCCGACCGGTCTCCACGATCGCACGCGTGAGGTGCTCCACCTCATCCATGTTCATGCCGACGTATTGCTCGGCCATGAGAAAGGCGGCGACCTCCAGCTCACTCAGTGAATGGGTGACGGTGTCCTTCACGATGCGGTGCAGCTCCTCCTTGTTAAGGGTGCCACCCTTCATCTTCTTCCTTATGAAGGCGACGGATGGCGGCGGGGTCGCCACGCTCAGCTCGATGGCGTCGCCGTCTGAGACTGCAAAGAACGGAAGGAAGTCCTCGTAGATGCCGATCTCGCCCCTCTCGACCATGCTGTCGGAGACGTCCACTATGGCGATGATCTTCTGGAGGTCCTTCTTGAGTGAGACGCGGTCGTGTATGTGGAGCATCATCTCCCCTGCGTCAGTCTCGTTCAGGATGACGCTCTTCTCGCCGGTCTTTATCTTGATGATCTTTGCTTTCAAGTCAGGCATTAAAAATCACACAGACTAACTAATCGCCTACGTGAATATTAAATTTGACCCAAAGGCAGCCGGGCAATTGCTGTAAAAAGAGGGGGGCGGTCAGTCCCCATTAAGCTTCTTCTCGCCCCAATGCTGGATGGCAATTGCCAGCTCTTTGTGGTCCTTGCTGTACTCGTCGATGTCGATGCCGAGCATGCATGCGTCGATGGCCTGGCGCATGGCGGCGGCGCCTGCCCTCGTTCCCAGAGGGTGCCCGTGAATGCCGCCACCCGCGTTTATCACGAAGTCCTTTCCGAATGCCCTAAAGTTGGCGGGCACGAAGCCAGGGTGTATCCCGCCCGACGCCACGGGGAGGGTTGGCTTCTTGCCGTACCAGCCTCCCTTGAGGAAGGCTAAGATCTCCTGCAGCTCGAGGCTAATGCCCTCGCCGCCGCCCATCTTGCCGGCACCGGAGCCTGTGTGCAGCTGGTCGCAGCCCAGCATCCTTGCGATCTTGGCCAGCGGGAGCATGGCTATGCCATGCCTCGGGTTGCGCGTGAATGCGGCATGCATTGCGCGGTGCATATGGATGGGCACCTTGAAGTCGTGCTCCTTCAGGAACCACTCCACGGTGGGGAAGCCGAGTATGACCATGTCGAGCATCAGGCAGTTGCACCCGTTGTCGATTGCGGTCTCTGCCATCCGGACCATGTTGGCAGGGGACGCCGTGACGTTTACGGC
>CAZEMX010000134.1:0-5067 GCA_964513415.1 uncultured Nitrososphaerota archaeon
AGGGTTTTAAAAACTTTGTTGTTTATATTTTGCTACAAACATTTCACCCTTTCAGGGTTATTTTTTATTATTGACGGATTTAATTATGCAGCACAACACCCCAAAACGCTAATTAACAATTAACAATTAATAATTAACAATTAAAAACCGATGTCATATCACCCTTTCAGGGTTTTAAAAACTTTGTTGTTTATATTTTGCTACAAACATTTCACCCTTTCAGGGTTGTTTTTTATTATTGACGGATTTAATTATGCAGCACAATACCCCAAAACGCTAATTAACAATTAACCATTAACAATTAACAATTAAAAAATGGTGTCATTTCACCTTTTCAGGGTTTTAAAAATTGTATGGCTTGTGTTTTTCTACAAACATTTCACCCTTTCAGGGTTATTTTTTATTATTGACAGATTTAATTATGCAGCACAATACCCCAAAACGCTAATTAACAATTAACAATTAATAATTAACAATTAATAAGCCGCCCATTAACAATTAACAATTAATAATTAACAATTGAATCCGTCGCCAGACAATAAAACAATGATGAAACACCCCCCATTTGCCTCAATAAACATCTTCCAAATACCGTTGTTGTTTTCGCAACTGCTTAACATAATTGCTTGCAGCTTCGTGCGAACATTTTTGTTCTTGCTGCACAATGTCAATTAAAGCATGATGCACATCTTTTGCCATTTTGTTCATGTCTCCGCACACATAAAAATAGGCTCCCGCTTCTAACCATTCGTACAATTGACGAGCATTTTTTTGTAATTGGTGTTGTACATACATTTTTTGGGCAGTATCGCGCGAAAAAGCCACATTCATTTGCGTCAATTGTTTGTTTTTTAGGTATTTTAACCATTCTGTTTGGTACAAAAAATCGGTTGCAAAGTGTGGGTTGCCAAAAAATAACCACGATTTGCCTGCATTTTCTTGTTTGGCTCGTTCTTGGACAAACGCCCTAAACGGTGCAATACCGGTGCCTGCTCCGACCATGATAATAGGGCTTTGAGGGTCATTGGGCAGCCTAAAAACTTCGTTACTATCTACATAAACGGGTATTTTTTGCTCCGTTTCGGCATATTGCAGATAGGTGGAGCAGCAGCCATAGCGTTTGCGGGCTTGATTTTCGTACTGAACAGCTCCCACCGTCAAATGTACTTCGTCAGGATAGGCAGTAAGGCTTGAGGCAATAGAGTAGAGGCGTGGCGTAAGGGGTGTGAGCAGTGTCACTAAGGCTTGCGCTGTCAGCGAAACAGGAAAATCGCGCAACAAATCTATTACATCACGCCCATAACAGAAATTTTTCAATTCGTTGGGCTGTTGTAAATAGTTCGCCAATGTATTACTTTGTGCCAATTGGTTATATTTTTCTACCAATTTTGGGTGCAAAGTGGTGATTTCGAGATGATGCGTCAATGCCGCCATCAAAGACAATGATTCATCCTGATGTTGCACTATTTCTTGTGGGTCAAAAGCCATACAGCTCAATAAAGCCTCAACGGTAGGTAGTGGATTATTGGGCAGTATGCCGAGCGAATCGCCCACTTCGTAGCGCATATTTGAGCCATCGAGCGACAGTTCAATATGGTATGTTTGCTTGGCAGAACCGCGTCCGTTAAGTTGTATTTTCTCTGTTAGCGTTGCCAAAAAAGGATTTTTACGGCTATAAACGGTTGCAACGGGAGCATTTGTAGCGGCAGCCGATACCACAAAGGCAGTCGAAGTGGGGCTATCACCCACAGAAGGCAGTTTTTCGGCAGCTTGTTGCCACCATTGTTCAGCAGAACTTTCATAATCTACGTCACACACCACACAAGGCAGCAAGCGCGTCCCTCCCAACTGCTCCAAACGTTGGTCAATGTCTTTGCCCACCTTCCCAAAGTGGACATAACTGCTATCGCCCAATGCGACAACTGCAAAACGAAGTTGTGGCAATTTGGGCGCTTTTTTGCTGTGTATAAAATCATACCAATCTTCGGCAGCAATGGGCGGAACACCTTCGCCATGCGTACTCACCACTATCCACAAGTTTTTTTCAGTAACAAGGCTTTTCAAAACATAATCTTTCATGTTTTTGACCGTAACTTGCCAGCCTTTTTGTGTCATGTATGCCGCTGCTTGCGTAGCAACTTTTTTGCTATTGCCCGATTGTGTGCCAAATAAAATGGTCAAAACCTTTTCCGAGTCGTTAGCAGCATTTGGAACGATTGCCATGCCCATTTGGGGTGTTGTAATAGGGTTTGTCGAGCTGATTTTGGCACTCAAATAGCCGCTCAACCAATATAATTGCTCATTCGGAAAGTGCAACAAAACTTGTTGTAATACTTGCTGCTGTTTTTCTGTTAGTATCATACAAAAAAGAGGTGATTTTAAAAAGTATACAAAAAATAAAAAACATTTGGCTGCATTAATTATTCCGTAAAACGCCAATAACAGTATTTGGATTACCAAAAATACAGTAAATAAATGCGCTTAATTGCTTTTGTAAATGAAAAATAATGCGTTTGATGCTTACCAAAACGAACAAATTGCATTAATTATTCCGTAAAATGCCAATAACAGTATTTAGATTGCCAAAAATACAGTAAATAAATGCGCTTAATTGTTTTTGCGAATGAAAAATAATGCGTTTGATGCCTACCAAAACGAACAAATTGCATTAATTATTCCGTAAAACGCCAATAACAGTATTTGGATTACCAAAAATACAGTAAATAAATGCGCTTAATTGCTTTTGTAAATGAAAAATAATGCGTTTGGTGCCCACCAAAACGAACAAATTGCATTAATTATTCCGTAAAACGCCAATAACAGTATTTGGATTACCAAAAATACAGTAAATAAATGCGCTTAATTGCTTTTGTAAATGAAAAATAATGCGTTTGATGCTTACCAAAACGAACAAATTGCATTAATTATTTAGTAAAATGCCAATAACAATATTTAGATTACCAAAAATACAGTAAATAAATGCGCTTAATTGTTTTTGCAGATGAAAAATAATGCGTTTGATGCCTATCCAAACCAATAAAAAAATAAAAAACGCCTATAAATGTAAACCACATTCTGTTTTACCCACAAATTGCGCCCACCTTCCCATGCGACATTCGCCTGCTTGGGTACAATGCGTGCAACCAACCGAGTCATAACCTTGTGACAATAATGGGTGCGTAGGAATTTCGTTAATCGTCATATAGAGCATAGCGTCGTACTGTGCCATATCGATAATAGGGTGAAATTTGATGATATTATTCCTTTGCTCAAAGATAGACAAATCTTTTCGATGATCTGTTTGGTCGTTCATCAAGCCCGACACCCAAATTTTATGGCGTTCTTTAATCGGCTGTAAGGCATCAACTTTATTAATTTGGCAACAAGCAGCAGGATTAGACTGCCAGAGCTGTTCGGCGCGGCTTTTTTCGTTAGCTTCGGCATCAGGCAGCAAAGTAATGACGTTCAATTGAAACAAATCAGTCAAAGTCTGCTTATATGCCAGCGTTTCTGGAAAATGATAGGTCGTGTCTATGAAATAAATAGGGTGTTTGGGAGCTACTTGTTTTATCATAAACAACAATATAGACGAAGTGATGCCAAAAGAAGTCGTCACCAAAATATCTTGCGCCGCAAAATCATTGAACAAATGCAGCAAACGGTTATATGGACTAATTAATTGGTATTGTTTGTTCAAACTAAGGAGGTCTGTCATGTTATAGAGGTGTTTTTAGGGGTTAGAAGAAACAGAAGAGGGCAATAATTGAGCAGTATGTTTGGCGAGCAAAGCCACTTTTTGTTCAAAATCGAGCCGCAAACTCTGGCGATACTGTTGCATTACCTCCAAAAGCTCGTCTATATTATCGGGCAAAACCTCCTCCAACCATTGTCGGAGCCTTTTGGCAATGGTAGGAGACTTTCCATTGGTGGAGATAGCGATTTTTAGGTTGCCTTTTGTCACAATGCCACCCAAGTAGAAGTCACAAAGGTCGGGTTGATCTGCAACATTTATCCATAAATTATTCGCATGAGCATCGGCAACAATTTGTTCATTCAAATCACGCCGATTGGTCGCCACAATAACAATATGGTGGTTTTTTACATCGGTAGAATCATAACTTTTCAGCACCAACTGCACCTTGTCGAAGCCCTCAATGGCTGCCAAAAACGCTGCGCAGGCTTGTTCTGCAACTACCGTCACTTGTGCATCGGGACTGCACTTTAGTAGAAAACTTATTTTCTCACAAGCCGCTTTGCCTGCCCCAACGAGCAATATTTGCTTGTTCTCAAAACGCAAAAAGATGGGATATAGGGTGTTCATCTGTTATTGTGAAAGTTTAGACCATAAAAAAAAGCCTTCCTAACAAACATTAGGAAGGCTTTTGACCAAATATATACAGTATGGTGGTTTAGCTATAACTATTTATCCACTGCAACTGTTGTATAGTCGTGCCGTTCCCGTTCGTTGTAGGGCAACAACAAACGCAACAACAACAACAACAACAATGAACGGCGTGGAACAACATAATTACTGTATTTTGGGTGCAAAAATATGAGCTATTTTTGAAAAAAACAATAGATAGCTAATTTTTTTTGTGAAAAATTGTTTTTTTTACCGAAAAGCACCTTTTCAAAGGCATTTAGACGGGTGTTTTGTGCAGTATTGTTTTGTGTTATGCCATTTTTACAAGATAATTAAAGCATTCAGAACAGACAAACAAGCGATTAACCATCAACCATTGACCATTAACAATTGAAACCCACCCATTAACCATTAACCATTAATAATTAACAATTAAAAAATGGTGTCATTTCACCCTTTCAGGGTTTTAAAAACTTTGTTACTTGCCTTTTGCTACAAACATGGCACCCTTTCAGGGTTATTTGGGATTAATGATAGGCGAAATTATGCAGCACAATACCCCAAAACGCCCATTAATAATTAACAATTAATAATTAACAATTGAAAAACGGTGTTATTTCACCCTTTCAGGGTTTTAAGAACTGTGTTACTTGCCTTTTGCTACAAACATGGCACCCTTTCAGGGTTGTTTGGGATTAATGATA
>CAZEMX010000135.1:0-5022 GCA_964513415.1 uncultured Nitrososphaerota archaeon
CCGTCGCGTTCCAGAGCGAGTTCGCTCCGCTGCGCCAGGGCTTTGAGCAGAGCGCTTCGAAGATCAAGACCTCGTTTGCGACCATCACCAGCGCCGCTCTACCTGCGGTCATCGGCCTGATGACGGCGCTCGGCGATGCGTTCGGCGCTGTCGGTGAGTTTGTGAACCAAAACCGAGAGCTCATCGCTACCAGCCTCGTGAAGTGGGCGGTGGACTCTGGCCGGGCGCTGGTCTCTGGGCTCGCTACCGGCGCGCTCATCGCCAACAAGGCGATCGCGGGTCTTCAAGCTGGCGCGAATCTCGCAGCCCAGGCGTACTATTCGCTCAACGCTGCGCTCGATGAGGCCGCCGCCAAGAAGAGCGGTGATTCCAAGTACGCGGACAAGGCGCGCGAGGAGCAAAAGCAGGCCGACCTCGCTTTCGCCGCTGCTGCGAAGAACGTCCGGGAGATGGACGCCTTTGAGAAGAAGCTCGACGGGCTTGTGACTGCCGCTGGCGAATACCTGGGCAAGGCCGAAAAGGTCGGCCTCGAGATGGCCAAGAAGCCCGTGCGCATCATCGACCCGGACATGGTCGCAAAGTCGGAGGCGACCATCGACGCGTCCATCTCCATCATCATCGAGCGCCTAGGCAAGCTGTCGACAGTAGAGCAGGCGATGTCGGATGTCAGCTTCGCTAGGTACAAGCTCAACGAGGCGCTCAAGGCGTCGACCACGGCTGAGCGTACGCGGAACGTGGAAGATCGTCTGCGCGCGCTCGCCGCGCTGGAGGAGTCGCTCCAGAATAAGTACCAGGCCAAGTACATCGCCGACCTTGGGGCAAAGGCTCAGGCGGACGCAGACTACTACTCGAAGCTGCGCGATCTTCAGCAGTCGCAAGCCGAGTATCAGGCCGACCTGGCAGCGAGGAAGTCAGCCGACACGGAGAGGCGTGAGCCGCCGAAGTCGCTGCTCTCGACCGCTGTGGCTGCTCAGAAGGTCAAGAGCTTCGTCGGGCCGAAGACCGAGGACCAAGTCGCCAAAGACGAGAGCATCCTTCAGGAGCACGCCGACAACATCATGGACATGGCCGCGCAGATCGGCGCTGGCATCGGCGGCGTCATGGCGGAGTCGATTGCCGCTATCGCTTCCGGCACCAAGACCGCCCTCGAAGGTCTCGGCGGAATGCTCGGCGGCATAATCGCCATGATCGGCAAGATGCTGATCGAGATGGGAACCGCCGCCTTGGTGGTCGCCGCCATCAGCGCGATCGCCGGCAACCCTGGCGCAGGGGCGACGGCCGCTGCCGGCGCTGCGGCTATTGTCGCGGGTGGAGCCATGTTGGCGGCCGGTACCGCGCTGAACTCCGCGATCGGAGCAGCCGAGGGCGGCCTTGTCGTCGGCGGGGTGATGGGTCGCGACTCCGTGCGGGCCTATCTGGAGCCTGGAGAATACGTCATCCCCGCTGCCCAGGTGCGGCAGAACGTGGCGGCTGGGCGCGCGCCGGATGACTCGGGCGCGAGCGGGGCCCGGGGCGGTGGAGGCGCCGTCAACATCAACGTGAGCCAGCAGAGCTTCGTCCCTGGGACCAAGGCCGACTTCAATCGGTCGGTGCGTGAAGCTGTCCTGCCCGCGATTCGCCAGCTCGCTCGGCAAGGGCTCTTGGTGCTAAAGTGACATGGTCCGCAGTCGCCAGCCTCGCGCTCGAGACATCGACGCGCGCGCTAGATCGACCGCTGCTGGTGGGCTCGCACGTCTATGACCCGTCGGTGATGCTGCCGCTTTGGTCCAACGCAACCGGCGTAATCACCGACCCCGACATCAGCGGTGAGCCGGCCCACTACGCCGTCGACCGAGCCAAGTTCCGCCAGACCAACCCCGATGATTCGGCCACCGACTTTTGGCTGGTGTATGCGTTCAACGGGGACTTCGATACGTTCGCCATCCTCAACGGCTCGCTCCACCTGGTCTCGGGCCTGACCATGGACATCGAGATCGCCGACGATGGGGCGTTCACGACGAACACCGCGACCATCGCCACCGGCGTGACCTTCACCGGCAGCGAATACCTGGGCTTCATGAACTACGTGCGCTCGGGCTCTGGCTACGTGCGTTTCCACTTCAGCGCGCCCAGTGGATTCACACCCTACCTGGGCGAGGCTTGGTTGGGTCGTCGTCGCCAGCTTGTATCGGCGCCTGCTAACGGCCACGACATCAACGCTCGCGCGTCGACCACGGCTCGCTCAGATAACGGATCGACCCAGACCGTGCGCGCCCTCGCGGTGGGTCGCCGCATGCCGGACGTGCTCATCCACACCAACGACCGTAACAGCACGCTGGCGGACACGGACACGGTGCGATCCTTCTGGGCGGACACCAAATACGGCGCGTGCCCGTTCCTTTGGTGCCCGAACCCGGCCACGGCTCAGGACACGGTCTACCTCTTGAGGCACACCAACAAGGAGCTCGACCTCGCCCGCATCGGTCCGCTCGGCGGGCGCGACTTCGGCCAGCAGTGGATTGAGCAGCCGCCATTCTTGGGGGTGACCTAGTGGCCTGGGCACATGCAGAGCTCACCGCCACGGAGACGACGCGGCTTGCCGCGGACCTCCCTATGATCGTGGTGAACAACCAGGCCGCGAGCTACAACACGGCGGCGGTATGGCGCACGAGCGGGTCATGGGCCTCTGGCTCTTCGGCCACGTACACCAACGTGATCTCCTACGCCACGAGCCGCCTGTGGGATGGGCTCGCGGAGCCTCGCTCGAGGGGCAACGGCATCGGCGGCGGGACGCTGACTTATTTGCTGTTCGACCTTGCGAACGTCACCTTCGACACGATCGCGCTCATCAGCCACGACTTCGACGCGGCCGGCACGACGGCGGTAGCTGTCCAGATCGCGGATGACAACGCCTTCACCTCGAACCTCCAGACCATCGCCCAGTGGAGTTCGGCCCCGTGGCTCGGCGGGAACACGCGGCGCCTGGTGGACGTGACGCTCGGCGGCGGGCTCCACACCGGCGTGGTCGTCGGCGCGCGCTATTCGAACGTACGATGGATGCGGATCCAGTTCACGACGGTGAGCGAGCCCAGCATCGGGGAGATCTTCCTCGGCCAGCGGTTCACGTTGCCGCATCGGCCGGAGTTCAGCGATGAGATCGTGCTTGACGGCGAGGTTGATACGGCCGAGTCCGAGGCGGGTCTTATTCACGGCGTCGAGCGCTGGGCGGGGCGGCTGAGCGTGGCGCCGACCTTCTTACCTGACTCGCAGACCTACGAGGACATCTTCCGCGACGCCTTCGCCGGGATGAACTACGGCACGGCGCCGTTCCTCTACCTGCCTAATCCCAGCACCGACGTGCGCGCGGCCTACCTGTGCCGCACCGAGCCCGCCATGGGCGTCATCCCCGGCGGTCCATACATCCGCTCGGTGAAGGTGCCGCTCATCGAGCAAGCCCCGTTCGTCTCGAGGGAGACATAGACCATGCCTCGCACCGTATCCGCGGAGCTCTCCGCCTCTCTCGCGCGCGATGGCGTCGACATCAGGCACCTGGTCGGCATCACGCCGGCAGGCACCGAACTGCTGGTGATCGACGGCGCCGATTCGCAGTTCGGCCTATCGAACAGCGTCATCAGCGTCAAGCCGACCACGACGGAGCTCGACGCGTTCGAGGGCACGTCATCGTCCGGCGGCGTATCGATCCGCATGAAGGCAGACGGTGTGGCGCGCGCACTCATCGTCAACTTCCCACTGAAGAACAAGGCCGTTCGCGTCGCGCTTGGGACCACGGAGATCGTGACCGGCGACTTCTCCACCATCTGGCGTGGGTACATCGACGACTGGTCGGTGGAGGCGAGCGGCGAGATCACCTTCGAGTGCAAGGACGCGCTCGCGTACCTACGGGACACTGAGGTGACTTTCGGGTGCATCGGCGTTCACCCCCTCGAGGCCATCCGTCTCATCCTCGAAGAGCACGTGCCGCAGGACCTGTGGTCGTCCACCACGTTCGACTTCAAGAACCTGCCGACCACGATTACCCATTGGAACCTGTCGCGCTACGAGGCCCAGCGAAAGCACATCGCCGAGCCCGACGGCTTCAACTGGTCCGGCTCTTGGGATGGACGCTTCCGGCACAACTATCTCGGGGAGCTCGAGGGCTTCAGCGGCTCGCTAGCCTTCGAGCCTCGGCCGGCGTGGGACCTCGTTCAGGACCTGCTCGTGCTGCTCAACGGGGTGATCTACCTCGACGACAACGGCCGCATCGCCTTCCGACGTCGCACCGCCACGACCACGATCGATCGCTACTTCGCCGCCGAGGACCTGTGGGACTGGAGCCAGCCCGAGACGGTGGCGAACCTGACCAACCGGGTCGACGTCAAGGTCTCGATCCAGAACGGGTCCGAGGGCAGCAATGAGGCCTTTGCCACCGGCAAGGAGCTCGCTACGGACCGAATCGTTCGCGGAGACGACGCCGATAGTCAGGCCGACTTCGCCTACTACGGCAGCGGGATCGACCGCGTCCTTGCTGCGACGCTCGGCAACGACTGGCTCAGGATGGCGGCCCAACTTGCCGCCGGGTACTCAAGCGCAGCCACGTCGATCGACATCAAGAGCGCCTCGCTCCTCGGCTTCACCGGCGCGCGCTATCGGCGGGGCTTTCGGGGACCGGCGGCGAGCGGAACCGAGGGCGGCTTTCCGACCAGCGCTGTCTCGGTGACCTCGAATGTGGCGACGGCGACCTGCGTTGGGCACTGGTTCGAGACCGGCGACTACATCTCGACCACCGGCCTGAGCGTGAACGTCTCGAGCGCAAGCCCGGTCGCGCTGACCGTTGTAGACGCGGACCACGTCAGCTTCGCCATGATCACCAGCAACGGTGCGCTGGCTGATGGCGTCGGCGTGCTGGTGCCTGAGCAGGCTCCGATAGACACGCTCACCGGCGGGCGCGAGGCCTACTTCCTGATCGCGTGGGGCGACGGAGACGACCAGTACGAGATCGTGCGGGCGACGGCTGGCGTGCCGACGCCTTCGACCTACGTTCAG
>CAZEMX010000136.1:0-5021 GCA_964513415.1 uncultured Nitrososphaerota archaeon
AGGACACCCTGACCAAACATGCAAAATTAATAATGAATAAGCGCGATAGTGTTATGCGATGATATCGTTGCCGCTATTCGGGAAGAAGGATGAGAAGAGCGACGAAGGCGAGAAGGCCGAATCATACAAAGTCTCGGAAGGCCCGTTCGCAGAGGTGGTCAAGGGGCTGATAACATATCCTGAGTTCAAGAACACGCACCTGCTGGCGTGGAACTGCCTCAACACCCTGAAGTGCATGAGCGTCATGAGCGGGACAGGCAAGGTCTCGGCGCACCAGAGTTGCGTGATCTGCATGATGCTGCAGTAGCTGATCATCCTTCAGAAGCAGCCAAAACCCTGACGGGCACTCTTAATCCAGCACTCGCGGCTTGTCTGGGATAACGGACCAAGCCGGGCATCGGTACTTCAGCGCCTGGTCCTCATATCGAGGTAGTCGAGCTTGAGCGGCAGGACGGTGTAAGCCCGGTCCTCACTCACGGACACCTCCACGTCGCGGAGGATCCCGTATATGCAATCGAGCGGGATGGCCCCCTTCCCCTTCGCGTCCGGGTGTTCCCTCACGGCCACGCCTATCAGGTCGAGCGCGTCCAGGACGGCCTGCGTGTATGCGTCCTTCCTCAAAATGTGCTCCCCGAGGAGCTCTTCACCGCCTGGAAGCGCTATCCAGCTGCTGCTCTTCTCTTTAAGGGGGTTTGCGGGCATGTTATTACCTCTATCAGATATATACCCAGAATATGTTAATATGGGATATTTAAATATATGCCCGATAGATGTTAGATATATGGTGTAGCCAAATGGGTATTGAGCTAAAGGCTAAATTATTCAGATCGAAGAACTCTGTCATCATGGTGATCCCACAACCGGTTGTAGAAGCATTATCGCTCAATGTGGGGAGTACTGTTTCTATAACATTAACTGACCACACGATGGAAGTTCGGAAGAAAGTGTAGCAAATATTGTTACCTATAAAAAGAGGTCATTTGCAATATTTAGATTTTTATCTGCTGCTCTTGGCTATCGCACCAAAGATAAATCCGAACATACCCACAAAGCCTGTTAAGATCGTTGCAACATCCGCCATTATGAATCCTGCGGCCAACATCCCTAACGCAAATAAGAAACCGCCTGCAAACGCTTCCGTTAAGCCCGCGATTATATCTATAATCAACACGACTGCAAAAACGACCCATAATATCAACGGTATGTTAAGTGCTGAAAATACAGGAATAAATGCGTCTATTATGAAACCTGATATAATCCCTCCTATTCCGCCAACGAATACTTCAATAAGTGGATTCTCTGTCATTCTTTACTCAGCCTCATCTATCCTTAGCGTTATCTTGGTTATTACAATCATTTGATGCACGATTGTCATCATTTGATACATTACTGTAATGCCGAATGTTCTGCAATAGAAGCCATGGGTAATAATACAGCAACTATCCTATTGTAAATGAAAAAATGATTAATCCTCCTTGCGCATTCAAATAGTATATTTGGTTCATGTTTACGTAACCTAACGCCAGTCCTACTATCATATGGAGGAGCATACCTAAGCTTACAATTAATGAAATCATGCCAATTTTTCGGGTTGAAATCAGGGTGGCTATTAAGGGGTCTCTTTTCCCTTTATCAGTTAAGAATAAAACGCCCTTGTTTTTCTGAATGAGTCCTTCTTTAATCAATCCTGTTGTTTCAAACAGTTCACAATTTAACTGTTGACGTTTAAACCCCAGAATTTTTTCTATCGTCGAAGGGCTATCCTCTAACTTTCTATATATTAGCGCTATCAATATCTGTTCCTTAGCGGTCAGCACGGTCCTTTTTTTGGGCATTATTATAAGGGTATGATTTGAGTGAATACATACCTGTTTTCAATATGGATTAATGCAATCTCATATTAACTCATACGATTTAAATCGAGCTTAGTCTTTTAGACAAAGCGATAATTAGAAATTTCAACGAAATGAGTACTATACATTGAAATTGTCTTAGGTCGTTCAGGAAGATGCGTGCTCTGCGTGGATCTCTAACCCCCCATACGTTGAATGTCTGGAACTTTCAGGTTTATTATACAAGTTGTTCAGCATTCATGTTTTCAAATGCCTTTCAAATGTCTTCAATAGATCGCTCTTTTTTATATGCTCGCTCTGAATATGATGTATCGTCGCCCCAAAAATAGCTTTTTTCAATTCCGTACCTTTGAATGCTTTCTTAAGGATGCGCCGTCCGAACCGCCAATGTTTAAAAAAAGATTGCAGCAAACACCCAGTATTGCGACATCTCTCAGAAGAGTGCGCAGTTCTGTATTGGACGACTGCAACTGCTCTGTATCCATTTTTGCTTCGTCGACTAATGCCGCTACCTTAAGTTTTTCAAAGACATCCAACAAACCGTTGCGCAGAGCACTTCTCGCCTCTTTTATAATCACTATTGCATCATACCCATAGTTGCCGTATTTACACAATATTTTCTGCTCCGTTTCTATCTTATCTTCTGCAATCACATCAACCGCATATGAAAATTGAGCGTGGGGACCCGATGCTTGCAGCGCGATTATTTCTTTCGCTTTTACTATCAATTTTTTTGCTTCGTTGTGTAAATGCCTCTCTAATGCTTGCTTTGAAATATCCTGAACGCCTATGTCCTTCACCCAAATCGTGATTCCTGGCATATCCATATCGGGTGTATATGCCTTACCTGTTTCCTCATCAACGATTACCGCCTCTATTTGAAAGCGTTTACGCTCACATTTGTTCCTGATAAATCTGGATATGGCTTTCCTATCTGAAAATCCCGCGATAAGCACACCGCTTTTGATGCCTTCATATATGTCTGCCATCCTAACAAGTGGGAGCCAATTATTTATCCACCCGTTTCTGAACCACATTTTTTTGAAAACATTAATGTTTGCACAGATTAATTCGGTCATCGTTGTTCTTCTTTTTGGCTTAAGTCTCCAAATATTGAAGACATTTAGATTTAATACCGTTAAGAAATCATGCCACTCTGCCTTAACCTCTTTTTTGAGCACGGCGAACGCAGTAAGATCGATGTCGCCAGCCTTCTCTTTCCTGAACACACTATCATGCAATTCGATACGCTCTATAGATAGTGGCATGTGCATGCAGTTGAACTCTTCAGCCAATACGGGGATCAGCTTAAGCGCTTCTCTTGCCCTGGATCCCGAACCATTTCCCACATAAATGATACTCTTGCTATGAATGCTTTAACCCTTAATCCATCCTGTTATGAAATACGCATGCCATTCCAGCGGAAACACCCTCAAAACACACGTGAGCAGGCATTTTTATTATCCCCGCACCCGCAGCCCCGCCTTCTCGTAGGCCTGCCTGAGCTTCTCTGGCCTGTAGTTCGTGTAGTGCTTCGCAAGGACGCTCCTGGGGATCCTGCCGCAGAAGGCGTCGATGTACCGCTCCGGGACCCCCAGGTTGCTCATCTCTTCGGCGAACCACTCCCTGAGGACCTGGGGGGTTATCTCTAGCCCGGTCTTTTCCATCGCCCCGATCCATATCTTCTTGAGGTCCGCCTCCTTGTGTACAAAGAGCCTGCCGCTGCCCGCCCTCCTCTGCCCCAGGTACTTCCTGAGCAGCCCCTCCGCCTCCTCATTGTAGAAGGACACCCACGCCAGCTTGGTCATCCCTTTGGTTTTCGGGGTCAGCATCCTCTTTTCCAGGTCGATCTCGCCCATCCTCAGGCCGAGCAGCTCCTGCCTCCTCAGCCCGGAGGACGCGAACATCAGGAATATGGCCCTGTCCCTCAGGTCGTCGATCGCATTGTAAAAGTCCTGCAGCTCCTGCCTGCTGGGGATCGCCTTGGGCAGCAGCATGACCCTGGGGAACCTGAACCCCTCGACCAGCCAGGGCACCTGCTTGAAGTCCCTGAAGAACACCCTCAGCGTCGACAGGTTGTTGCGGTAGGTGTTCTTGTTCCCGAGTTTCATGAGGTACTCCTGGACCTCTTTCTGCGTGACCTCCCTCCAGTCGAACTCCTCATAGAACCGCCCGATCAGGTTCAGGTGGCTCGCTACTGTCCTGCCTGTTAGCTGCTCGTTCACCATCAGGAAGCGCCTGAAACCATCAAAGACCTCGGGATTGTACTATATTGGAAACGCTGAAGAATATTCAGAACCCGCATCATAAACCGCTTCTTTTCGTGAACATTTTCTTTCCAAGAAAAGGTTCGTGGAGCCCTAGGGGGGGTTTGAACCCCCGACCAGCGGTTTACGAAACCGTCGCTCTGCCGGGCTGAGCTACTAGGGCTTACCACGTGAATTATCAGTATAGGGATAAATCCTTTTTCCTATGGCACTGCCGGCGCGGGCGCGTCAGCAGCTTAATTGGCTGAGAAAGCATATTATATGCGTGGGCACATTGCAACGCCTCATACTTGGGAAGGATGCATGATGGGGAAGAAAGGGGCACTCAAGGCCGCCTCCCTCGGCGAGAGGGGCATCATCGATATGATCCGGTCCGAGCTGGACTCCCGCGGAGCCGCCCAGCCAGATCCCCCCCTGCCGCACCCCGACGATGCGTCGGCGATGCGCCTTCCCGACGGCCGTTTCCTAGTAATCAAGACCGACATGTTCGTCAGGCGGACCGACGCCCCACGGGGCATGCGCCACCTGTCTATGGGCTGGAAGGCGATCACCATGAACGTCAGCGACCTTGCGGCCAAGGGCGCAATGCCCGCGGCGGCGATGGTAGCGCTAGGCGTCCCAAAGGGGTACGGCGCAGGCGCGTTGAGGCTCTTCTTCCGCGGCATCTCCGAGGCCGCCCGCCACTACGGCTTTCCGGTCTTGGGGGGCGATGTCGGGGAGGCGAGGGACCTCTGCGCCTCGGTCTTCCTCGTCGGCTATGCGGGTCGCATCGTGAAGAGGGGAGGCGCCCGCCCGGGCGACATCGTCGCGGTCACCGGCGAGTTCGGCAGCACGGGCGCCGCATACAGGATCCTGCTGGAGGGGATGTCCGCCCCGGCGCCTCTCAGGAGGGCGCTCTGCA
>CAZEMX010000137.1:0-5014 GCA_964513415.1 uncultured Nitrososphaerota archaeon
AGTACTCCAGTGCGGGGCCGCCCGTGAGCATGCCCGACGTCGCCATGATGATGCACGGCCCCCCCTCTGCGATCTCAGGTCTCGCGCTCTTGTCGTCGACGCTGACGAAGTGCTCTGAGAGGAAGGGGTTCTCCCCCTTGTGGAAGATGCGGTTCTTCAGCTCCCGCGCCAGCTCCTCAGGGTAGGCGGTGTGTATGGCGGTGACCTCCTGGAGCATGCCCTCGATGTATATCGGCACCAGCGGCAGCGCCCCGGACTTTATCGCCTCGTCGAGCACGATCATGATCTCCTGCGCCCTCCCGACTGCGAGGATTGGTATCAGTGCCTTGCCGCCCAGCTGGATCGTCGTCCGCAGCGTCTCGATCAGCTGCTGCTCGGTCTCCTCCCGCGTCGGCACGACATCGTTGGGCGCCCCATAGGTGCTCTCCATTATCAGCGTCTCGGCGCGCGGGAACGTCGCGGCGGCCGGCTCCAGTAGGCGGGTCCTGGCGTACTTGAAGTCACCGGTGTATACGATGTTGTAAAGGCCGTCTCCGATGTGAAGGTGGACCATCGCCGAGCCCAGTATGTGACCGGCGTTGTGCAGGGTGAGCCTGATGTCCGGTGAGATGTCGGTGACCTCTCCGTAATCCAGCGGTATGGTGTGCAGGAGCTCCTTCTTGACCTCCCTGAGGCCGTAGGGCGTCGGCTTCCCCTCCTTGACTGCCACGTCGAGGTAGTCGAGCTGCAGCAGCGTCATGAGGCTCTTCGTCGGCTTAGTGCAGTATATCGGTCCGCCGTAGCCGTACTTGAAGAGTATTGGCACGAGCCCGCAGTGGTCGAGGTGGGCATGTGTCACGATGACGGCGTCCAGCTCCTCGATGTTGAACTCGGAGATGTCCAGGCGGGGGAACTCGTCAGTGTACGACTGGGCGCCGGGTCTGACGCCGCAGTCTATGAGCACCTTGCTGTCCAGGGTCTGGATGAAGATGGCCTGCCTCCCTACCTCCCTGAACCCGCCCAGAGCCGAGATCGTTATCCAGCTGTCGTTGTAGACCCTCGGGCGGTGTATCCTCCTGCCGACGCTGCGCAAGAATTCCAGCCGGTAGTCGTTCTCGTTCTGCTGGTAGTAGAGGGTCTGCTCGATTATCCTTGACTTGAGGGGCGGCGACCTGATTATGGTGGGCCTCCATCCGGTCTGGGACGCGATGTCCCTGAGGGTCGCGCCGCCCTTCCCGATGACGAGGCCGGGCTTCTTCGCAAGGATTATCACCTCGCCGGTGCCCTCGTCGAAGTTCGTGTCGGTGATCTCAGCCTCTGCAGGTATGAGGGTGGAGATTATCGCCTTCGCCTCATCGATCCTCTTCCTTGCGCGCGGGTCGGCACGGACTATCACCCTCTTCTTGATCTCCCGGACGATCCTCTTGATCGGCTCGCTGTTCTCTATCAGGAAGTTGGGGTTCTCCGCGTAGATTACGATCGACGGCCCCTCGAACTCGACCTTCGTCAGCTTGGCCTCTGCGGGTATCTCCCTAGAGATCACCCTCTTTATCTCGCCGAAAGTGTCCACGTTACCTGCAATCGTCAAACACGTCTCCTCCTATCATGAGAATGTATCAGCTTTAGCGCCCCATAATCCGTCTGCAACGTTCGTGCGTCGGCGGTGCATTCACAGGCATCGTAGCCGGAAGGGGAACGAAGCCGCCACCTGCACCGGCGCCTGCATCTGCGTCTGCATCCGCCTGCTTCTCCTATGCCCCGCCTCAGTTCTTGTCCAGCAGCTTTGCTATCTCTGCGTCGGTGAGCGCCCTCAGCCCATCCTTGCTTATCGTTATCACGTCTATGCCCTCGCCGCTCCCCGGGTCGCGCTCTATGGACGCCCTCACGGCCTTGGCGATGACTGGCAGGGCGTCAGCCATCGCAGGGTCCTTCTTTAGGCTTGCCTCGAGGACGCCGATGGCATAGGGCGACCCCGAGCCGGTCGTTATGAACCGCTCCTGTGTCAGCGTGCCGAACCAGTCGAGCACGTAGAGCGATGGGCCGGCATCGTCGAATCCGGCGATTATGAACTGGACTATGTAAGGGTAGCCGCGCGAGCTGAAGAGGACGTTCGACGCGTAGGTGGCTATGGTCTTGGTCGGGACCAGCCCCTTGTTGTTCATCTTCATGAGGCATATCTGCGACCTGAGGTAGTCCATCACCATCTGGGCGTCGGCAACGAGTCCGGCTATTGTCGCGGCCTTGTTGTCGTCAAGTATGAAGAGCTTCTTGACCCTCTTGTGGGCCACGTATGTGCCGGCGGTCGCGCGCCTGTCGGTGGCGAGCACGACGCCATCGCTGCAGACGACCCCGACAGTCGTTGTCCCGTGCTTTAGCTTATCGTAAATCGCTGATTTGTCAGTCAATTCCTGTGGCAACAAGCCAAGCGCCTCCGCTTAAGAGCATAGAATTAGCGAAGTTAGTTTACTCCACAATCAGCTGATATTTAAGGATAACCATCTGGCGCCGGCGGATGCGCCAGCAATGGTGCAGGGCTCCATGGGGCGGCGCCCGACTATTGGAATATATAGGGCTACGGATATAATTCTTGGTGCGGGGGCGACATGCGAGATGCACATACATGCTATAAATCTGCCCAGGTTCGTTGTCGTTGGGCCCAACGTGCTACCGAAGGTAACGGACATAATGACCAGGCTTAATGTCAAGGGCGGAGTACTCCTCGTGAGCGGGGAGAGCTACACGAGGGCACCGGCGGACAGTGTGGAGGAGAGCATCACCAACATGGGGCTGAAGGTCATGCGCCTCACCGCGAAGGACGCCACGGAGCAGACGGTCTGCGAGGTGGAGCAGGCTGCATGCGAGTCGAAGTCAACTATGGTGATAGCCGTTGGCGGGGGGAAGAGCATCGATGTCGCGAAGATGGCGTCTAACAAGCAGAACCTGCCGTTCATGAGCATACCAACCTCGGCGGCCCATGACGGGATAGCGTCGCCGATAGCCGCCGTGAAGAGCGCCAGCGGCTCGGTCTCGGTCATGGCGCAGCCGCCGATGGCGCTCATCGCCGACACGGAGATAATAGGCGGCGCGCCCAAGAGGTTCCTGATCAGCGGATGCGGCGACATCATCGCGAAGTACACCGCGGTGAGGGACTGGGCGCTGGCGCACAGGCTGAGGGGCGACTACTACGGCGAGTATGCGGCATCGCTGGCGCTGATGTCTGCCGAGCTGGTGACCGAGGACATAGACCTCATAGCCAGGGGTCTCGATATAGGGATACATGCGGTCATAGAGGGGCTGATAAGCTGCGGCTATGCCATGTGTATCGCCGGGAGCAGCAGGCCGTGCAGCGGCTCGGAGCACCTCTTCGCCCACGCGCTGGACAAGATAGGGGCAGGGAGGGCGATGCACGGCGAGAAGTGCGGCGTCGGGACGATCATGATGATGTACCTGCACGGAGGGGACTGGAAGAGCGTCAAGGAGGTGCTCGCGAAGGTCGGCGCGCCCACGACCGCAAAGCAGCTGGGCGTCACGGACCAGCAGCTGGTCGACGCGCTCTGCCTCTCGCACACGATAAGACCGGACAGGTACACGGTGCTCGGGGAGAAGGGCATATCGCCGGAGGCGGCATGGGACCTAGCGAGGATAACGGGCGTGATATGCTGATCCGCCGGCTGCAGGCAACTGGAATGGAGAGCTACAAGGATGCCAAAAGAGATAGTCACTTTTGTAGGGGACATAAACGCAATGCAGGGCTACAAGTTTGTGGCGTCGCCTGCCCCGGAGGTGTGCACGTCGTGCAAGCTGTACCAGGCATGCATGTCCAGGCTCAAGGCGGGCAGGGCTTATGAGGTGGTCGAGGTGAAGCAGATGGAGCACTACTGCCCACTTTATGAAGACAAGGTGAGGGTCGTGAAGGTAGTCGAGACCACCGTCGAGGCGCTCGTGAAGCCTCAGAGCGCGGTGGAGGGCGCCATCGTGACGGTCGAGATGGAGGAGTGTGACAAGAAGTGCCCCCTTGACGCAGTTTGCAGGCCGGAGTGGGCCAGGAAGGGGGAGAAGTCCAAGATAAAAATAGAGAAGGTCTTGGAGGACGTCTCCGAGATGGCAGTATGCGGAAAGAAGTTCAGGAAGGTTACTGCTCGGATTGCTGAGACTTCTTAGCCTTCGCTGACTTCTTCTCGGTCTTCGCTGCAGCCGCCTCTGGCTTCGCCTCTGCTGGCGCCTGCTCTGCCGTCGCCTCGGCTGGCGGCGCTGCGGCGGCCTTCTCCTCGGCGGGCTTCGGCGCTGGCGCCTTGACGATGTGCGACTCTGTGAACTGGACTGTCGTCACTTCCGGGAAGTAGCGCGAGATCTCCTTTGCTAGGCCCTTCTTGGCGTACTGTATGTTCTCGAGCGTGAATGACTCCTCCGGCATCTGGATGCTCACCATCGCGCCGAGGTTGGATACGAGGAACTTATCCTTCGGGACCTCGCGGACCCGCCTGTGTATCAGCTCGCGGATCCTGTCCTCCGGGGCGGTTACGTTCTTCCTCACGTAGACCTTTGCGTTCAGCGTCCTGCCCGCCAGCGGGTGGTTGTAGTCGATCGTGACCCTCCCGCCGCTGACTGCGCGGATCGTCGCCAACTGGCCCTGAACCTCGATCCTCTGGCCGGGGATCGGCCTTATGCCCTGGCTAGTGAGCTGCCTTGCCGGGACTATCTCGACCCTCTTGCCGTCCCTCAGACCGAACGCCTTCTCAGGGGGTATCTCTGCCTCTTTCTCCTGGCCCTCCTCGGCGCCGGTCACGAGCTCGTCGATGCCCTTCAGCATCCACGACTGGCCGACCACGAGGAGCTTGGGCTCGTATACCTCCTGCGGGCTGTAAACGTTAGCCGACTTTGCCTGATCCTCCATCGTAACGTCGAAGACCTCTCCGGTCTCCTTGACCTTGAGTATGTAATCTATGATTACGAAATCTCCACTCTTGATAGGCATCAATGATGCACCACGCTTCGGCTAACAAACAGCAAATTCCTCTTTAAATCTTTTCCTTAA
>CAZEMX010000138.1:0-4957 GCA_964513415.1 uncultured Nitrososphaerota archaeon
ACACCCTGGACATAGGTAGCTTTACGAGCCCCTCTGTCGCCGACGGCATGGTCTTTGTGGGAAACAACAACAAGACCCTATATGCCCTTAATGCGACCAGCGGAAGTCTGGTCTGGAGTTTCATCGCATCCGATCTCATATCGAACTCCCCCACCATCGCCGACGGCATGGTATACGTAGCTGATTTGAGCAAGCATCTCTACGCGATCGGGACGCCGTACGTCCCAACGGTGGAGCCGCCTGCATCTCCGATCCCGATTGAGTATATCATAATCGGCGTCGTGGCCGTTGCAGCGGTGGCTGGTGTTGGGCTGATGCTGATGCGCCGCAAACCAAGGGCGCCACCCGCGCCTCCGCCGCCAAAGGCTGCGTCGCTCCGCCTGACCCCTGTGCAGAAGGAGGTCTTCGCAGACGGCAAATCGTCAGTTGACATTAACGTCGAGTTGCTTGACGGGAAGGGCATGCCCGTCGCTGCGGATAAGAACATCGAGGTGTCGATGACCGCTGCGGAAGGCAAGATCGTGCCGGTCATCACCATACTCAAGGGGACGATGATGCAGAAGGCACCCCTCACCTCCTCGGTAAAGGTCGGGATGGTCAACATATCCGCATCCGCCCGCGACCTCACAGGCGCCCAGACTAACGTCTACTTCACGGAGAAGAAGAGGTACTGCATGATCTGCGGGCAGAGGATGCCTGTTGATGCCCGGTCATGCCCCAGCTGCGGCAGCGTGCCGCCATCAGGGGCCGACACAAAGGTCTGCCCGAACTGCGGCGCCGTAATACCGATCGTGGCAAAGTTCTGCAAGGAGTGCGGTGCAAGCCAGCCGCAGTAGGCGCCGTCTCTGCCCTCGCCGCCGCGCCTCCCCCTCTTTCTTTTTCTTATCCTTTTCTTGCATCCGTCAGCCGTATCAAAAGGTTTAGATTCTCCCGCATCCATGTCATTAGCGGTGAATGCTTATGCCGCCTGCAGCCCGCCTAGGCGATATGACGTCCCATGGGACACCCTTGGCTCCCGGGCCGGGTGCGGTCAACGTCCTCATAGGCGGGATGCCTGCGTGGCGGACCATTGACACTCATGTCTGCCCTCTCTTCAACGGACCGGCTCCGCACGTTGGTGGCCTAGTTGTCATGGGCAGTCAGACCGTGCTTATAGGGGGCGCGCCCGCAGCAAGGATGGGCGACACAATCGTGGAGGCTGGCCCCCCAAACACCATAACCGCCGGCGCCACAAACGTCCTCATAGGATAGGCCTGCTAGGCGCCTGTCCTGCTTGATCAGTCCATGTTCTCCTTCTGCTTGACCTCGACCCTCTTCATCACAGAGACTGGCTTCGTTACCTTCATCTCCTTCTCCAGCATGTAGGCTAGCTGAATGCGCACATAACCTTCCTTCTCCCCGCTCAAGGTCCTTCCCCTGAGCGGGGTTATGGTCAGCCCTTCGGATTGGAGCGCATCGTCGATATCCATCAGCGCCTCAACGGCCCTGCCTGCCATCGCATCTGTCTCCTCGCCGCTCCTTCCTGCCACCTCGACTATATATATCGCCTTGAGCCTCAGGCTCTTAACTGAAGAGGTCCCCTCCGTCGAGTACTTTGCCCTGCCCTTCAGCCTCCCAGATCCGGCAGCACCCGCAAAGCTGACGGCGCCGTCACCGTAGCCCACCGTGAAGTCCTGGTTCTCCTTGAGCGGGGTGCCGGGCGGCGCCTCGATGATGACTGTCCCGGGGAGCGGCCTGTTTCTCAGCCTGCATGCGCCTTCGTTGCATGAGATCTGCTCCTCGACATCGACAACGGCCCTGTCGACGCTCTCGGCTATGCCCACCCTCTCGAACGTAAAGCTCCTGTTGCCGAGCAGGACATACGGGGGCTTGGCCGCCTTCCCTCCTGCGGATATGCTCCCTTCGGGCATGCCCTGCATCTTGCCCTTGAGCAGGCCGATGAGCTTCTCTTCAATCTCCGCGAGCATCTCTCTCACTGGCTCATATTCTTCGGCGTTATCCTCGACGAGTAGTGGAGCAGGTTTCCGATCCTAGTGTTGCAGGACGGGTCCGTGTTCTTGAAGGTGACGCTGAGGACGCTCTTCTCGGGGCTCGGGTTGGTCAGCCTGTACCTGTACCACACGTTCTCGTTTGGCGAGAGGAGGTACTCTACGTAAGGGTTGTCTGTCCCTTTGGGTCTGAGTCTTGACCTGTCGTGGACCAGCAGCCCGCTCACCACAGAGCTCGTCCCGTCAATATACTCGATCGTTATCTCGAGCGTCTTCCTGTCGCCGTTCTCGGCACCCGCCCAATAGTCGAGCGACTGTATCTTGTTGTTGATCCCGAACTTGCATATTGCGCCGACCTGGCCCTTCTCCGTCAGCCATTGCCTCGTTATCAGGCCAATCGTTGGCGACTCGTAGCTTGTCTTCTCGCCCTGCAGCACATCGCTCAATGCATATGATATGCCGATCGGGCTCGTCAGGTTTAGGAGGGTCTGGGTCTGCTCCATGCTGTCAACGTATTCCTTCAGGGATTTGAGCTTGGACTCGAGCTCCTTTATATCCTGGCTTACCTGCTCCTGAATCTTGTTCCATTCCTCTGACCGGATAACCTCTCCCGGCTTCCTGAAAATTGGCTCAAACTTGGTCATTCCCTCTCACTCCACTATGCTGATTATCGACTTCACTCCTGCTGCCTTCATCATGTTGACATACTTCTCGACATGGTTCGCAGGGATGCCGCTCATCTCCAGCGCCTCTGACCTTATCTGAACCTCGAATGTTGCCGGCTGGAGGCAGGTCCACTCGAACCTGATCCTGACGTAAGGTATCCCTGCCATGAACGTGTGCTCGTCAAACTTTGCCTTATCGAAGACGCCTATCATCTTGCTCAGCGACTCAGTATACCTCCACATAGAGCCCTTCCTGATCAGCTTGGGGAACCTCTCAAAGCTAACTTTGGCCTTGACGCTCTGCCCGTCCACCGTTGCGTCCTTCTCGGTCAGCACAAGCTTCTGGCCGCTTGTAAGGGTCCCGTCATAGGTGATTGTTTCGCCCGTCTCCAGGTTGGCAATCACCGGATCGCTCACCTCCCCTCCCTCCTCGACCTGCAGGGTTATGGTCGGCGTCGCATCCTTGATGCCGCGGCTACTGACCATCCATGTGTCGCCCGAGATCACTCTGAACTCGGCACGTCTCTCGAGCGGCGGGTTCTCCACCAGCGCCACATCGTCAGGCCCCGCTGCGCCTATGAGCGCCCTGACCCCTCCCTCTATGGAAGCTATCGTGCCCCCGCCCCTGTACTCGGATGCCGCCCTCTTGAGGCGGCTCCTGAACTTCACATCGACCTCACCCTGCATCCTCGACAGGCCCGTGAGCGCGCCGAGCTTGTCCAGGTCGCCCCCCGACGCGGTGTCGATCCAGTGCGCCCTCATGAGACTGCCTATCTCCGCGTCTGCGGCGTCCATCTCGGCACTTGCAGCACCTATCACGCCATGGATAAGCGACCTGCTGTCCCAATGCCTGAGGAACCTCGGCAGCCTCTCGCTTATCCTCTCTGCCTTACTCATGCTTCCCCCTCATCCTGAACGTGATGTTTATGATCTTGGGGCTGGCCCGCTCCTCGACGCCCACCTCTATGTTCTCCCTCTCGCTGACTATGTTCTCCGCGCCTTCCCTGTAAGCAACGAGCTTCATGTTCGCGACGTCCCACACCCCGCCGACCGAGAGCGCGGCCTCCACCACCCTTGCGAAGAGAACGTCGTCTGCGATGCCCAGCGAGGATATGTAAGCCCTGATCTTGGACTCCACCTGCTTCGAGACCTGCACCGCAGTGGTCTCATCCTGAAGAACTATTGTCATCGAGGCGTCTATGTAAACCGTCTTGGGCCTTGAGAACTCCACCTTTATGCCCGCCGCACGAGTCTCATCGATCTTTCTCAGGATCTCCTCGCTCGATCCACCATCGACGATCGCCCTGACTATGCCCGGCACGCCGTCTGGCATGTCATCTATAAGCAGCGAGCTGACCCCCTCGACCGAACTGAGCGCGGACTGCAGCGACGCGTTCGTTGCCTTTGCAGCAAACTCAAGGGCGTGCCTTGCCCTCTCCCTCAGCTCCTCATCGCTCTCCGCCTCAACCCCGTTGGTGTAATCTGCCTTGTTTATGACATACTCCACGCCCATGACCGGCTTCGGCATTATGGCGATCGTTCCCGCAAGCACGTTCCCCCACCTGCCCGGCACGGTGCAGGTCACCGGGATGTCCGCCTCCCACTTCCCGGATTGCGTCTGCCTGAGGCTCGCCTCATCCGAGGTCGTGAATATGCGCGTCTCCTCGGGGACGTTCGAGAATGTCGCGACCTTTGTCCCCCGTGGGATGGTTATCTCATGGTAGGCGACGTAGTTGACCCTGATAACCGTCCTTGGTTCTGGTCTCTTCGCGTTCGGCAGCCACCTCACCCTGCGCCCTGATAATGCGAAGTCGACATCCTTCTTGAACGACACGTCCGCGCCGCCCGATGTGCCCTCTATGCTCTCGATCTCCCTTACCAGCCCCTTGTTCAACTCGAACTCCTGTGCCCCATCGTAGAGGTGGACCTCCCCCACCACTCTTACCTTCTCCGGATCTGACGCCCTACCAAATGTTACGATTCCGGACGAAGGTTGCGGGGGCTTGCGTCTTACCCCGAGCACTGATACCGTCAGATCAAGGGCATCCCCTACCGCGGTATTGAGGAACGCCGCATGGTAGGCAGCGTCGAGCTGCTCGTACAGCTGCTCCAGCTCCTTGCTGAATGCCTCGGTGATCGTCCTAACGACGCTCCCGGTGTTCGTGTCCGAGATCAGTGGCTGCCTGCTGAACGTGTACCTCACCCTGAAGATTCCGCCGCCATCTGGATGCTTCCCTCCCGGCAGCCACTCGAGATAATTCCCGCCTGCGAGCCTGAAGTCGATGTTGGCCCTGTAATTCTTTG
>CAZEMX010000139.1:0-4955 GCA_964513415.1 uncultured Nitrososphaerota archaeon
ATCAAGCCAAACTACCCCGGCCTGGCCAATGCGTCTGCAGACCTCGTAGAGTATGAGTCGATCCTGAAGGAGGGCTTCTTCAAGGAGGTTGACGAGTTCGTGAAGGGCACCCCGGAGGCGTCAGACTTCTTCACGCTGATCAAGAAGCAGGCGCAGGAGGGCGAGGCGGTGGAGCTTATGAAGTGGCACCTAGGGATAATAGGCGAGCCCCAGGTGAAGACTCCACTGAAGAGGATGGGCAAGCAGGATGTGCTCAGGGCGCTGAAGAGGATGGGATACGGCGAGGAGGCGGAGGCCGCCGAGGCGCTGTATGCGAAGCATCAGGCTCCTGCGCTTATCGAGTCGGTATTCGTAAGGTGCAGGCTCATTAAGCTGGCAGCTTTCCTTGAGGGGATGAAGGGGGATGGGGAGCCGCTTCTGGCTTACCTGAGGCTCAAGGTCGACTTCTATAACGTCGTCACGATTCTGAGGGGGCTGAAGAACGGCATAGACTCCAAGGCCATCGAGGAGGTGCTCCTTGTGAAAGAGGGGGCGCTCAGGAGGTCTGAACTCTTGGAGGCGCTCAAGGCAGGCACCCAAGCCAAGGCATTCGCGTATCTGGAGGGCAGAGGAGCACCTAAGGCAGAGACGCCTAGGGAGCTCGAGAGGGAGTACGAGAAGAGGATAGCAGCACAGCTGCAGAGGGCTTACTACAAAGGGTACGGGGAGATTGGCGCGATCCTCGGATACCTGGAGCTGAAGTCCAACGAAATCGGCAACTTGATCAGGGTTGCAAACGCCATTGAGCGCGGCTTGGACCAGAAGAGCTTGGTTCAGGGCTACCTTATTTGATCCGGACCGATTTTTGGATTTAGCTGTCCTTGCATCATTAATGGCTCACTGGGCAGCCTTCTTTGAGATCGGCACGCCCAGCGCGAGCCGGAACGGCGAGAATCTGACCCCGCTGTCCTGGTAGAACTTGCTGAACCACTCGTAGAAGTGCAGCCTCAGGTCCTGAGCAAGGGCCAAAATCCCCTCAAGTAGCACGACGAAGATGTTGCCGGCCACAATGAGAAGCCCCGAGAAGAGGAACCCGAACTGCGCGCTGGCAGTCATCGCCGCGAGGCTGTAGAAGACTGCCATGAGCTCGATGTGAGCGATCACCATTGCGAAGATTCGGAGGTAAGAGACTGTATTTGACGTGAATGCGATTGCGGTCTCGAAGAGGTCGAACCCCATCTCGCCCAGGTGGCCCAGCCCCTCGCGACGCCCGTGCTTGACCATGGCATAAATCGGCGAGGCGAGCAGCAGGAAGAGGACGGGTGCCAGAATGAGGTAGATGGGCCCGTCGAACCACGTCATGATCTCAAGTCGGGTTGTGAAGACGACATACATGAGGGCAAAGTAGAACAGAAGCTTTGGGACTCTCACTAGGAACGCCTCGGCCCACTTCCGCTGGATGAAGGTGTTCGCTATTGATAGGCCCATCCCCAGAGAGATCTGGCCTATCCCTATGAAGAGGGTCAGCTTGATGATCTGCATCAGGTAAGACAGAAACTCTGCCTCGCCCTCCGGGATGTGTAGGGGCGCATAGTAAGGCAGATAGTTGGAGACCGCCTTGCCGAAGACCTCGCCATATAAGAGGCCGCCGACGAGGGCGCCCGCAAGCCCCGCGATCATGAGGACGTGCCCGATGCTCCTCATCGACTTGATTTTCTTGTACATGAATGCGCCGATCGCAGCCAGGGCTAGCCCGTGCCCCAAGTCCCCAAACATGAGGCCGAAGAAGAGCGGGAAGGTCACCGCGAGGATGGGCGTCGGGTTTATCTCGTTGTAGGATGGCGTTCCGTAAAGGTTTGTTATCGAGTCAAAGATCCTGAGGAATTTGGGGTAGTGGTAGGTCACCGGCGTCTGCGGCGCGTCCCTCTCGACCTTGATGAAGGGTATGAACCGCCCGCCGAGGCTCTCGGAGAGCGCCCTGTTGAGCGGCTCGACCTTCTTGGTCGGCACATATCCTTCGATCATAGCCCAGTTCTTCTCTATCGAAGACCTGTTCTTGATGTCAAGAACGGCGTTTGCGTCTGAGAGTATTGTTGAGAAGTAGTCTATCCTAGGCTTTATGCGGCGCAGCGACTTTATCGACTCCTCATTCTGCCGCGACTCGGACTGCAGATCGGACTCGAACTTGGCAAGGAACTGCGCTAGCTCGCCTAGCCTGCTTGGCATGCCATCAATTCTGTCGAGCTGCTTGAATTCGGACTCCTCTGCGGCGTGGAGAACCTCCGCCTCGTCCCCGCTCCTGCACGCCACAAGTAAGACCGACCCGACCGCAAAACGGTGCACCGGCAGCGCCACCTTGGGGAGCTCAGGCTCGACCTTCGCCTCCAAGCCGCCCTTGGGGGCAAGGAATAGGAGCTTCAGCCTCTTGAACTCGGGGAGGGAGTCCAGACCGGACATTCCATCCAGCTCTGCGGAGATGGCTTTCCAGACCTGGAGCGCCGACTGCGATTGGCGCTGGCGACTGACTACCGATTCGATAGATCGGACCGCCTTTTCATATGGGCCAAGCTCCGAGTCGATCTGGTCGAAGAGTGCGCCCCACTCCTGAGAGACGACCGGAGGGCCGCGCCCTGCGTCGGAAGGGGAGTCCCCTATAATCAATGCCGCCCTGCCTGAGATGTCCTTCACCCTGTTGCCGAGGTCCTGTGCCCTCTCGATCAGTTGCGAGGGGCTCTGCCCCTCGATCTCCTTTAGGGAGAGATGGAACGCCCCGTAGGAATTAAGAGTGCTCATCGCTTCCTCAACGTCAGACTTTAGAAAAATGACGGAAGCGTGCGACATTCCTACCGGGCGTAGCATCAGATCGCACCCAGGGTCACAGCTTCAGCCAGAGCAGGATTGAGATGATCAGGCCGTAGATCGCAACTGCCTCGCACAGAGTAACCACGAGGAATGCCTTGAAGAAGGTCTCGGGCTTCTCTGCCAGAGATGCGATCGCCGCGGAGCCGGCCTTTCCTAAGGCTATGCCTGCGCCGAGGCATGCCAAGCCGACCGCGAATCCGGCCGCGATTGCATATAGCGAGGTGTCGACGCCTTCAGCAGTTGCGTTCACAACGGCGCTGGGTGTCTGTACTGCGCCAGAGACCAACGAAACTGCAGAGAATATCAACAGGATGGGCACAATCAGCATGGCTGCGACGAACAAGCCTTTGTTGTTAATTTTGCATGGAATATTGAGTTTCATTGCATTTACCTCTCGTTAATTGAATTTATTCCTTTATAGATTTCATTCTTAATTAGGTTTATCCTTGATATTACTTCGGATTTTGAAGATGATGCGCGCTCGCTTATCTTCGCTCTTGCAGAGTCGTATAATTTTTTGGCTTCAGATGTTATGACTTCGCTCATCCAGGTCACCTTTGTGCTCGCTTCTCTATCAAGGACTTTACCTTCTTGACCCTGACGAACTCCTCCCTGTCCCTCTCCTCCAGGATGCCTGCAATCAGCAGGACCGTCTCTTCGTACCTTGGTATCAGAAACTGCTCGAGTGCGTTTATGCGCCTCTGCGTCCTCTTGACCTCCTCGACCAGGTTGATGAGGGTGCTCTCGAGCTCGGCTACTCTGACGATCACGGGTATCGCTTCAAGGAACTTCTCTGCGGCGTCGTCTATGAGGACGGTCGGTCGAGATATGCCGTAGGTGAGGGACCGCTTAAGGTCCGTCAGTTCAAGCGCTAAGGTTGTCACGCCCATTATCTTCTTGTTTGAGGCGTTGACCTGAAAGGTCGCGATTGGAGACTCGGATATCTTTTTCAGCTCGTCGGTCCCCACCGCGGTGGCCGCGGCATCTTGCGATGCGTAGGCGCTCTTCAGTACGGCGTTGAGCTCCCCCCTGACCTTTGTCGCCTCCCCGAGGCGCCTGCTGACCTCCAGCAGCAGGATGTCCCGCTTCTCCTCCAGGAGGGCATGCGCCCGCCTGAGGAAGGAGAGTGTCCTCCTGAAGCGGATGAGGTTCATCTTCGAGGGGGCGGCTTTGGTAGACAAGGGATTCACTCCGCAACCATCAGGGTCTCTTGTAGTATGCCTTCACGTATTTGTCAGATATCCTTGACAACTCGGACTCGGGCAGAACAGAGAGCATCTGCCAAGCCAGATCAAGGGTCGTCTCGAGGGTCCGGTTCTCGTCGAACTTCTGCCTTAGGAAGCGCTGCTCGTATGCCTCCCCGAACTTGAGGTAATCCCGGTCCTTATCGGTCATGCCCTCCTCGCCTATGATGGCGCTGAGCGAACGGAGCTCCTGCGCCTTGGAGTAGGCAGAGTAGAGTTGGCTCGTCACCTGACCGTGGTCTTCCCTCGTCTTGCCCTTGCCGATGCCGTCCTTCATGAGCCTTGAGAGGCTAGGCAGGATGTTTATCGGAGGATATATGCCCCGCCTGTGGAGGTCCCTGTCGACCACGATCTGGCCCTCTGTGATGTATCCGGTGAGGTCGGGGATCGGGTGGGTGATATCGTCGTTGGGCATCGTGAGGACGGGCATCTGCGTGATGCTCCCCTTCCTGCCCTTGATCCTCCCCGCGCGCTCGTATATGGATGCGAAGTCGCTGTACATATACCCCGGGTAGCCCTTCCTGCTGGGCACCTCCTCCCTTGCCGCGCTGATCTCCCTCAACGCCTCCGCGTAGTTTGTCATGTCGGTTATGACAACCAGGACGTGCATGTCCTGCTCGAACGCAAGGTACTCCGCGAGCGTGAGTGCGCTCCTCGGCGTTACCAGACGCTCGACTGCGGGGTCGTCTGCCAGGTTGAGGAATATGGCGGAGTTCTTCAGCGCGCCCGACTCCTCAAAGCTCCTCTTGAAGAAGGCGGCTTCGTCGTGCTTGATCCCCATCGCGGCGAATACCACAGCGAAGCCCTCCTTCTCGCCCCTGATCGTAGCCTGCCTTGCGATCTGCGTGGCGAGCAGGTTGTGCGGAAGAC
>CAZEMX010000140.1:0-2930 GCA_964513415.1 uncultured Nitrososphaerota archaeon
ATCCTCGGTATCGGCAAGAACTACTTCCTTGGCGTAGCCGGTGGCCGGGGAATCCAGTTCAGCGATGATTACAAGTTCCTTGAAGACCAGAGATACTACAAGGTCACAGGCTACGGCAACGGCAGACCTAAGGACAACACAAGCTTCTTAAGACTTGACATCTCGACGCTTGCGCCTACATACCTCGAGGTTAAGCAGGTTACAGGCTGATAAGGAGGATTAACGGTTATGAGCGCGACTATATCAGCGGACTTACTGGCAGAAGCCAAGACCTATCTTGACATAACCTGGACAGACACGGAGACAGATGCAAAGCTGACCGGAACCCTGCAAAGAGGTATCGCATATATCTCAGACAAGACAGGTATCACGGATGTAGCGGCAGATGACCGCGCAAAGGAGCTGCTTTTCAGCTACGCGCTTTACGACCGTTCCGGATCGCTTGACGCTTTTAAGCGTAACTACAGGCCCGACCTTATCGGGCTACAGATACGGACGGAGGTGCAAGCGAGTGAGGCTACCTGATCAGAAGATTGAGACTTTCCCGGACGGCGTGGCCTTGATATACAAGGCCACCCGCCGCGGGTATAGTTCGCTGAAGGGCATAGTACACTTCGAGACCTTAAGCGTAGGCGTGAACCGGTACTATACGGCGGCGATAGACGATACACAAATTGATAGGCTTATCAAGACACCCGCAGTGGCTTTCATAGCCCGCGAGGATATCGCCATAATTGAAGGCGTTCAATACTGGGTTAAGCGCATACAGCTCAAGCCGGAGCGGAATGTTTACGAGGTAGAGCTGCAAAGCATTCAGACACCTTTAAAGGAGGAGTCAAGCACATGAAGATTAGAGCAAAGAAGACTTTCATCAGTGGTGCAATCTACGCTAACGCGGGTGACACCATAGAGACCTCCGACCAAGTCGGAGACAAGCTTGTCGGATTAGACCTTGCTGAAGCAATCGCGGAAGCGAGACCTTCCCAGGAAGTCAAGCCGAAGCCAATGGCTAAGAGGGCGGCGCGCTGACATGCCCCAGAAGGTGACTGTAGACGGTATAGGCGACGCGATGAAGCAGGCGTTTAAGAAGTTCGGCACGGTGACGACAGAGGACGTGAGCGTTGCGGCGAAGTACGCAGCTAAAGAGGCGTTACAGACCTTGCGCGATACCACGCCTTACAAGTCCAGGACGGGCAAGTATAAGCGCAGCTTCACAGCTGAAACCGCGTACCGTGATACCTACTCATACGGTATGCGCATCGGTGCGCGCGGTCCTTACTACAGGCTTACGCACCTACTTGAAAAAGGCCACCGCCTCAGAGGCGGCAGCGGAAAAACCCGCAGTTATCCGCACATAGCGCCCGCACAGGAAGCCGCAGACAAGGCGTTTGAAGAAAAGATAAAGGAGCTAATCGGAAGCCATGACATTTGACGATTTTACAGCGATTTTGAAGAGTGTCGGCGTGCCGATGGCTTACAACGACTTTGACGGCGGCGAGTTCACACCGGACGCTACACCTTACATAGCTTATCTGATAACGGGAAGCAACAGCTTCTACGCGGACGGAGTCGCCTACTACACGACTACAGCGTACATGGCCACGCTATATGAGGACAAAGTTCTCAGCGATACTGAGACGACATTAGAGAACGCTTTCACGGCTAACGATGTAACCTTTGCGAAGGCTTACGAGTGGCAGGAGGAAGAGAAATACTACAAAATCACATACACAATGGAGGTATGACAATGGCAACATCATCTAATAAGGTCAAGTTCAACCTTAAGAACGTTCACTATGCGAAGCTTACCACAGGCGACGGCGGTACAACAACGTTTGCTACACCGGTAGCAATTCCGGGCGCGGTAAGCCTTAAGCTTTCAGCAAGCGGAGAGCCGGAACCTTTCTACGCAGATGGTATCACATACTACACAATCAACAACAACAGCGGCTACAGCGGTGACCTTGAAATCGCCCTCATTCCGGAGGCGTTCAGAACCGACATACTCGGCGAGACACTCGACGCGGACAAGGTTCTTGTCGAGGACGCTGATGCAGAGCTTGGCGCTTTTGCGTTGCTGTTTGAGTTTGATGGCGACGTGAAGCACATCAGGCATGTACTGTATAACTGCTCGGCATCCCGCGCAGCTATCGAAGGCCAGACCAACGAGGACAAGAAGACCGTCCAGACCGAGACACTGACCGTAACAGCTTCGCCGCTGGTAGTTAGCGGAAAGTCTATTGTCAAGGGCAAGACCGGCGACACCACAACGGACAGCGTATATGCAGGCTGGTACTCAGCTGTGCACCTTCCCGCTACAACGCCCACGACTTGATAAGGAGACAGCGATATGAGCATATATAAGACTCTCACGATAGACGACAAACTGGTCACTTTCGCAGCCTCGGCAGCAGTGCCGAGGCTGTACCGCTGTCGCTTTAACCGCGACTTGTTCCACGACTTCAAGACTTTAGGCACGGCAAGCGACGGCAAGAGCTACGACGTCGAAAGCCTCGAAGTCTTCGAGAATGTCGCATACATCATGGCAAAGGCGGCAGACCGAGGCAAGGACGCAATTCCGGACACCCCAGAGGAGTGGCTGGAGAGCTTCAACATGTTCTCGATTTACGAGGTACTGCCGGAGCTTCTTGACATGTGGAACATCAGCACGCGAGGGCTTCAAAACCCAAAAGGCAGGAAGCCGTCGTCGACCGCGAGATGACGACGGCGCTTTTCCTTTTGCGCTGCCTGCAACTGGGGCTGTCCATGCAAGACCTTGACAGCTTGACGGTCGGGCTTGTGAACGACATGTTTGTCGAGCTACACGAGGATGACGAGGAACATGACCTGCTCGCACAACAAGAGGACTTCGACAAGTTTTAAGGAGGCATCATGGCTTCAAACAGGATAAAGGGCTTGACGGTTGAGAT
>CAZEMX010000140.1:3030-4913 GCA_964513415.1 uncultured Nitrososphaerota archaeon
GAGATTATAGCGACGGAGGAGGAGCTGAAAAAGCTCGAGTCCGCCGCTAAGTCTTGTGACAGCAGCATATCGGCGACACTGACGGCTACAAGCAAGAAGCTAAAGACAGCAGGCGAGAAGATAAGCGACGTGGGCGAGGGCTTGACAACGGGTGTCACCGCGCCGATAGTCGCGGTCGGCGCGGCGTCGGTCGCCGCGTGGAGCGAAGTCGACGAGGCGATGGATACCATCACCACAAAGACCGGAGCCACGGGCGACGCGCTCAAAGAGTTACAGGACACCGCGCAGAACATAGCAACGACCATACCGACAGACTTCAACACCGCCGCTTCGGCAGTGGGCGAGGTAAGCGACCGTTTCGGTGTTACCGGCGACGCGCTCGGGAGTCTCAGCACGCAGTTCGTCGAGTTCGCCAAAATCAACGATACTGACGTTTCAACGTCGATTGCCAACACTCAGCAAGTGCTGAGCGCTTTCGGCTTGGACGCGAGCGACGCGGGCAACATGCTCGGCGTGCTGACGTCTGTATCACAGCGCACAGGCGTGAGCGTTGACGACCTTAGCGAGTCACTGCAAAACAATGGCTCTGTGTTCCGTGATATGGGGCTGAGCGCCGCGGATAGCGCGACCTTACTCGGTAACTTTGAGGCTGCAGGTATAGACGACGCCACAGCCTTGCAGGGCATGAAAAAGGCGGCTACAGCGTTCCAGAAATCAGGTGTTGACGTCAACACCGGAATCCGTGACCTTATCACGTCGCTTTCCGACGGCGAAGTAAGCACTGAAGACTATAACAACGCGGTCAGTCTCATGGGCAGCCGCGCGGCGGACGCGTTTGTCGATATGGCAAGCTCCGGGCGTCTGAGCATTGACGACCTGAGTACGAGCATGAGCGACTATGGCACGACCGTAAGCGATACATATACCGCAACATTAGACCCTATGGACAGCATGAAGACGACGATGAACAGCCTGAAGCTCATCGGCGCAGACTTGGGCGATACCATCGGGCAAGTGCTTGTACCGATTTTGCAAAATGTCTCAGAAAAAGCGAAAGACCTTAAAGAGAAGTGGGAACAGCTCAGCCCCGGCGCGCAGAGCGCCATTGTCAAGGCAGCAGCGCTCGCGGCGGCTTTGGGTCCGGTGCTTGTGGTAGTCGGAAAGCTCACCAGTGGCGTCGGGTCTATCATGGGCGTAGCGGGGAAGCTCACCGGACTTATCGGCAATCTTACGGGCGGTCTTGGCGCGGCAGGAGCCGCGGCAGAGGGCGCAGGCGCGGCAGGAGCCGGAGCAGGCGCCGCCGCACTCGCGCCGATACTGGCAATCGTTGCCGGTGTTGCCGCAGTAGTCGCGGGCATGGTGGTACTCTACAACACCAACGACGAGTTCAAGGCGAAGATAGACGGACTCTTTGCGCAGGTCAAGGCGGCATTTGAGCAGATGAAGCCGGTGTTTGAGCAGCTTAAAGCAGCGTTCATGACGCTGCTCACAGCGCTCGAGCCGGTCTTTGAGGTTATCATCGGCGCGATAAGCAAGGTCTTATCGTCAATAATGGCAGCAATGCCCTATATCATAGGCGCGATAACCGCAGCATTATCAGCAGTCACAAACATTATCAACGCCTTTGTGGCTTTATTTCACGGCGACTTTGACGGCTTTGTTCAGTATCTCGCCGCGGCATTTCAAGCGCTTTTCGAGGCGCTGGGAAACATTTTGATTGCATTCTGGACGTATGTGTCAAGCATGCTCGGCGATGTAGTGGCGGCAGTCGGTACAGCAATATCAACCGTGTGGAACATCGTCACGACCGGACTCGCCACGCTGGGCGAGAATGCCGTCGAAGGCTTTGTCAACATCTGGACAGCTATAGGAAACAATTTTGT
>CAZEMX010000141.1:0-4876 GCA_964513415.1 uncultured Nitrososphaerota archaeon
TGCCCGCCGCGTCGGTCGGCGTGGCGAACCTCAGCCAGCTGTACTTGCCCACCTCGTGGCGCAGCCTCCTCAGGAAGTTGTGGATGCCGCTCTCTGGCCAGTGGTGCTCGCCGAAGGTCTCGAAGTCCATGCCCAAGAAGACGATGTCGCCCCCGACTCCAGAGAGCCAGCCGGCATACTTCTCTGCGGTGAGCGGCCACTCGGGCCACTCCCTGCTGGTGAACCTGAACCCTATGTCGTCCGAGAGCCGGTAGTTCCTCATCAGCACCTTCAGGTCGGAGCCCTTGGCCTTGTAGACGTAGTTGGGGGACCTCCAGCCCAGCATGGTGTCGACGCCCTCCGTCATGGCAGTCTTGAACCCCATGCCCTGGAACTCCTTGGCTATCCTGTTGCTGTACATGAACTCCGTGTTCTCGATGGCGGTCGGCTTATAGTCGAAGAGGTCCTGCAGGACCTTCGTCTGCATCTCCACCTGCTCCCTGAACTCGCTCTCGCTTATCCTGCTCGCCAGAGAGTGGAAGTAAGTCTGCGCCGTCAGCTCGCACGAGCCTGTGTATGCCAACTGCCTGATGAGCTCGATTATCTCAGGGCCCCACAGGCCGCACTGCTCAAGGAAGACGCCGGAGAGGCCGAGGGCACACTTGAATCCCCCCTCCCTGATGCACTCGCGGAGCGTCTTGAGTGCCGGCACGTAGCACTTCCTTGCAACCCTCTCGAAGATCTCCCTGTTCATCTCGTCGTCGAAGTAGAGCTCCTCTATCTTCTCGGCGTCGACCGGGAAGTTCCCCCCATACTGCATCCGCAGCCTCTTGGGCTGGTGGAGCTCGAAGAACAGGACTATGTCGACCAATTATGCCGCCGGTTACATTTTACTCATTAGTCATATTTCAATTTATCAAGTCACATCCTCGATGCGGCGCGCCCTATGGGGGGCATGCCCTCTGCGCACCATCAGAACTCCGTCGCGCCCCCTAAGCAGAAGCGCATATGCTCCACGCCGCCGATGAAGAGGTTCGCCTCACTTGTCAGAAAGTCTATCCTGATAATCCGGCGGGTAATGCTATACCCGCTACTCTGCCGCCCGACCGGCATCCCACAGCCTGACCCGCTGGGCACTAACGAATATCTGGATGCGTCCGTATCTCCCTTCCGATCGAGAATGCCTGCCCCTTCGGCTCACCGACCCTGTGATAGGCGCCTCCTGAAGTGTTCCAGACGATCGGCCTTACCTTATCGATGTCAAGGTTGCCATTGCCGTCTAGCACGCCGGTATCCGCCTTGACGTCCACGATCTCGCCTATGAACTCCGTGTGCAGCCCGATCTCGACCGTCTTGACGAGCCTGCACTCGATGATGACCGGGAACTCCTTCACGTAGGGCGCATCGACAAGGTCGCTTTTAACGGGCGTGAGGCCGGTGGCAGCGAACTTATCCGTATCCCTTCCGGAGGCGATGCCGAAGTAGTCCGCCTCCTTGACATATGCTTCTGACGGGATACTCACCGTGAACGCCTTCCTCTCCATGATGCCTGTGTATGTGTGCGTCGCCCTCCTCAGGGAGGCATAGACGCAGGGCGGCTTGGAGCAGCATATGCCTGCCCAGGCAGCAGTCATAGCGTTCGCCCTCCCTTCGCGGTCATATGTCCCCACGACCCAGACCGGCGTCGCAGGAGCAATAGTCTTGGCACCCAAAGAACTCTTCATTCCTGTCTGACCCCCCATATTATCAACCGATCTCTCCGCATATATAGAGCCTTTCTGAGGGCGCAGCGGATGCTCTGCTCAGGGGCATGGCCCGATGGGGCACCCTGCTCTATCCCCACCTCTTCCTGACTGCATCCGGAAACGCGTTCAGCCCCCTGTAGCTCGCTTGGGGTCCGACCTCATGCTCCACCTCGAGCAGGGCATTGTACTTGGCCATCCTCTCGGATCCGGATGAGCCGCTCTTTATCTGACCGACATGCTCATGCATCGAGAGGTGACCTATGAAGTCATCCTCTGTCTCCCCGGAACGATGGGAGACGACATTGGTCCTTCCTGCCTCGGCCGTCAGCCTCAGCGCTTCAAGCGTCTCGGAGACCGTCCCGATCTGGTTCAACTTGATGAGGTGGCTGTTCCCGAAACCGTGGCTGATTGCCTTCCTGATGATTGAGGGGTTCGTGCAGATGTAATCGTCGAGTACGATCTGGACCTTTGCACCGAGGCGTTTTGACATTAGTGCCCATCCGTCGTCGTCTCCCTCTGCAGTCCCATCTTCAATTGATATTATAGGATAGGTGTCTGCCTTCTCTTCCCAGAAGTCCACGACCTCTTCAGGGGTGAGGCGCCGCCCGCCGAGGTGATACGTCAGGTCGCCGGGATCGGCGTCAGAGCCACCGAGGTTTTTGCCGAATATCTCTGAGAATGCGCCGTCGAATGCCAACGCGACTTCCCTGCCCGGCACATAGCCGCTCTTGACTATCGCCTCTATGACCGCCTTCGCAGTCTCATCGATGCTCTTATACGGATTCACGAAGCCTCCCTCGTCGCCGCGACCCGTCGGTCGCCCTTGGCTACGGAGGACTGATTTCAGCGAGTGCCAGACCTTGGTGCCCATCTCCATGCCTTCCGAGAAGCTCCTAGCGCCCACCGGGACAACCATCGTCTCCTGAACCTCGAATCCGGTGTCGGCATGCCTGCCCGCGTTGAGGACGTTGAACTGCGGTACGGGCATCTCGGTATTCGACCCCGCAAAGTGCCTCCAAAGACTTGTGCCCTCAACATGCGCCTTCGCCCTTGCGAATGCACCCGATGCCGCTAGCACCGCGTTCGCCCCTAGCCTGCCCTTGTTCGGGGTCCCGTCAAGTTTGAGCAGTATGCTGTCGAACTCCGCTTGGGTGACCTCCCCAACTGCGAGCCCCCTGATTGCCGGGGATATCTCTGCCGAGATGTTCCCAATGGCTTTCATGACCCCCTTCCCGCGGTGCCTCTTCGGATCGCCATCCCTTAGCTCTATGGCCTCCTTCTCCCCTGTTGAGGCACCAGATGGAACCCTGAAGCACGTCCAAGTCCCGTCCGACAGGCGCATCTTGCCCATTATCGTCGGATTGTCGCGCGAGTCGAATATCTGGATGCCTTCCATAGCGATTATTGAGACTGCATTTCTGTTGTGAATTTGTAGGCCCCCTGTCTCTGTCTAATGCCGCCATTCGTTAAAATGCCTTGCCTTGAGGGACGCTTTGGTACCGATGGGCACGATATGCTTAAATACACGATTTTCTTTTCCAAAAGAAAAACGGTGATGGTGTCCACCAAGGCTTTGCCTGAACCGCCTCAATGAGGCTAATGACTCCTGCAAGCGCTACAATGAGGCTGGTCACGGTGGATCTCTACTCTGCGGCTCTGGTCGGTCTATCTATAGCATTTGCCGCCATATTGAGCATACGGTTTGGCATATCCTCTGCAATCTTCGAGGTGGTTGCAGGGATGATCCTCGGCAACCTGCTGGGCGTCCGGATCGAGGGATGGCTGGATTTTTTGGGGACCTTTGGCGGGCTAATGCTCACATTCCTGGCGGGCGCAGAGATTGAGACACGGCTGATGAAGAAGCATCTCAAGAAGAGCCTCGTCATCGGATCAATATCCTTCATTGCCCCCCTGCTAGGCATATTTGCCTTCACGACCGCATTTACGGACTGGTCGCTCATGGCAAAGCTGGCCGCAGGCCTGGCACTCACGACTACCTCTGTCGCAGTCGTCTATGCCGTGCTCACCGAGTACGACCTACTGAAGATGCAAATAGGGGCCGTTGTAATCTCCGTCACCTTCGTAAACGACATACTCACGCTCATCGGGATCAACGTGCTCAGCCCATCCTTCAACATCTACACCGCCCTGTTCATAGGCGTAATAATCGCAATGGCCGTGCTGCTGCCTAAGCTCCTCCGCTATGTCGTCTCAAGATATGGGCGGCGTTCGGTAGAGCTAGAGCTGAGGGTCATCCTTGCCATGGTCCTAGCGATAGCACTAATTGCCGATGCGGGCAAGCTGCACGCGGTCTTCGGCGCGTTCCTTCTTGGCTTCCTCTTTGCAAACAGCATCCAGAAGTATGACGAGATCAGGTCGAAGCTGCGGACCATCACCTTTGCGATACTATCGCCTGCATTCTTCATCAAGACCGGTCTGCTGATAAGCCTGCCGACAGTGGCGAGCAACATCTTCCTTATCGTTGGCATATTGGCCGCAAAGCTCATCTCAAAGTTCGCCGGGACATATCCCGCCTGCAGAAGGTGGATCCCCGAAGGAGCCGCATTCTCTTCGCTGATGTTCTCCACAGGTCTGACAGTCGGTACGATAACTGCCACGCTGGGGCTCGAACTCGGATTGCTGGACAGCGCCCAGTTCTCGAGCGTAATCATGGCGGTAATACTGAGCGCCATAGTGCCTACAGTCATAGCAAAGAGGTTCGTACCAAAAAAGGTGTAATGCATATTAAATCATACAACCCAAATGAGTGTATGGGGGAGCACTGCAGGTGGTTGCTAAAGCAAACCGGATTGTTGTCGCCGTTGACGCATCACCGATATCCGACGCCGTAATGCGAGAGGCTGCTGCAATCGGGCAAGCGCTGGCATCGGACGTATATGTAGTCAGCGTCGTCCCAATGTCCTCATTCGCGATGTCTGAGAGCGACATCGACAGGAAAGAAGCAAAAAGCGAGGGCGACTCATATGTGGCGATGCACAAGGCGTTGATGGAGAAGCACTTCCCTGATAGCAAGTTGCTTGTCGAGTCGAAGGTATTCTACGGCGATCCGGTAAAGAAGATCTGCGAATTTGCGGAAGCCGCCAATGCGCGACTGATAGTGCTTGGGAATCGGGGGATGGGGCATCTTCAGG
>CAZEMX010000142.1:0-4865 GCA_964513415.1 uncultured Nitrososphaerota archaeon
ATTGCATCTCCTCCTCTTTGGGGGCGGCACTGGGTGGGACCTCAGCGGGGGAGGCACGTTGTCCCCCTTCCCGGTGGACATGGTACCGCCTCTGGGGACGGGGCTTATACTCTTCTTCTTCATAACAGGCATGGCGCTAGCCGTGACCTCAATCCAGAGACGCGGCACACATACGGTGAGCAGGCTCACCAAGGGGGTCGTGAAGAGGTACGGGATTTACATCTTCATCGGCGCGGCGATCCAGTTCCTGCTCATCTACCTCCTGCAGCCCGTTTTCGGCAGCTCCGGAGCGTACCAGATCCCCACGGACCCGGTCTCGATACTGCAGTATATCTTCGGAGGCGGGTTCCTGACCCTCGCGCAGCCGATAATAGGACTGAGCATCGGTGCCATCATTGCGTTCCCTTTCATCTACAGGCTCTCGTGGAGGCAGCTTGCAGCCGCGGCGGTGGCGCTCGCCGTAACGGTCTGGGGCGTGCTCTCCCTTGTCAGCGTGCCGGACTTCTTCCTGCTGAACCTCTTCTTCACCGACGCGTTCGCGGTGTTCAAGGGGCTCACGACGATCTTCTTCGGGGCGGCGCTGGGCAAGCTCATGATGGAGGGCAGGGCGCTGGACCGCAAGTATGTCGTGGCGGCCCTGACAGTCGTCGGGGCATACGTAGTGATCCCCTCGCTGCTCAACGGGCAGCCGCTGCACCTCGCACTCGCGATGTGGAGCTACCCCCATGCCATCGCGTTCATAACGGCGCTGGGCGTGGTCTCGCTGGGCCTCTTCCGGCACTTCGACTCCTCCAACGCCGGCTTCCTCGCGTTCACGGTGCTCGGGCGCTCGTCCTTCGCGGTCTACTTCGGGCACTTCTTCCTCATAATCGCTATATATGCAGCATTCATGATGCTGGGCATCACTGCGTCCGCTGGGATCGTGCTGGCGGAGATGGCGCTGAGCACCTCCCTGATCTGGGGCGCGGCATACTACTTCAGTAAGAGGAGATGGGGGCACCCCAGCACATGGTGAGGGGGGAACTCAAAAGAGTCATATACATGAAGGCATATCTGGATGATTTGATGCTGGCGGTTTGACATGGCGTCTGTTCAGGCTCACAGGGTAAAGTACCTCGATGCGTTCAGAGGGATCGCGATATTATTGATGATACCCCTGCACCTCTTCCTCTTCGGGGGCGGCCTCAGCGGAGTGTGGGGGGGCGGCGGTTCCGGAAGCTCGACGGTTTATCCGCTGCCGATAATGCTCTCAAGGCCACTCTCGACGGGCATAATCCTCTTCTTCTTCGTCTGCGGCTTTGCGCTCGTGGAGTCGCTCAGCAAGAGGGAGGGCAAGCAGAGCCTCCTCCAGATGGAGAAGCATGTGGTGATAAGGTACGGGCTGTATATGCTGATAGGCGTTGCTGCAGAGCTCCTGCTGACGTGGTACTCAAGGGGCATCACGGACATCGCCTCTCAGCTGCAGAGGATATTCGGGATGGCGCTTCTGAGCCTATCTCAGCCGATAATCGGGCTGGCACTGGCGGCCATGATAGCCTTCCCGATCATGTATTACCTGTCGTGGAAGAAGCTCCTACTGCTCGCCCTCCTCTGGGCAGTGGCTGAGGGGCTTATAATATACACGTTGACTTTTCCCTCGGAGCTCATATACAGGCTCCTGTTCGTCAACTCCTTCGCCGTGATGAAGGGCGTGCCCATGGTCCTCTTCGGCGGGGCGGTGGGCAAGGCACTGCATGAGGGCAAGGAGATAGGCAGGAAGGTATTCTACGCGGCCCTGGCGGTGGTGCTGGCTTACGTGGTAATCCCCTTCTTCCTTGGTACCGGCGGGTTCCACCTCATCCTGGTGCTGTGGGCGTATCCCTATGCCATGACGTTCGTCGCAGCAACGAGTGTCTTCGCGCTCGGGATATTTGTCGGGCTTGAGCGGCGCGGCACTAAGCTCTCGGCGCTCACCGTGCTCGGCCGGTCCTCGTTTGCGGTGTACTACGGGCACTACGTAATACTGTATGCCGTGATGGGGCTACTGTCGTACCTTGGGGTCGAGACGACGCTGCCGATAGTGCTCACCGAGATGGTCATCGCCACGATCGCCATATGGATAATCATATACTTCGTCAGCAAGCGCAAGTGGGGAGACCCGTCGACGTGGTAGGGCAGGGCGCCCCCGCCCGGCGGCTGGCCACGGGCCCCCTCAGGGGCAACCCGTGAGGCATGGCGCCGGGAGTCAACCTTTTTATCCATGTAAACGGTCAGATAGGGGGAGGGGTGTTCTGTTTTGGAGGTAAGGTCTGTCGAGGAGATAATGAAGGAGGTCATCGAGGGCTACAACAGGCGCCCCAAGGGGTGGCAGATCGCCTCGGACGGGAGGGGGAACGCCCTCGTGGTAGGCCCCGAGAGGGGCTTCAGGCTGAAGCTCATGATGGTGAACCCGGCGGAGAGCATAGGGGTTGGCGCGAGCATAGAGGATGTCGATGAGGTCAGGAGGAGCATGGGCATCTGGACGAGCACCGGCACAGGCACAGGCGCCGGCCTGTCGTGTGGCTTCCGACCCCTATCCGCTAGCACCGCGCAGGAGATAATGGAGAGCATGAAGGACGCCTCTGCGGTCGCGAGGGGGCAGGAGATGGTCAGGCGCATCCTCGCGACGGACCCAGTGCCGACATGGAAGCTGCAGGAGCAGGGCATGGGCGCGGTTATAAGCGGCCCTTACATAGCCCACCCGGACCTGAGGATGGTCTCGAAGGGCCAGTCGGAGCTCGACGCGAGGCTCTCGGCAGAGGTCGACAGGGCGTTCAGGGCGAAGTATCCCATGAGGGCGTCGATCTACCGGTGAAACGCTCTTAAGGGCGGTGCAAGAAATCGGAGATGTGGTGAGGGGAGGGAGGGGGAGCGCGTGGAGAAGATACTGCTTTACAAGTCAAAGTCGTGCACAAGGTGCCCGATAGCCAAGTTCATCCTCTCGCGGGTGCTGATGTCGAAGGGGCTCAGCTACCAAGACGTAGTGGTCGAGATGGACACCGAGAGCGACCCGGAGGCGATGGCGGAGCTGCTCATGCTGGACGCGATGCAGACGCCGGTCCTGAAGGCGGGCAAGACTGTCGTGAGGGAGGAGGACGCCCTCAAGGAGGGCATCGTCAGGGACGCCGTAGAGGACTGGATGGCATCCAACGCCTAGGGGCGGATTGGTTTAGCATTACTTAATTTGTTTTTGCATCATATTATGCGGAATCGCCAGAGGAGCCGGTTGGGATGAAGTGCAAGGCGTGCGACAAATGGTACGGCGCGGAGGATGACGACTACGGCCCCTGCAGCATAAAGCATGCGAGGGGGGACAAGAAGTTCATCACGCATGGGGAGCATGTCTGCGAAGAGTCGATAAAGAAGGAAGAGGAAGAGAGGTGAGCCCTTGGAGATAGGAGCGGCCTCGCCGAAGGACTTCCCCGCACTCGTCCGGCTGACATCCGGCGAGGGGTGGAACTACACGGAGCGCGACTTCGCGGCGCTCTGGTCGACGGGGTGCATGGAGAACCTTGTCGCGCGCGACGGGAAGGGGGTCGCAGGGATGGTGACGGTCCTCGACTACGGCGAGGTGGCATGGCTGTCCAACGTCGTCGTGAGGGGCGACATGAGGGGGAGGGGCATAGGGAGGGCGCTGTTGGGCGAGGCGGTCTCGCGGAACGGCGGCAAGAGGACGATCTCGCTCCTCTCGTACGGCGACAAGGCAGACTTCTACAGGAGGCAGGGCTTCTCGGAGGCGGGGGAGCTCGGGCTGATAAGGTTCACCGGCGGCGTGGTAGGGGACGCCAGTGAGGGGGCGGGCGAGGCGGACTTCTCCCTAGACGAGGCGTGCTTCGGGTACCGCCGGCCCCGCCTGCTGGAGATGATGGCGGGGGAGCACCGGACGCTCTCCCCGACGAGGGGCAGGGGCTTCGCCTTCGTGAGGGCGGACCCGGCGGAGCCCATGGTGGGCCCGGTCGTCGCCGACGACAGGGAGGCAGGCCTCGGGCTGCTGTACGCGGCGCTCGGCATCGGGGGGGTGGGCTGCGGCGCGGTCACGCCCCACGCGGGCCTCGCCGGGACGGAGACCGTCGCCCGGGTGAGCAGGCTATATCTCGGGGAGAAACCCTTATTGGACACAGGAAGGGTCTATGCCCTGACCGGTCTGGAGCTAGGGTGAGTCGGATGCAGATCTTTAACACGAAGGCCGGGTGGAAGGAGGAGTTCATCCCGCAGCAGCCGGGCTTCGTGAGGGCTTACGTCTGCGGACCGACCGTTTACGACTACTGCCACATAGGTCACGCAAGGACCTACGTCAACTTCGACGTCCTCAAGAGGTACATGATGGCAAGCGGCCTCGAGTTCCTCCATGTCCAGAACTTCACCGACGTGGACGACAAGATAACCGCTAGGGCGGGCGAGGCGGGGCTGGCGCCGCCGGCGCTGGCGGAGAGGTTCATAGAGGAGTACTTCCGGGACATGGATGCTCTGAACGTGAAGAGGGCCACGGTATACGCGAAGGCGTCAGACTACATACCGAAGATCGTGGGCATCACGGAGGACCTACTCAAGAAGGAGGCGGCATACAGGTCCGGAAACACGGTCTTCTTCGACGTGGCGAGGGCCGGCGGCTTTGGCGAGCTCGTGAAGGACCTCGAGGGCTCGGTCAAGGACAGGCTGGAGAAGGGCACCAAGAGGGGGCCTTTCGACTTCGTGCTGTGGAGGCAGGGAGGGGAGAACGAGCAGGCGTGGGAGAGTCCGCTGGGCCGGGGGAGGCCGGGGTGGCACACGGGGGGCGTGGCGAGGGCCATAGGCAACCTTGGCGAGACGCTGGACATACACTGGGGAGGCATGGACCTGATATACCC
>CAZEMX010000143.1:0-4843 GCA_964513415.1 uncultured Nitrososphaerota archaeon
AAGATGACAGTAGTTAAGTTCTCGAGTCATTTTATAGAAGATAGGATTTACAAGAACATAGAGACCAAGCAGCTAGGTCAGGATAAAACACTATCGTTATACAACGATTACTTAAGAGGAGAGGAAGATGGCAAAGGTAGATGTTAAGAAGTTAATTGGCGCATACATTAAATTGAGATCGATGAAAGAAGAAATATCTGATCGGTACAAGAAAGAACTGGCAGTAATTGATGAAAAGATGGACACTGTTGAAACAGCGATCAAGAAGCTAGCCGGTGACAATGGCGTTGATTCATTCAAGACTGATGTTGGTACTGCGTCGATCGTACCTAACATGAAGGTCAGTTGTAACGATTGGCCTGCATTTATGGAGTTTTTGAAAGATAAAGATCCTCTTGTATTCTTAGGCAAGAGAGTATCTGTAACGAGCATCCGTGACTACATGGATATGCATGGAGGGTCTTTGCCTCCAGGTATTAATGTGTTCAAAGAGCTAGGACTAAGAGTAACCGCATCAAGATCATCAAAGGAGACAGCATGAGTACAGCAGTAACATTATTTAATAACGATAAGGCAATTGCAGTTCCAGACCATATTAGAAATAGAGGAAACGTAACCCCAGACGTAATTGCGACAGAATCAATCCCAGCAATTACATTCAGAGGTTCTAAGTGGAGACTACGCAAAGGCGATGAAGAAGTTCTCATAACCAAAACAGTGGATGGAGAGCAGATTCCTATCCCTTCAATATCTGTAGTCGTAGTTGGGACCAACCCAAAAAGATCAAGATATTATTTCGAAGGCGCATTCGTGGAAGGTGAAAACAAATCACCAACTTGCTGGTCAACGTTTGGTGACGAGCCGGATGCAGATGTTGTTAACAAACAAGCGGCTACGTGCGCATCGTGCAAGTGGTCAGTTAAAGGATCTAAGATTACTGAAGCAGGTAAAGAAGTTACCGCTTGCCAGGGCGCTAAGAGATTAGCCGTCGTTCCTGTTGGTCTTTTAGCATCAGCCGAGTCAGCGTTCATTCTGAAAGTGCCTCAGACATCTTTATGGGATAAAGACAATAAAGAAGCTGAAGCAGCTCAAAAATTCGCATGGGATCAGTACATGAAGTTTTTGATGAACAGAGGAGTTCAAGAGTTACGCACACTGGTTACAAAGATATCCTTCGATCCAAATACTGCATATCCTAAACTTTTATTTCAGGCAGCGCGTTGGACCACTGCTGAAGAACTGGCAAAGGCAGATGAGTTGTTTGCGTCAGACTCAGTGCAATCGATCATTGGTCTTAAACAAATGCCTAGTGTAAGCAAATCAGCTCCTCAAGAAGAACCTGCAAACGTTGAATCTACTGAGGAGGAAATTGCAGAGAGTTCTAAAAAACAACCGCCAGTTAGTAGCAAAGCAGCGCCTGCTAAATCGGTGACGGTTGCTAAACAACCTGAGCCTGAAGTAGACCCTGACGAAGATGACGATGAGGCCGACGAGGATACGTCTAACATCATGAAGGACGCTGGCAGTATTCTTGATGACCTGGAAGATGACGAGGAAGACACTCCAGTACCTGAATCTAAACCTGCTCCTAAAAGAAACGCTAAGAAACCATCTAAACCAGCTCCTAAGAAAGCGCAGGAAGATGAGCCTCAAATGGCGTTCGATCTGGACGATGATGCATCAGAAGAAAAGCCCAAGGCAGCAAGTGCTAAACAAGGTAGTGGCATAGAATCAATCGCAACTGGTTGGGGCGACTAATAGCTAAAACTCATTCAGTGTGGTAGTTTAATGGTTCGCGGTTATCCATCAAAACCGCGCAAATCTAGAGATTACATTTAAAAACAAGAGATTAACTACCTGGAGAGGATTCGTTTGCTCCGTAAATTGAGATACGTCATATGCGAGAGTTTTTTGAGAAGATATTACCAGAGGGGATTTTATGCATAGCGACGAAAGACAAAACAGACAAGGTTAAGCACCACAGCTACAAGGACTACAAGGATGTAGAAGCCAAGCTCGCAACTATAAATCTAGCTGGAGATAAGCCTGACGTCTATTTCTGTGTGGCAAGTCTGTCAGAACTAAGCATATTAGTTGATAAAGTAGACGCCGGTGTAACCGTAAAAAAGAGGACGATCAGAAGTAGAAGAAACATCAGCCAATTAAAGAGCCTGTTTGTAGATCTTGATGTAAGTACCGACCCCAACAAGAAAGGAGCTTATACTTCCCAAAGAGAAGCGATTAAGTCCTTAAGAAATTTCTGTACTGACAATGAATTCCCACTGCCAGTATTAGTATCGTCAGGAGGCGGTGTTCATGCGTATTGGCCGTTTAGAGATGCGCTTGATGTGGCAGAATGGCTGCCTGTTGCCAAAGCATTTAAGGATATCCTTGTACGCAAAGAATTTAAATTCGACCCAGCAGTAACCAGCGATTGCACTCGATTGTTGAGAGTACCAGGAACATTCAACAGCAAGAATGGCAACGAAGTCAAAATACTGGAAGATGCTATTCCAATCGACAATGATGCACTCTTAGACCACGTAGAGAGACTTTCTAAGAGCCTAGGAATTGTCACAGATATACCTAGTGTAAGTACCTTAGACATACCAGGTCAGAGGCCTGAAAGATTTTGCAAGACTCCTGATGTAGAATTAAAGTATCCTGATTCAGACTTCAAAAAAATACTAGGTCAGTGCGAGGCTATCAGACTTGCAAAAGAATCTGGATGTGAGGGCGAGCCTGTATGGAAGGATGTTCTGGGCGTGTGTGCGAGAACTACAACTCCTGAAGCATCCACGATCGAAGTATCCGAGAAGCATAGAAACTATAATAAGGATGCTGCACTAGCAAAGTTAGCACAGAGATACCAATCAACAGGAGCCACGCTATGCGGATCGCTGGCAGTGCATTTTCCAAATGCATGTAAGCGATGTGCTCATCAAGGCAGGATAACCAGTCCGATAGTACTTGGGTTCGCTAACGCAATTCAGATAGTGCCTCCTAAAGACGTAGCGCCTGAAGAAGCAAGCGTTAAACAAAAACCCGTCGATCGACACGCTCCTGAATTCGAACCATTGCCTCCATTCCATAGGAAAGAAGGTGGTGGGATCATGCATAAGGTAAAGATTGATAACACTGAAAAACTACTTACTTTGTACGAATATGATCTTTACCCTGTTAAACGAACGTATGACGAGACTTCTGAAGTAACTAGCTCTGAGTGGTACGCTGCGCTCCCTCACAAAGAGCACAAGATCATCCGATTGAAAAACAGCTTGATTCACGAGCCGAAAGAACTATTCAAGACGTTAGCTGATAAGGGCGTCATGATTAAAACTCGTAACAAGAACTCAATGATAGAGTATTTCGACATGTACATACAACAACTACAAAGCCAGAAACCACCTGAGATATCTTTAAGCAGACAGGGCTGGAGACACGGCAATAACTCATTCGTCTTGGCTGACACTATATATCATACTGACGGATACGTAGAAACGCACAGCATGGCAAGGTCTGTAGAGAATGATATTAGGGGATTAGGAGTGAAAGGATCATTAAGGAGATGGGCTGACGCTATTCAATTCTTTAACGTTGCCGATCACGAAGCGCATAGATTTTGCCTTTATGCTGCGTTCGGATCTTTATTCTTTCACACGACCGGCCATAAAGGCGCATTAATTTACTTATCAGGCAAATCAGGATGCGGTAAATCGACTGTTCAGAAAGCGATCAATTCTATTTGGGGCCACCCGAGCGAGATGCTCATTAATGGAACCAACTCAGGGATGACCATAAATGCATTCTACGGAATAATGAGCGCCTACAACAACATCCCAGTATGCCTGGATGAGGTCAGTAACCTACGACCTGACATATTTATGGACATGGCGTTGGCCATATCTCAAGGCACAGGCAAGCGCAGGAGTGGCCAGGATGGCAGACTGTCTCAGCTAATTGAGAACTGGGCAAACGTATCATTTGCATCCAGTAACTCAGATGCATATCTGACCATGGCCAGAGAGAAGGACGATTACTCTGCTGCAGCTATGAGGGTATTCCAGATATACATGAAGGTATCTAAGGTACACTCAAAACTTGAAGCGGATAAGTTTGCCAACATCGACCTTCCAGATAATTATGGCAAGGCGGGGCGTGCGTTTTTAGGAAAGGCAGTCCCCAAGTATGACGCGATTAGATCCGCCATACTTAAGGAAATAGACAGATTAGGATCTGTGTACAACGTAACTTCAGCAGAGCGATTCTGGATCGCCATAATAGCCTGTGCAAAGGTAGCCGGATCAGCGTGCAGAAGTATCGGTCTTTTAAAGGATTTCCCAGTCGAAACTGATATTGATTGGGCGATGAGTCAGATAGCGAGACTAAGGGAACAGATCAGCGATACAGCAGTTTCTCCTAAAGAAGTAGTCGTTGCATACCTCAACACCCATCTTGATCAAATGATCATCCTTAACGTTTCTAAAGGCGATACAGATTACACTCCTAGGCCATCCGTTGCACCGCGCGTATCCCTTAATATCAGATACGAGAAGGACGCTAGAGTAATTTATATTAACAAGAACCAATTCAAGATGTACTGCGAAGAGAAGGGACACAACTTTGCATCTGTGGAATATGCATTAATTCAATCACGTGTGATAGACGCTTCTTTTGGAGGGTTCAAGAACTTAGGATCTGGTACAGATTACGCGACTGGTAACACTCGTTGTTATAAGATGAGTGCCGATAAATTGGAGTACGATACCGATTAATCGAACTTGTTTGGGTAGATGATTCTCTCCCATCTATCCTTACAAGCTTTACCAGCGCATCTTTTTAT
>CAZEMX010000144.1:0-4781 GCA_964513415.1 uncultured Nitrososphaerota archaeon
TCAGGGCATAAGTAGCCAGAGGATACCCCACCTGTAAGGGTGGGGTTCTTCATTTTATCTTCTCTTCAGCTCAGCCTTTGCATCTGACCGCTCCCCGATTGCGATCGGGCTAATCTCTCTCAGCAATCCAGACCATCTCTTGCTTGAACGAGGTCAGCGGCCTGTAGTCGAAGCCGCCATGCACCGCCCACTTCTTGAAGTTGGCAAGCCGCAGCAGAAGCTCGAACTCCTTCTTGTATATCAGCGCCAGCTGGAACACTCCCCGCCAGTACAGCTCCCCATCCTTGTACAGCACTGCAGTGGTCTCTATCACCTGGTCGGGCTCACTAACGAATGAGGACTTCTCCCTTAGCATATACCTCCCGCTGTCGCTCACAATGATGTCCTCTGACTCCTTGCCGAAGCTCATGAGGCGCTCCAGATCGGGATAGAAGAAGTTCATTATGAGGCGCCCGCCAGGCTGAAGGTGTCGGTGCAGGTTCTTAAGCGTCTTGAGCTGGTCTTCTGAGGTCAGGTTCACTAGGAACGACCTGAAAGGCAGTATGATCAGCGCGAACCTATCGTCGAGCCGGAAGTTCCGCATGTCGCCTTGGAAGACCTTTGGCACGAGCTTCTCATCCTCGGCCTTCTTCCGCAGTGTGAACAGCATCTCCTCGGATATGTCGATTCCATATGTATCGATGCCCTGCTTCAGGAGCCCGAGGTAGATCCTACCTGTCCCGCACCCGACCTCGAGGACCTTGCCCTTTGACCTCTTCGCTTCCTTGAGATAGAATTCAAAGTCATCACGGTAATTGCCGTACATGATATCGTAGACCTTAGCCCATTCATCATATTGACCTGTAATAGGTGGCACGCTCCGAGTTACGTATAATTTTGGATAGGTAGGTGCTTAAGCGTTTTGGCTATGCGGAATAATGAAGTATTTGGCAGGAAATGAACAGGTTATCAGGCATAGACGCGTAGCATATGCCTGTGAACGAGATGCCTGTCTTCCCAAAGGCCTCTTCCCCAGTACGTAGAGGCTGCCCGCAAACAGCGAGGCTTGGACAGACCGGAAGACCGCTGCTTGCTGCCTGTAGGCGTTTTAGATCTTCCCCCTTACCAGCGATGCGAATATCCCGATTATACAAAGCAGAGTAAAGATCACGAAGATTATTCTTGCCGAAGCGTTGAAGAGAGGGTAGAGGTCTGGCGTTATCTGCCCTCTACCGACGGTGAGTGTCAGGACTATTGTAGCGATCCCCATGCTGAGGACCTGCCCGATTTGCCTCATCGTGCCCAGCATCCCTGAGGCAACGCCTAGGAACTTCTTCTCGACAGAGCTCATTATGGCATATTGGTTTGGCCCATTGAAGAACCCTGCTCCGACGCCCAAGAGACCCAAGTTTATCAGCAGGAATTCGAGGACTATGCCGCCATCTATGAAGATCAGCAGCCCGGTACCCAACGCTGTAACCGCCATCCCGATCGTCGCTACTAGCCTGGCACCGTATTTGTCGGTGAGTCTGCCTGCGATGGGCGCGAATATTACTGTAAGCACGGACTGGGTAAGGATGATTGTGCCGGCATCGGTTGGGGCGAATCCCTTCGAGTACTGCAGGTAAAGGCTCAATGTGTAGTTTATCGCGAAGGTTGCGCTGTAGTATATCAGAGCAGCCAAGTTTGAGAATATGAAGGGCCTGTTGCTTTGGCTGAAGAGATCGAGATTTATTATCGGGGTCTTGACCGACCGCTCGAGTTTTATAAACACCGGCAGGATGACCATGCCTATGGCTATGCAGGCCAAGCCCTCCACCGAAGGGAGCAGGGTGATCCCATACATGACCGCGATGAAGAGCACGCCGTAGACGAGCGAGCCCACGACGTCAAGCCGGTCGCCCTTTGCCTCGCACCACTCCATCTTGATCTTCCAGAGGGTCAAAGCGAGTATCAGCAGACCCAGCGGCACGTTGACGAGGAATATGCTCCGCCATCCGACATATTGCGTAAGGAGCCCTCCTAGGAACGGGCCACTCGTGATGCCTATTGATACAGCCATGGTGTTGATCCCCATGGCAATCCCGCGTTCTCTCAAGGGATATACTCCTGTAAGTATCGCCATGAGTGTGCCGAGATACATCGCCCCGCCGATTCCCTGAACTGCCCTCAGTAAGATGAGCATGCCTGCCGAGTTGGAGAGCGCAAGGGGTATCGAGACGAGCGAGAACAGCAAGAGGCCGTAGTTGAATATTCTCTTCCTGCCGTGGATGTCTGAGATCTTGCCGAAGGGGATGAGGAAGATGGCAGAGGCCAACAGGAAACCGGTCGACACCCATCCAAGCGTGAAGGCGTCCATCTGTAGCTCTTTGCCAATCGTTGGTATCGCGATATTCATCGAGAATACGTTGAAAGGAAAGAGGAAGTTGGCCAGGCTCGTCACGAGCAGCGTGGTCCTTTTGAGGGAATTGTCGGACAATACAGTGCCCTCGTTTGAATTGTCATAAAAAAAGGAGATGGATGCTACTCGAAGCTTCCAAACTTCCTTGCCGCGGTCATCATCGCATGAATGTTTATCGGAGGGGTGAGCGGTGGCATCTCGCACCCAGGCATCAGTATGTAGCCTGACGGGTTCTTTATACCGCGCTCTATATTATCCTTGCAGAGCATGACGATCTCGTCGAAGCTCTTCGTCTGGAATGAGGGCGGGTCCACGTTGCCTCCGATTATGTCATGGGCGCCGAAGACCTCTATCTGCTTCTCGAGCGGCGTCTCAGGGCCAAAGTTCCAGACGTACTTGCCCCTCCATCCGCACTCCTCGCGGATCTTCTTGTAGTGCGGAATGTTCCCATTCTGATCTGCGCAGGGGTGCATCAGGACCACATGGATGCCATTGTCGAGGATATACTTGTTGATGGCAATCTCGTGCGGCAGTGCGAATGTTTCATACTGCTTGGGACTGATCAGTTTATTCGACTCGGTGGCACCTCCGCTGAATACCATGCATTTCTCGGCACCGAAGGTGTTTATGAACCAATCAACGACGAGCTTCTGATAGGCCTCCACCTTGTTTATGACCTTGTGGACTAGCTCAGGCTTCCTGATCATCCAAAGGAGCATGCGCGCAGGCTCCATTATGTTGCCGCAGTAGGTTACGAAGCCACCTATCTGGAAGACTGCAGGCATGCCCAATGCGTTGCACTGCTTGGCCACGCCCATCATGATCGGGTTTGCGCCGGCATTCTCTGGGCTAGGGATCTCAAGCTTGTCCACATCCTCTGGAGTCTCAACCGGGTGTGTTATTACATAGGGGGCGCCGTGCCCTGCCTCGTAGGGGAGCCCTATCTTGCCACCGAACTCCCATGCGCCCACGCTGGCATAGCCGTACATCGGCGACGCGTCGTATCCATGCATGTCAGCGGTCATCAATTGGGACCAGAAGCACTTCTTCGGGTCGGAATAGAAGTCCCCTATCGAGAACCCGCACGCCTTTGCGGCGTATCCCATGACGAACGGGCTCACCGCGATTCGGTCGGGCTTCTGGCCTGTGATGGTGTAGAACATCCTTTCGCTTGAGGAGAGTCTGTCCTTCATTCTCAGGCCCCCCTGCTGACCAGCTGCTTTGCTACCTTCACGGCGACGGATGCGTCCTTTGCATACCCATCGGCGCCGTAGACCTCTGCGGTCTCCGCGCTCAGAGGGCCGCCGCCTACCATCGTCACTATGGACGGCTTGACGCGTCTCACTTCTCTGATCACATCCGGCATGAATATCATGGACGTGGTCATAAGCGCAGACAGCGCGCAGATGTCGGCGTCCTCATCCTTGACGGCAGCGACGAACTTCTCCGTCGGCACGTCCTTGCCAAGGTCGATCACCTTGAAGCCTGCCGCCTCAAGCATCAGCTTCACGAGGTTTTTGCCAATCTCGTGGACGTCGCCCTTAGTGACTCCGAGCACTATCTTCTTTGGCACAGCAGTCGCATCTGCTTTGAGGTGAGGTTTCAGGATATTCATGGCAGCGTTCATGGCCTCCGCAGAGCACAGGATCTCGGGCACGTAAGTCTCGCCGCACTCATACTTCTTCGAGACGACATTCATGCCCTTGGCGCATCCTTCCATTATGGATGTATATGCGTCCATGCCCGCTAATATCGAATCCTTTGCATACTTCTCTGCCTTTTCGACGTCTCCAGCGATTACCGCATCCGCTAATCCATTTAAAATTTCTTCGTTCATTAATTCGCCCCATTTTATATAGGATTGAAGTGTTAATATAACTTGTTATAATATTATTTAAGCAGAAACGTTTGGACATAAATGCGACAGGGATCGATTGTTTAACCGATAGTATAACTGATTACCTGCAGGATTGTTTGCTTGAGATATTGCAAGGGATCAGCATGTGCTGCACGGCGGCGATTCGCTTCGCATGGCGCGCCGCGCAAAACCAAGCAAAAAGATTTCAACTCAAAATTACCATGTCTCCTGTTTTAAGGAGGTGCATGGTAGTGATGGGGGTCATTGCTGTTCCAGATCCATTTTATGTAGCCCTCCTGGGCGAGATCGGGACTGCTGCCTAGGGGGGCGTTATTGTGCTAGAATAGGAATGGCGCGGTTCACACCCCTCTTAACTGAGTGTGAAATTCTCGCAGAACCGGAAAGCCCTCGATTCCCCCGCCGCGTACGGTACTGCCAGGCAATTTTTGCCCATGGGGCGCTTTTTTGATGGGACTTTTTTCATTTGGGCCATTAAAAGATCGCAAAAAAGTTTCTGTGGTGGGCCGGACCGGACTCGAACCG
>CAZEMX010000145.1:0-4730 GCA_964513415.1 uncultured Nitrososphaerota archaeon
CCCCAGCGACTTCTTGAAGTTCGGCCACTGCATCATGATATCCTCCGAGCGCCATTCGTTGGGCGTGGGCGAGAGGTGGAAGCGGATGGCGTAGTCCCTGAACCGTATGTTCTCGTCTGGGATGAAGCCGTTGAGGTAGATGTTGATGCCGACCCTGACGCCGTGGGGCTTAGATGCGATGCCGTAGACGCCCGGCTTCCCGTAGAAGAGGCAGATCTGGTCCGAGATGTAGTCTAGCACTGCTAGGTCATGCTCCGCAACTATGACATACTTGGACTTGCGCGCCAGGTTCTGCACCAGCTTTGCCATCGCCATCCTCTGGTAGACGTCGAGGTAGCTTGATGGCTCGTCGAAGACGTAGACGTCTGCATCCCTGATGGCGACGGCAGCTATTGCCATCCTCTGGAGCTCCCCTCCGCTGAGCGCGTGGATGTCCTTGTCAAAGATCGCATCGAGCGAGAGCTGGGACTTCACCTCGTCGAGGGTCCCCCTCTCGTCGATGCGGGAGAGGATCTCCGAGACTGTCCCCGTGATCTTCTGCGGCGCTTCGTCGATATACTGCGGCTTGGTGACCACCCTCAGCCTCTTCTCGGAGAGCTTGCGGAAGTACTCGTGGAGCTCAGACCCCCTGAAGTGCCTGAGGAGCGCCTTCCAGTCCGGAGGGCAGTCGTAGAGCCCTAGGTTCGGCACTATCTCGCCGCCGAGTATCTTCAATGAGGTGGACTTACCCGCGCCATTGGCGCCAAGGAGGCCTAGCACCATCCCCTCCTTGGGTATGGGCAGCCTGTAGAGCTTGAACGTGTTCGGGCCGTACCTGTGGACGCATATCTCCTCCAGCTCGTCGGGCAGGTTGACGACCTTCAACGCCTCGAAGGGGCACTTCTTGACGCATATCCCGCAACCCGTGCATAGCGTCTCTGCCACGATCGGCTTGTCCATGGAAGGGTCGTACTTGATGGCCTCCGAGCCCGTCCTTACTATCGGGCAGAATCTTATGCACTCCTTGCTGCATTCGCCGGGCTTGCAGAAATCGCCGTCCAGAACTACCACGCGCGCCATCCAACTCACCCGGCTGCTATCAAAATTAAAAAACCATTGCTGATATTGATTATCGATGATATCGCCGGTCTATTCGAAGTCGTTCTCCTCGGAGGTCTCTTCCTCCTCCTCGCTCTCTTCGCCGGTCGATTCGTAGATCTCGAAGTTGTCAGCAATGAGCTCGTGCTCCTCCTCCTTCCGCTTCTGGCCCTTTGCATGCTCCTCTTCTACGACCAGCGTCTTCCGGCGCTTGCCCTCATCGACATGATGAACGATGTTGTAGCCCTTGACCTCATTCGCAGCCTTGTGGTATCCACAGGCCCTGCAGATGAGCTGTATCTTCGCCTCCTTCTTCTCAGGCATCAAGAGCTTCCCGCATTTTGGGCAGAATTCCATGGGATCTTTTCCCCCAAGTGGATGCGACGGCTACCATTCCTCGTCCTCGTCTGTCTCGTCGTCATCATCGTCTGGCCACTCTTCCCCGTCCTCGTCCGGCCAGTCTTCATCACTTTCCTCGTCAGACCAATCATCTTCAAATTCTTCTTCCATGTGAAGCATGGTTTTATCCTCCGGAGAGCAATCGGAGATGGGTGGCGTTGGGATATTTAAGTTTACCTGTATAATAATAGAAGTGGTCGGCAGAGATGGCCATTATACGCTTGGGCGCTGAGGACGCGGAGGGGATCCGCAGGGTGGGCATGGCAGTCAAGAGGGGGGCGGTGATAGTCTACCCCACCGACACTGTATACGGGATCGGTGGGAACCCGTTCGACGCCGTCGCCGTCCGCAGAATCATGATGATCAAGAGGAGGGATGAGAAGCCGATGCCCGTACTCGTCTCCGGCATCGACAGGGCGCTGGCCCTGATAGAGGCAGGGGAGCTTGCGAAGGCGCTTATGCATCGCCTCTGGCCCGGCGCGCTGACCATAGTCGCCAAGAGGGCGGCGGGTGCCCCGCAGAGCCAGGCATTCGGCAGGGGCACAGTGGGGGTCAGGATGCCTAACCATGGCTTGGCCCTGAAGATCATCGAGGCGGCGGGGGGCGCTGTCATAGGCACCAGCGCTAACATCTCCGGGCACCCTGCGGCGAGGTCCATCGGCGAGCTCGATGGGGAGATAGCAGACGCCGTGGACTTGGTCATCGATGCCGGGATGGTGCCTGGGGGGCTGCCCTCTTCAGTGGTCGAGGTCAGCATGGAGGGAGGGGAGGAGTCGTGGGTGTTGCTGAGGGCTGGCGCTATAAGCGTCGAGGTTATTAAGGCTGCGGCTGGTAAGGAGATGGGAAGGGGGCTGAATAGATGAATGACTTCAATCTGATCGTCACGACCCAGCGGGGGAACGAGAGATCCTGCGTAAGGGAGTTCGTCAACATGGTTAGCGCCGTTCAGGGTCCAGGGATCAGCCTGCGGAGGACGCGGTTTCCGGGGCTCCTTTTGGGGTGGGTGGACGGCGATCCCGTCGCCCTGTGCAGGAGCCTGAGTGCGCTGGCGGAGGAGGACCCGTGGGGCGTGCGTTTTGTCCAGCGGGCGATCCCCATACAGGTCAACGTGGACGCTGACGTCGGGGCAATAAAGGAGGCGGTCGGGGCGGTCGCCAAGGGCATCCCTGTGGGCGGCAGCTTCAAGATAGAGGTGACGAAGAGGGGGTCAGACCTCAGCTCATCCGAGATAATCAAGGAGTCTGCCTCGATGGTCCAGAGGAGGGTAAACTTGGAGAAGCCCGCTTATACTGTCAGGGTCGAGATAGTCGACGAGAGGGCAGGGATCGCGTTGCTGACTGACCAAGACCTGCTCTCTGTGACGAGGCTGCAGGAGAAGGCAATGAAGGAGAGCGGGTGAAGTCGCCGGGGCAAGCATTCCGGGTTTGTCATCGCCTGAACTCCGAAAGTGCCACCTTCTCCAAGACTAGTGATTGGATTGCGCCCAGCCTTGATCCGGTCAGCTTCTCTGCAATCGATGCCTCGGCTTCGCCTATCCTGAAGGAGTCGGCTATGCCGGGCGTCTTTGCCTCGCTCATTTCTAGCACCGAGTCGTCTAGAGTTCCGAACCTGCTGGCGGAAAGCTCCAGCAGGTCCGTTGCCGCGTCAGGCCTGCCTACGCCTATCACTGCCCAGAGCAGGGAGCTGGGATGCACACCTACTGCTGATATCGCCTCCTTGATCTGCCGCTTTGCTGACGCGTAGACGAGCACCTCTGTCGCCGGAGACCTAGAGACGTTTGCCTTGCGTCCCCATGCGTTGGACGCCATCAGCGTTGCTGCCTGCAGGTGCCTGAAGCCTGCAACCATGGTCGCATCGAGCACCTGTACGCTCAGACCGGCAGAGGGGCTAATCGCCGCGAGGAGGTCGGCTGCGCGGGCGTCAGCGTTTGCCCTCAGCCCAATCACCGCCAAAATGCCGAAGATCCCCTCCCCACTCGTTTTGAAGATCTGCAAGGACGATGACCACCATTCTCCTATTCATCTATTCATTCATGCATTGGCTCCGCGCGCTTCCATCCGGGACGTAGCGGCTCACCATGCCCTCGGGGATCCCTGCCGAGATGAGCCTCGCTTTGAGTGTGCCGGCGTCGTTCGCCTCCTTTCCCCAGATCCTGACGAGGTTCGAGATCGCCTCCCTCACCTCCCACGGGTAAATGATCCAGCTGTCCGTGCTTGCTATGTAGAAGTCGGGGACCATCTTGGACCAGGGCTTCATGTGGATGGTGGCCGTCCTGATTGAGCACGCACCGTTATCTGCGATGTGGCTCTTCGCGAGCAGGAGGCTCTCGCCGCTGTCCGCAACATCGTCGACGATAAGGACTTTCCTGCCCCTGGGCGATTCGGATACAGGCTGCGTTATTGTGGGTCTCTTCTCCGTCTCATCTATCCCCTTGTAGAATGAGATCTTCATTGTGGCGAGGTCGCTGACGCCGAGCAGGTCCGAGAGAATCCTTGCTGCCACCCATCCGCCCCTCGCGACGCCGACTATCATGTCCGGCGCGTAGCCGCCCGGGATGACCACCCCGTGAAAGTCCTTGGCGGAGACCTCTGAAGACGCCTTGTCCGCGGCCACCGGGTAGCCGTTCTTGCTGGCGTACGTCTTCTTCTCGGGCGCCACCAGCACCACCTCGGCCCCCTCCTCCTTCAACCGGTAGTACGGGACCCACAGCTCCATCTCCTGGTAGATCTCCTCCGCCAGCACGGCGACCTTCTTCCCCTTCAGTCGCATCGTCGATCCTCCTCCCCGTATCCGGGATTGGTGGTTAGCGCGGCCGGTGCGTCAGCAGCCGCGCCGTTGCTCGCACCTCGGGGTTCACCACATACTTCGGAAACTCGCCCCTGAGCACGGCAGCCGCATTCTGGGCCGTCTTCAACTGAAGCTCCTCGTACGCCTCCTCGGTGTAGGACGCATAATGCGGCGTGAAGACCACGTTGTCCAGCTTCAAGATGGGATCCGCGGGGTCCGGCGGCTCCTTCTCCAGAACATCCAGCCCGGCTCCGGCGATCCAGCCTTCCGTGAGCGCCCGATACAGGGCTCTCTGATCGTGGATGGGTCCTCGTCCGAGATTGAAGAAGTACGCCGACGGCTTCATTTTTCGGAAGGCGGCCTCGTCGAACCTGTGCCGCGTCGCGTCCGTCAACGGCGCGTGGACGGTGAGCAGGTCGGACTCCGTGAGGAGTGTGTCAAAATCCACCAGGGTCACCGGGTAGTCC
>CAZEMX010000146.1:0-4712 GCA_964513415.1 uncultured Nitrososphaerota archaeon
TCCGAGGACCTTCCTGGCGGCACCGAGGAGGATGTGGGTCGAGGAGTGGTGCCTCGCCAGGCTCATCCGCCGGTCCCAGCTTATGCTGCACGCGACAGCATCCCCGGGCCTGAACTGCGCGCCGCCGGTCACGAAGTGGACCACGATCCCCATGGACTTCTGCGCCTCGGCGACCTCTGCCCGCCTGCTGCCCGACGAGATCGACCCGGTGTCGCTCGGCTGCCCGCCGCCCTCGGGGTAGAAGATCGTCCGGTCGAGCACTATGCGCCGCTCGTCCGCGTAGAGGACCTTGGCGGCCATCGTCCTCGCCTTCGGCTGGGAGTAGTAGACCAGCTCGGTCTTCGGGAGGGTGGGCAGCCCCTCAAGGATGCCCTTCACGCCCTCCGGTGCGACCGCCGCCTTCGACGCGGAGTGGCGGTCGGCGACTATGGTGTCGAATGTGTCGGGTATCTCGACGCTGACCCCCTGCTGCTCGCAGACCTCCTTGACGATCTCCGGCGGCAGCCCGTTGGAGTCGTACAGCTCTATCAGCTTCTCCTGCGGCAGGGCACCCTTCTGGCTCACCTCGCCGGACCTTATCAGCCGGGATACGAGCGCCTTGCCCTGCCCGATCGTCCGCTCGTACCGGGAGACCTCAAGGTCGGTCACCCTCCTGACATAGTCCACGTTCTCCGCGAGGCTTGGGAATTGCCCCTTCCAGAAGTCGACCTGCATAAGGATCAGCTCGGAGAGGGGTAGCTTTATGCCCGTGCGCTCTATGAGGCGCTTGGAGCGCCTGACGAGGAGCCGGGCGAGGTACCCGGCCTGCACGTTCGACGGGACCGCGCCGTCGCTAAGCATGAAGGCGAGCGTCTTCGTGTGGTCCAGGAGCGCCGTGACGTTCTCGATGGGCAGCATCTGCGCCTCCAGCGCCTGGGGCGACGTGCCCAGCATCTTGGCGACCTGGACCCGCGCGTCCTTGAGCGAACCCGCATCGACGATGTTCATCAGCCCGGCGTACTTTGTGGTGGCAGCCAGCGCACGCTCATCGGGCATCTCTATCCCCGCCAGCCCCATGAAGTCGCCCAGCAGCCCGCCGTAGATCGCCTCGAAGGCGGTCGGCGTCCCCTGCGAGACCCACGTGAACCGCTCGAGGCCGTATCCGGTGTCGACTATCCTGAGCGGGAGCTCTTGGTACTCGCCGCCGACCTTCCTGTACTGCATGAAGACGAGGGTCGAGAGCTCAATTCCCCGCACCATCCCCTCGAGGTCGGGGCCCGCGTCGCCGCCGCCCTCCCACCAGTGCTCGATGTAGGTGATCTCCCTGCCGTCTATGCCTAGGTCCTTCGTCAGGAAGTCGTGGTGGAGCCGGACGGTGTCCTCCTTCCAGTATATCTCCCTGTCCTTGGACGAGAAGGCGTGGTGCGCCATCATCTCGAATATGCTCAGGTGCCTGCCCCCGGTCTTGCCTACGTTGTCGAGGTCGTTCATGCGGATGCAGGGCTGCGAGATGGCGAGCGGGTTGTGCGGAGGGGGCACCTCGCCGCTCGTGACGTGCGGCTGGAAGCAGGCGATCGAGGCAATCGTCAGGAATATGTCGTCCCTCCACCGGGCGACCACAGGGTAGCGCTGGACCCTCGTGTGCCCGTTCCTCTCGAGGAAGGAGAGGAACGCCTCGCGCATCTCCGAGATCGTGTAGCTCCTCCTGAACGGAGGGTCGCCTATGAATGAGAACGGTACGCATGGCGAGTCCCCGCAGACGTCCCTATCGGGGTCCAATGTCCAGAAGTGCCTCTTGCAGCATTTGCACTCCTTCCTGAGAAAGCCGTTGCTGCTGAAGAACTGAAGATTGTAAGCGTCTGCGGCAGGTATCATTGCCCTTCCCCCAGATAATCTTCACTTGAGACTATACAAATAGTTAAGCATTGTCGGTCCGGCGGGTGCTCTTGCGGGCATCATGAAAAAAATTTAAAAAAAGGGAGTTTTGACCAGGCTCCTGAGGTAGGCAAGGTGCCCGGCATTGGGATCAACCGAAGAGTGAACCCAATCCTTCTGCTGTCTCTTCTTCAGAGGCTTGCTCCTTCTTCTCTTCCTTCTTGGCTTCCTTCTTGGCCTCTGGCGCAGGAGCCGCGGTTGCTGCTGGGGCGGCTGCTACTGGGATGGCTGCGGACTTTATGGCTTCATCAATGTTGACCTCACTGAGGGCTGCAACGAGGGCCTTGACGCGAGCGTCGTCTACTGCTACACCTGCGGCAGAGAGCACTTTCTTGATATTCTCGTCGTTTATTGGCTGCTTAGCGTTGTGAAGAAGCATGCCGGCGTAAATATATTCTATCTTAATCACCCCCAACCAAGCGGGATTTTATACGAAAATATTAGTACTTAAATCCTTCGCCTTTGAGCGGCCATTTGGTTTGAAAAAAGGATGGCGCCTGACGCGCCACCCGCATTTGCGTCCATAGCGGATTCCCCGCACTGCTCTCAGAACTTGAGCTCCGGGTTCTTGGCAGAGACGGCCTGTGCGACCGCCTTGCCCTTCACGTCTGCCATCGCCAGCATCTCGCCGATCAGCTCGGGCAGCGGGACTCCGGCGTCGATAGCCACACCCTTTGCCTCTACGAATGCCTTGGATATTATGAGCGGCGCAGTCTCCTTCGTCGGGTAGACCGCGTTGACCGACAGGTTCACTGCGGATGCCGCTGCGGTTGCAACGTTTACCTTGTAATCGTCGAGGTTTATGCTGAGGATATCGTATGGGATCACGCCGCCGTCGTAGCCCATCCTGAGCTTGAGGCCGACCATGATCGGCTTCAGCCCGAGCTTGGAGAGCAGGTCTGCCACATCGGCAGAGACCGCCTGACCCTTCTCGACCGCCACGGTGTCCTCCGCGATCCAGACGTTGCCGTCTTGGATCTTGGTCGGTATCTTGGCGGCTCCGAATTTGCTTAGGATCGGCCCCGGCTGCATGCCGGTGTTTCCGGCGGTTACAGTGATGTCGTTTGGCGCGAGGTCGCCCGGCGCGGCTGCAGATGCCACCTTGTTCTTCTCGAACATCAGGTACATGAAGAACGGGTTCTTCTTCGAGAAGACGAATGCGTTCGGCCCCGACAGGTACTTCGTGATCTCATCGACGTCCTTGTACTTGCTCGCAAGGTTCTTTATCGCGATCTTGACGAGCGTGTTCTTGGCTACGCGGATCTCCAGGTCGTCCTTGAACTTCTTCTTGAGCACCTGGAGCTGGCTGGCCTTGAGGCCCTTGAGATCGGCTATCGCAAAGATCGAGTACTTCTGGAAGAGCGCCTGGATCTGCTTGACGCTCTCGGCCTTTTCATTTGAGACTGATGTGTTTGACGACATTGCGATTACCTCATTTTAGCAGGCTTGCCCATGGTTGTCTTAACAACGATGGATGACAGGTACTGGTCGAGCTTTATCTTGCGGTCGATGGTGTTCAGAACAGCCATTATGTTCTCCGCAATTGCCTTCGAGTCCATCCCTTCTGCACCGATCCTGCACCTGACAGCAGGCTGGTCCCTGATCTTGACCCTTATCGAGCTGCGGTAGCGCTTTATGATCGGCTCTACGTTGGCCGTTGGCGGGATTGGCTCGGGCATCTTGCCCCTAGGACCAAGCACGGAGCCGAGGGTCTTTCCCACAGTTGCCATGAGGTCCGTCCTTGCCGCGAAGTAGTCGTATGCGTCTGCCAGCTTCTTGACTGCCTTCTTGTTGCCGGCGTACTGGTCCAGCTCCTGCTTCGTTATAACCAGGTCTGCGCCCGCGTTCCTCGCCTTCACCACCAGGTCACCGTCTGCGATCATGCAGACCTTCACGTCGCGACCTATGGGGTTCGCAAGGGAGACGTTCTCGTTGATCCTGTTCTCAGGGGCCTTGACGTCCAGGCCCTTGAAGTTCACAACGAGCTCCATCGCCTGCGAGAAGTTCCTCTTCTTGGAGTTCTTCTTGGCTTCGTCAACGAGCGCGGTGAGCTTCGGTATGTCGAATTGCATATCACGCAGCCTCCGCAGCATTTATCTGCTCGTCGTATGTTCCCGCATCAATGTCCTTTTGAGCATCGCGGGGGTCCTTACCGGAGACGGTAACGCCTATGCTTACGCAGGTGCCAAGGACCTCCTTGAGGCATGATTTTAGTGACCTTGCCACAGAAAGTGGATACCTCGTCTTGGCTATCTTGATAGCCTGTTCTATACTGAGGTCTCCCACCTTCTCAGCCTTGGAGTTGCCTGAGCACTTCTCAAGCTTAAGCTCCTTCACTATGAGGGCTGTGGTGGTAGGTACACCGACCTCGACCTCGAATTCCTTGGTTTCTGGGTCGGCAATTACCTTAACCGGAACTTTCATTCCTTCAAAGTCCTTGGTCTTGTCATTGATTGCGTTTATGACCTGGAGGATGTTAAGGCCTGTCGGGCCAAGGGTCGGGCCAATCGGCGGACCCCCGGTCGCCTTTCCTCCATCGACCAAGAAGCTGAAGGTCTTCTTAGTTGCCATGTTCATTCATCCTCTAATTGTTCAAATGCCTTGAATATGTCGGTCTTCTCTTCAGCCTTGTCGGCGGGCTTCTCCTCCTTCGCCTTTGGCGGCTCTCCTCGCGAGATGAGCTTCACCTGTTCGGCGTGGACCGTTATAGGCAGCGTGTACGGGGCCTCCAGCAGCTCCAGCGTTACCTCGCTCTTCGCCTTGTCGACCCGCGTGACCTTGGCCTGCATGCTCTTGAA
>CAZEMX010000147.1:0-4708 GCA_964513415.1 uncultured Nitrososphaerota archaeon
ACATCTTCTTCTACCTTTAAAATGGGCCACTTGGCTGCTCATGACTGTTACGGGAATGGCTTTCTACTCTGCTAACGCGTCACGTCATGCCAACTGGGCTGCATGAGAAAAAGGAGTTAAGGATGAAGTAAATATTTCAATAGACAAAAAAAAGGGAAGAGTGTTAGAACTCCTCGTATTTCAGGAACTGTTCCTTTTCTTCGGGCGTGTATCCGTGCCTTCTGCGCCTGATCCATTCTTCGACGTAAACCAATGTGATTATCGCTGCAAAGAGAGAGACTGTCCCTGGTATCACTGCGCCAGCCGAGTAATTCCACCATGCGCCGTATATCGATGCCGGGAGGGCTATGAAGCAGAGCGTAACGAACGCTGCGGCTATCCAGATGGTTGATTTCTTTCCGCGTATTCTGCACCACTCTGCGACGATGATGAATGAGAAGACTGCCAATGCGGTCGAGAGGATGGGGAAGAGCGCCCAGATCTGCAGGTATGCGCCGCTCAGTGCGAGGCCGACCATCAGCACCCCTGTGATGATGGCTGCCAGCCAGCGTGAGGCGTTGACATGCTTTGTGATCTTCCGCTTGGTTAAAAGCTGCACGAACTCGAGGCCGATCACTCGCATGTTCCTGAAGCCGGAGTAGAACGTGCTCATAATGAAGACTATTGCGATCCACATGCCGAATACAGTAAGCGCCTGCGGACTGATTCCTGGAATCACAGCACCGACAATCTTTGAGAAGCCAATTCCATAAGCTTGCGTCCATCCCGCCTTCAGTGCAGGCAGGTATGTCGTTATTGGAAGAACAAGCATTGCGAGGTAAGCGGTCCAGAGACCTACGCTTTCCAGGACTTCACCGCCATAACCGATGATCCTGACATACTTCTCCTCGGGGAAACGCTTGCAGGTATATGCCCCTATCCAAAAGACATGCATGCCCGTCAATGCGCCGCACGATACCATCATGGCGATCCCAGGGTAGAACCACCCGCTAGGGGTCAAAGTCTTGTCGTAGAAGATCAGTGCAGGGAAATCGGTGATTGGCATGTTTGCGACCAAGCCGCAGATGAAGATAATTGCAACGCCTAGCGCCATGTAGAGGAACATCATGAAATTCGACGGTTCAGAATAGAGCCAGTTGGGGAGGCACGCGGCAAGGACGCCCACGACAACAAGGAAGACATACCAGAGCTCTACTTGCAAGGAGAATGGATACATGAAACCGACCCAGAGTGCGCCTATGAAGATTACAAATTGAATCAGACCGACCAGCCATATTGGCCAACCTTTCCTATATAGGAGGAAGCCCGATGGCGGACCAATCACAGCCAGCAGCATGATGGGCACAAACAACTGAGGTGTAGACGTAGCACCGCTTACGACGAGCCTTGCAAAGGCTGCACAGAAGCTCAGTATCGCGACATATCCTATCAATGAGAAGAGTAGGCCTGAGAGCGGCGTGATCCATCTGTATGAAACTTCGCTGGCCGTCTGCCCGCGCTGTCTCATCATCACAAATCCCGTCGCGAAGTCGTGCACCGATCCCAATAAGATGTTGACTGGAAGCACATATATTATGCCTGAAGCCCATCCCCATTGTGCGATTGCAACTCCGCCGGACAGGGGAGCTCCTCCGGCAGTTGCGGCCCAGTGGTCACCAAAAAGCGAGACCGGGTTGGCGGGGTAGAAGTCGAAATCATCTCTGAATGCAACTGCGGGCGTTTTTCTGCCTGGATCTGGGACGAAGTAGCTCTTTTCCAAGCGCTTTGATACAACGAATATGCCGAAAAGCCAAAAAGCTAGACCAATGACTATTAGGTAGGTAGTAGTCATTTCCAATTAAAAAACCCCCTTTTTTGATGAAAAACTTTCTGGCGGGATATATATAAGAGTTTGGAAAAAAAATTAAAAAAACATAATAGCGTGATACAAATGCACTTTTTATACACTTTATACTACAAGATGATATACAATCGCGGCTATCCATGAGGCAATGATCAAAACGGAGACATGGTAGACCCGTCTTTCAAGGCGCGCAATCTCCAGCCCCGACTCGAAGATTTTGCCCCCGTCCATGAGCGGGGCAGGCAGTGCGTTCAGGACCGTGAACCAGAAGAATGCGACCGCGGCTGGAATGGCCGATGGCAATATCGAAAGACCGAGGGCCAGCAGGATCAAGAAGGCGAGCAGCCCTGACCCTACTCCGCATGAGAAAAAAGGCACCTTGATTTTATGGTATGTTTCGGGGTTCATGTCTGCCTGGACGTATGCCCCGAAGACGCCTGCCAGAGATATGCCGACGGATGTTGCCCTGACCCCGTGGTTTGTGAGTACAACCAGGTGAGACGCCTCATGGATTACGAGCGCCATTACGAAGCCCCCTATGAGTAGCGCCGATCCGCCCGTGCTGGCAACGTCTGGCACAAGGAGCGTAGGCACTCCCCCCGCGGCAAAAAAATATGTCAGAAAGGAAAAGGCCAATGGCACGGAGAGCAGTCCAAGAAGAAGCGTGATCTTTTCATATATGGCAAAAAATAATTTGTGGGCAATGACCGTTTCATAGACGGCGTCGATCAGCGATCTGCTGATCGCCCCACCTGACCCCTTTTTCATGGCTGCTTCTTGTACTCCTTATATGCTTCGAGCCCAGCCTTCGTGAGCGTCAGTTTTGAGCTTATAAGACCCTTTTTCTCTTTGAGGTATCCCATCTGAACGAGATCCTTTGTTGCGAGCCGGAACATGTCTGCCCAACCTTTGGTCCCGGCGACACCGCCCTTTACCCCCGTATCCTTCCTCTTCGTCATCTCTGAAGAGATGTAGCCGAGAATGTCGCCGCTACCGACTTCGGTCGATTCGAGGTTGTTCATGTCGGGCACTTTACGGAGAATCCCCTCAAAGATCAATTCCTGCATCACAGTAAATTTCTTTCGCTCCATTTCTGAGACCCAACTCATATATATGAGACCGATATTAAAGTTTTATCTTGGTCGGAGTGGAGTTTTATTAATCACCTTTCGCTCTTCAAATCTTCCCTGCTACTATCTTTTCCAGCAGCATTGACTTGCCATTACCTGATTGCACTCGTATTGTGGTACAAGACCCTTGACCTTCTGGTTGTGGGGCTGTCCTTGTCGCTGTACTTCCTTGGCTTTGCTTTGGGAGGCATCTATTCCTTCAGGTCGTCCGCGACCCTTTCACGGATACTCGGCATCCTTCTGTCTGCCCATGCGATAACGGCGATAGGGCTGGCGGGTTTCGGCTATGGATACTTCGCACTGCTGTTTGCCTTGCCAGTTGGAGTTACTTCCGGTGGACTGCTGTCCCTTCCTGTCGCTAAGGTCATGACTCCGACTAGGACTATCCTCCTGTCGTCTTTCCCTTTTATAGGGGCCTTGCTCATGGTGTACTTCGGGGAAGATTCGCCCCTAGTATTGTCTGCATCGATAGCGCTCATAGCCGCCGCCATCCTCTTCGGCTCACTAAAAGCGGTGGTCCCCAAGCCTGCCTTCACCGAAAAGATCCGGATCGGCATCCCTCTAAAATACGCGGTATTCGCAATCGGCACAGCGCTTGGCGGCACCATGGGGACTGCATTATCCTCGGTGATTGCGGCGGTGTACTATGAGGTGAGTCTCGTCTACATCGGCGCCGTCATTGCTGCATCCTTGGTGATTTCGCAATTCCTTGGCGGTTCCTTGGTCTCACAGAATGCGCTCCAGAAGACCATGGGGACCACCATCGGGCTGTCCCTCTTCTTCGTCCTCTTCATAATGGCCATCACCGACTCCCAAATCGCCTTCATGGTCCTTTGGCTGGTGGTCCTTGTGGATCTGAGCATTTACAATACATTTGTTATGGCAGTCGTTAAAACATTGAAGCAGTGCAACGAGCTGAGCTTCAGCATATTCTCCTCGATAGTCTCGGCGTTCGCCCCTATCTTCGCGATACTGATGTGGGCGACCGGAACCTTCCATGTTATCTTCTTCTTCTCTGCCATGCTGATACTCGTAAGCATTTTCACGCTCAGGCAGATACTGAAGACCAGAGGTCAGTGATTGGTTACGCCTTTAATAGACCCGAAAACATCGCTCATGCTGAGGATGGCATTCAAGAAAGTCATGCACAGGGCGCCTCTAAGCGCTTCCATGGTAATCAGCATGGCGATTCTGACGTATGCCCTCATGTTCAGCGAGACGTTCGGGAATATTCTGGCGCTCTGGGCGATATTGCTGGTCACCATACTGCTTTCATTGACGACCTCATTCGCCCTCGAGTACGACACCGAGGACGAGCTCGAGTCCCTCGTCTGCATAGGCGTGTCCCCTTCGGACATAATGAAGATAGGCATCTCGAGGGTCCTGACCATGGCACTGATGGGATACTTCATCGGTTTTCTTGTCGCCTTGGCAGCCCCGTTGGGTGCAGTGACTAACGTCAAGTTATTCTACACATTCCTCATCTGCATAATGTTCGGGGGCTTGTCCCCCCTCTATTCTGCGGTGAAGTCGTTGAGGGTGAGCCTCTTGGGCAGGCAGGCTTTCGTGCCGCTCTCTGAGAAGGAGATACCGTCCATCATTTATCCATCTGAAGCAGGCGAGCTGAAGGCGTTCATCGAGGACGTGCTTACCGACAGCACGGAACTGGTCCTCGTGAGCGCGTCCATCGAGGCGGATCAGGAGCCGGCCATCGTCCTCGAGTGCAGGTACATCG
>CAZEMX010000148.1:0-4701 GCA_964513415.1 uncultured Nitrososphaerota archaeon
CTTTGTATGATCCTGAAACCGAATCTGTTATCATTCTTATGTCAGCTTCTATTTGATATTAAATCCTTTTCCCAGGGGAATTGCTTCAGGACTTGCTGGAACAGAATTCGTTACAAATTAGGTAATTCAGCTACTTTGGATCACATTATGACTATCTCGTTTGAATTTGTTTAGGAGGAGGCCCGCACAATGCAAAGACTAGAATTAACATGGATTGGGAAGGGTAAGGAGCTACAAGTTGAACCCCGTATTTTACTAAACGATTCATCCAAGAATTATGGAGATTCTACTTCTGAAAATATGCTTATCCATGGTGATAATTTGCTTGCACTAAAGGCACTTGAACAGGATTTTGCGGGGAAAGTTAAGTGTATCTTTATTGATCCTCCTTTTAATACCGGGGCAGCTTTTGAACATTATGACGACAATCTAGAACACAGTATATGGCTAGACTTGATGTATCGCCGACTTAAGATAATGCGAACGCTCCTTATGGATGATGGAGCTATTTACATTAACCTTGACGATAGCGAGGCTGCATATGCCAAAGTACTTATGGATGAGATATTCGGTCGTAGCAATTATTTGAATGAAATAATCGTGGCTACAAACAAATCATTTGGTTTCAAAAGTACAAGCGATGGTATTTTTAAACAAGCTAATCATGTTCTATTTTATGCGAAGAACAAATTTGCTTTTCAAATTAATGTTGATGCTATGTTTATTGAAAAAGAATACGATGAACAGTATAAATGGGTATTTGAAAATTGTGATGATATAGAAGAGCGTTGGACTTGGAGAAGCATTAAAGAGATCGTTGCTGAAAAATTAGGATTTAGCAGCGCGAGAGAGGCTGCAAAAAAGGATGCAAAATCTTTCGCTGAGCAAATAAGCGTATTTGCACTTGAAAATGCTGACAGAGTCTTCAGGACGGCATCGGTCACCGGAGGGGCCTTGCTTAAACGAAAAGACACAATCACCCTTTCAAGAAAAAACAGAGACAAAATAATACGTCATCCAAATGACGACATGGACTATATGTTCATTGGCGGTGAGCGAGTAATTTACTATAAAGAACGTTTGAAAGAACTGGATGGAGTTATGCTGCCTGCCGAAGTTATAACAGACATATGGAGTGATATTTCAATTGAAGGTCTCGCAAAAGAAGGTGGTGTGACCTTTCCCAGAGGAAAAAAACCCGAAAAGCTTTTACAGAGATGCATTGAGTTGTCTACTAAAAAAGGGGATATTGTCCTAGACAGCTTTCTTGGCTCTGGAACAACGGCAGCAGTTGCACACAAAATGGGAAGACGCTATATCGGTATTGAGCTTGGTGACCATTGCTACACTCACTGTCTACCACGGCTAAAAGGGGTGGTTGATGGTGAACAGAGCGGCATTTCTAAAGCTGTAGATTGGAAAGGTGGTGGTGGTTTTAAATTTTATGAACTTGCTCCTACATTGATTGTGAAAGACTCACATGGTCAACCTGTATTAAATGACGAGTTCAATTTCAACATGCTGGTAGCGGCTGTAGCTAAGCTGAACGGTTTTATATATTCTCCAAATTCCGATGTTTTCTGGAAGCAAGGGTACAGTCAGGACAACAGCTATATCTATATCACAACACAGTATCTTACCACTGCGCAACTGGACAATATCGCTACTGAATTGTCGGAATACGAGAAATTGCTTATTTGTGCTCCGGCATTTGACATTGGGATTGGAAATCGCTATGAGAACATTGACGTACGCAAAATTCCAGAATCGTTAATTTCAAAATTCGAATATAGCGTAGTAGGCTACGATTTTAACTTCGAGAATTCATCAAAATCGGACGAGGAGGAATTGGCAGATGTTGAATAATAATACTAAATATATCAGCAATCGACTTGCCCTGCGTCCTCCCCAAAAAGAAAGTTTGGAGCGGTTTCAGAAAATCTGTGATATTCTTTCTCTTTCAAAAATTCAGGATCTGGAAGGCGAACTAGGAAAAATCAGAGTGCTTTTTCCTACCCTAACCTCTTTTGAGCGCAATTTCCCCTCTGTTAGCTTCGCTTTAGCCACTGGAATCGGTAAAACTCGCTTAATGGGGGCTTTCATCGCTTACTTGAACTATGAAAAGGGTATTAGAAACTTTTTTGTTATGGCACCTAATCTTACTATTTACAGGAAATTGAAAGATGACTTGGGTGATCAGACTAATCCCAAATATGTCTTTCGTGGACTTGATAAGTTCATCAACCCGCCCCGAATAATCGATGGCGACAATTATGAGGAGTTTCGACAACTATCATATGATGATTCAGAGGTCATCATAAATGTATTTAATATCTCTAAATTGAATTCAGAATCCGGTAGAATGCGGCGTCTTAACGAAGTGTTGGGACAGTCGTATTTTGAATATCTTAAATCTCTGCCGGATTTATGTATTTTTATGGATGAAAGTCACCATTACCATGCCGATCGAGGGGTTGAAACGATAAATGAGTTGAACCCTATTTTAGGAGTTGAACTCACCGCTACGCCACAGATGCAAAAAAATGGAAGAAAAATCGATTTCAAGAATGTGGTTTACGAATACTCACTTGCACATGCTTTAAAAGATGGACTATATGTAAAAGTACCCGTGGTATTTACTCGCAAAAATTTCAGACCGGATGAGTATCAAGGTAATCCTTTGCAGCTTGATCATATCAAGCTAATTGATGGTATTCGCCTCCATGAGGAAACGAAAATTCGCCTGGATGTCTATGCACGCAGTTTTGGAAAACCTTTGGTCAAGCCTTTCGTTCTGGTAGTTGCTAAAGATACCGAACATTCTGCACTGATCCGGGAATATCTTACATCCCCAGATTTTTTCCGTGGATATTATAAAGATAAAGTTTTGGAAATTAACTCTGCTCAGCGTGGTACAGAGAAAGATGAAAACATTGAACTTCTACTTTCATTGGAAGAACCTGATAACCGTATTGAAATCGTCATCCATGTCAACATGCTTAAAGAAGGATGGGATGTAACCAATCTTTATACAATAATTCCTCTCCGTGCATCGGCTTCAGAAACGTTAACCGAGCAGACCATTGGACGTGGACTTCGCTTGCCATACGGTCAGAGAACTGGTGCTGATGAAATAGATCGACTGTCAATTGTTAGTCATGATCGTTATGAAACTATTGTAAGACTTGCCAATGATCCGAACTCTCTAGTGCGGAGAATTTGTTATATTGACCCAACTGTACCAGAAGATGAAAATGAGCGAGAAACTGTGGAACTTCCAGCTTTATATAATGAAATTACCCAAGCAGAAAGCTTCACAGAACACCTTGCTTTAACGCTTCGAGAAACAGCAAGCGAAAGTTATTTAGAGAAAACTTCTCAAGAACAAAATATACTAATTGCTCAATTCGTCGGACAATTGACTTCCAAAACAGTAATTGAACTTGGCAGGCAAGTAAAAACTTTCGATGTTACAAATGATAAAGAAACCCTGAGAGTAATTTGCAGAAGCATTGTTAATGAAACCATCCAACATTTCTCAACTTTAGAGTTAAAGCAAAGTGATTTGATAACTGTCGTTGAAAAAGCTATTGAAGTATGCGTCCAAACTCTCACTGATAAAGTAATTCCAATACCGAGGGCGGTTGTTCAACCATTTACTGAAGTCAAGCAAGGTTTTTTTGACTTCACCCTAGATACTCGGAATATTAATTGGCATCCCTCTGATAACTCGTTAATTGGAACTGAATTACTTGAAGACGGTGAGACTTTCGTTTTAGATACGAGCTTCGTGCCATATCCTGAAACAGATTCGATTGAAAATGCGATTGCACGCCATATTATTATCCATGACAATATCGATTACAAAACATGTTCAGAACTTATTTATTCTCTTATTGCTGATGCAAAGAAGCATTTTTTGTCGTACTTGGATTCTGAAGAGACAGATAGGCTCATGCGTGAAAGGCAGCGGGGTCTTGCAGAAATTATCTACAAGCAAATGAACGAACATTTTTACAAAGAGGAAACCATTTACCGAGCTTCGGAAATGTGCCCTTTTACTCGTATTGAGACAGGGTTCGGGGGCAAATTCAAGTCTGATGACCTTTATGACTTACGAGCGACAATTTCTCCCTCTGAAGTTAAAACTAAGATTTTTAGGGGTTTTGAAAAAGCTTGCCATACTCTTTATAAGTTTGACAGTGATACGGAACGTCATTTCGCAATTGTTTTGGAGAACGATTGTTTTGTTCTCCGCTGGATGCGACCTTCGCCAAAACAGTTTAATATCTATTACGGGCCTGGAGGGATGAGTAGGTATGAGCCCGACTTTATCGTTGAAACAAATGATGTTATCTATATGGTTGAAACAAAAGCGGCAAACGAGATAAATTCTGATTCCACAAAGATAAAAGCAATCGCCGCCTTGGAATACTGTAGGGCAGCTTCAGAGTGGAACGCTAATAATGGTGGCAAACCTTGGAAATATGCTCTTATTTCCCACGATGAGATACATTTACAGTCCAGCTTCAACTACCTAATAGAAAATAAAGTGAATCTAGATGTGTTAAAGAATGGGGAAAAGTAAGAATTTATGTAATGACAACTCTTTGAGCAAAGCCACTTGTTTCTGGCAGAATAGAAATGGTTCTTCCTCAGTATATATGAGGAAATAGAGAAAACGGTGTAAGATTAGGATAA
>CAZEMX010000149.1:0-4642 GCA_964513415.1 uncultured Nitrososphaerota archaeon
GGATCGTTAAGAGAGCGCGTCTGTAGCTCTGTGAAAGCTTGAGCAAGAGCGTCTTTGTCGGATATGGGTTTCGGGGTGGACGTCTTCGTACGCTTCGGCTTGGTGTTACTAACTTGCGGTACTTGTGTAGAAGTAACGGGAGTTTGTACCACCGGAGCAGGGGTAACCTCTGGAGTACTTGCAGGTACGCTCGTAGCCGCTTCCTGTGAAGCTACAGGCGCTTCTGAGACAGGGGGCGCTACTGGGGTAGCGGGTAGGGCCTGCGGTTGATTCTGTGGCGTTGTAGCAGCCATTTGCTGCGCTGCTCGCGTAACACCCGCGCCCTGCCCACGAACTAGAGAATCAGCCAGCGCAACAAACTCGGTGTCAGATTCACCAAGCTTGTTGAGGCGAGTCTCCAGATCACGCAGTTCGTTGCCGTAGCCTACCGCCGCACGGTGCTGTTCCAACTTCTCTCGAATCTCTGCCCGCTTCTGCGAGATGAGGTTGCGAGCGTTGTCTGAAAGGTACGGGCGCTCTGGCGTCTGGAGGATGCCCTGCTGCTTACGGCTCTCGTCCTCTTGCAACGTAAGGCGAAGCTCTTCATCTTCCCTCTGCAACGTCTTTACGGTGCCATCGTCTAGCCGGTTGCGTTGGCTAGCTTCTCGCAAGCTGGAAAGGCGCGTGTCAATAATCGTACCCGCATCAGCAGTAGTAAGCTGAACGGGAGACAACGGAGCCCTAGAGAGCGTGTCCCCTTTTGCTGGGATTTCTCGTTCCTTAGAAACGCCGGCTGGGTTCACTCCTTCTCTTTTAGCTTCTTCTGTATTGATACCTGTAGTGATCTGGGTATCTACAGTATCTATACTGGTAGGGGCTATAGAGATCGGAGCGTCTATAGAGGGGGCGGTGTTCGCCTTCGGCTGGGCGTAATCAATAACAATCTTGCCGCCCTGCTCGGACGTAACTACCCCGTCCCGCAGCAGGTTAGCCTTTGCCAACTCGGGCAATTTATCCCACGCGGATTTAGGCATCTCAAGAGTGCTGGTGTTATTAGAGGCCGTAGGCAAGCCTGCGTTGATCTTGGGATCAATCTTTATTGAGGACCGGGTATCTTTGGCGTCTGGGCGTCCATCGGACACACCACCTGCGCGGGCCAGCATCTCACGAGCGGCAGCCAGTCCTTCACCAAGCTTGCCCGGAAGACGCGGAGCGCCTACCATGATGGCAGCACCGAGCCCGCCAGCAATGCCGGCCTCGCCTACACGCTCTGCACCTTCACCAAAGGTCTTGGGAAGTTTGCTGGCAAAGCTCTCGTCTGCCAAAGAGAATGCGTAATCACTGCCCATCCGACCAAGTTCGGCAGACGCCTCTTCGGCAGCAGAGCGAGCCCCTGCTCCCAACACGCCGCCGCTATCGCCAAAGCGCCCGCCCAAAGTCTCTGTGGCAAAGTCGATACCAGCACCAGCAAGAGCGTTAGCGCTAGCAATATCGTGGGGTGCCCCTGCTTGCAGGTTAGCCAACAGATCGGAGTAGTATCCCTTAACGGTACTGGGAGCAGCACCAAGCGCTGCGCCAAGCGTAGGCTGTCCCACCATAGCGCCAACGACACCACCCGGAATGGATAGCAACTGTTCCGGCTGGGACAAGGTAGACGTAAGGGCGCGAGCGCCTGCGCCAACCTGCTTGTCGAACGCTTCAGCAAGAGCAGTGTCTTCGGTGACAGATGCCAGTTCTCGGACGTACTTCTCCGCTGCCGGTCCTTCTAGATAAACAGGATAGTCTACGTCACCGACGCCGGGAGTAGTCCCAACAGTAATCCTACCCGTACGCAGATACTCGTCCGCAGCAGCACCCGCTTTGGTAGTACGCCACCCTTCACGGAACTTGGCACCAACAACACCGGGGTTCTGGCCGACGACCATAGCGTCTTCGGCAGTGCGTCCAGTGCCGGGAGTAACGCCCATCCCGCCTCTTTCAGCGTCCATGAAGCTCTCGAACTCTTGTCGGTTCCAGCCAGCAGGGGGGTCAGGACGTACCGTGGCTGCTGCTTCCTCTACCCGCTGCTGGTGCGCAATGAGGTCTTCCCCTCGTCCCATGACAGGCGAGAGTTCTGCGTCAAGCTGTGCTCCAAGCTGGAAGCGCTGTGCGCGCTTGCTTAGAATGTCTGGCTCAGCCTGCTTGTTGCGCGCCTCTACGGAGCCTCTACGTGAGTAGGGCTTTCGCGGTTCAAACTCGTCCAAGTCATCAAAGAGATCAAGACCCGTCTTGGGTTTGTTCTTTGCTGCCTGCGGACGGTCGTTGAAATCGAACGTGTCCAGATCGGACAGATCAAGTGCCAAGAGGGTTACTCCTAGTTCTTCTTTTGCTTGGGAGGCGTGATGCCCTTGCTCTTCAGATAGCGGGCAATCTGTTCGTCAGTAAGGTCTGGGCGCTTTGCTTTTACCATAGCAGCAGCGGCGCTGTAGGACATCTCAGGCTCTTCCTTGGTCTTGTTCTTCGGGGCGGGCGCCGTAGCTGCTCCTTTACCCTCGCCAACGCTTACGGGGGAGCCGGTAATCTCTGCCAGCTTCTTGGCGCCATCTTCTTGCGACAGTTTTCCAGAGTTCATCTGATCAAAGATGGCTGCCTCTTCCGCGCTAAACTCCCCGGCCCGGACACCCATGTTGCTAAGACCTTGACCTACCGATTGCCCGAAAGACATAAGAGCTTCTGGCCACGACGGTCCATTAGCAGCAGGGTTAGAAACCTGCTGGCTATAGTGGGCGTTGATGCGGTCCTTCAGTTCTTTCTTTTTGGCAGCAACTGCTGCGTTAATGGCAGGCTGTGGTTGGGCTGTGTCGATCCCAAACTGCTCTGCGACCTGCTCATTTGTCATAGCGTCAACTTTGTTAAGCTCGGAGAACTTGCGATCCTCGCGGGCTTGGAGGTCTTTTATAGACAGTCCAGTAATCGGGGGAGTCGTCCCACGAAGGTCCGTAACAACCCTATTACCCGGATTATCGGGATCAATGAGGATAGCGTTGCCGTCCTTGTCGTAAAGCGTTTTCCAGTTGACGCTCTTTGGCTCACGAGGAATTGGTTTGTATGGCTCGTGCCTGCGCGTAACCCCAGTGATGTTTCCTTCGCCATCCTTTACAAACTCATCCACGTAACTACCTCCCGCACCGGGGAGATTAGTAATACGAGGCAGAGTAGCAGTAACCGCATCCGCCTGCTTCTTAGAAAGCTCCGCAAGCTTAATGCGCATAGCCAGTTCACGGTCGGGCTTGCTTCTCTCGTACTCTCGATTAGCGCGCTCTTCTTCCTGCTTTGACTGCCACAGGTAGTCGGCACGACGACGCTTCTGGTCCTCTTCCGCTTCGCGCTTACGGCGCCGGTCGAGATCGTAGTTCTGTCCGATGTTGATAAGGGCGTTGCCGATGCCCTCGTACGGATTAAGATACTGGGCCATTAGGCATACCTCCCGCCATCAATCCCGGACCGGGAGCTATAGGTTGTGGGGCTGGGGCACCTTGTCCCATCTGGTCCATCTGAGACAGGTCCGCTTCCGCCACCTCGAACGCTTGGGTGAACGTGTCAGCCATCTCTACGTTGACGCCGTTAGCCTTGGCCAGCGTGTAGATAACAGCAAGCACCTTGGTCAGCCCGCCGTCCGCGTTGAACACCCCACCCTCGGTGACGTTGACACCGACGCTTTCCAGTTCTTTCTTGATACGAGCAATGACCATAGCTGCCATCTTACCGACAGCGGTGCCTACGTCCTTGGCTCCCGTGATCGTGCGTACAATTCCGTCAGTGCCTTCTGGAGTGCCCAGAAATGCAAGCGCACTGTTAAACAGAATCTCGCTGTCAAGCTCCTCGGCGCTCTTGCCCTCGCCCTCGCGGGCGTCTTCGATCTCGTCTTCTCGGGTATCTTCACGAGGTTCCATCAATCCCTTTTTCATGTGTTCTTATCCTCGACGGGGCGGCTGTTGCTGCTGTTGCCACGGCATCACCGGGGCTTGGCCAAGCTGCTGGTACAGGCTGCCCTGCTCCATGAGCGGGTTGTAGATCGGTGCGTCCGGTCCCTGTCCTTCTGCAAACTGGAACCGAGGACCGCTGTACATCTGGCGGTACGGAGAGATAGCCCTACGGTTGCGGGTAACTTCTCGCTGGTAATCGTCCTGCCGGGTCTGCATCTCTGCACGAAGACGCTCACGCTGAAGCAACGCATTCTGTTGCATCTGCTCCCGCATAGACTCTCGGGTCATCTGGTTTGCTTGGCGAGAACCCCTGTAGTTGAGCAAGCCACCAGCAAGCTGTACACCCGCTCCAATGATCGTGTCCCAGTTCAGCGTGTTACCGCCACCACTGGAGCCAGAAGCAAAGCCCCCACCACCTCCGCTAGTAGATAGCTGCGCCATAGTCTTTAACCCCCAAAGCCAAACAGATTACGGAAGAAGTTAGAACCCGGTCCCGGCACCTGCCCGGTAGCAAACTGCGCAAAGCCGAAGAAACCCTCCGGATCAGCCATGAACTCGGGGATCTGCATTCCACCAAGGATGATGTTCTGGTAGAAGTCCTGCATGCCTCGGCCAATACCCATCTGGTAATTGGCAAAGCTCTGGCGCATATCAAGGTCAGCGTTCTGGCGAGCAAGAGAACTGTTGTACAGGAAGTC
>CAZEMX010000150.1:0-4591 GCA_964513415.1 uncultured Nitrososphaerota archaeon
TGACCGTATCCGTGGGCATAGTGGCTGTATCCTTCGGCATTATCGTGATCTACGCCGCGAGGAAAGGGTAAAGCGCGTACGTGGGCTACCGACCGAGTCGTGGCGGCGTGGCGGCTTGAGCAGGGTGCATTCCATCGACGCGTAATGCCGCCACTCCGTTCAGTCGTTAAGCCTGCCGTCCACCGTTGGCATGCCGTCCGTTGGATGCAAGAAGTGGAGCCCTAGGGGGGTTTGAACCCCCGACCAGCGGTTTACGAAGAACCTTTTTATCATAAGCGTTTCATCAAAAATCATTCGGAGGTAATCAGCCAGAGACATACTTTCGTTTTCTGCCTGGATCCTTGTCTTCATATAACCGTGATGGTACAGTGATAGCCGAGTAGCCTTTCTTGGGCAAAAGCAGCACCCTGACATGAATTATGCGCTATGCAAAATATAGGTCTTATTGCAGCCGCGTTCCGTCCGGCCCTCATTACCATCAACCGCATCAATCCGGACGCACCGGGCCGCTCCATCTGATTATTAGTTATGTAGATCTTGCCCAGCGCGTATATGCAAATCGCGGCCATGCGCAGGCCTGCGGCGGTAATGCCCGGTTTTACTGGAGGGTTGTGTCTATAGTCTTCGCCTGCTTCTGCACCCTGGTGCTTCCTGGAACATGCTCACCGTAGGGGGTATGTTTGGTCTCTCGCCCTTCAGCAGCTGCTCCACCGTCAGGATCTGCAGGCGCGGATACTCTATCTTCCACCTCGATGAGACATAGGGGTCAGTTGCCTTGCCCTATTTCACCCTCCCGCCCGGCAACTCCTCGCCGAGCTCCGGGAGCGCTAGCCCGTAGCAGGCCGCTGTGGGTACTCCTGCAACTCCATCGCCCATATTTTGCACCGGCAATAACTCTCACTTTCGCCTAATTTCCGCTTGCAGATCATCGGAAGCACATCGTTTCGGGGGCGTTCTAGCATCGTTCAGTTTCGGGAGGGTGTGAGAGAGACGTATGTTTTTCAACAGGCATTTTCTGCTAGAGCTTTAAAGTGGTTGATGCAAGCGTTCACATCATCTATCATGAATGATCCGCCATCCGTATGATGTATGCCACATTTTAAGCTTCCCAATGCTGAAGAAAAATCTTGGAGGAACGTTATCTGGCTATCGGTAACGCTACCATTTGCCATCGCTTCCTCTACACTCACCGGTGCCGACTGAATGGTCCAGATGTATTGCATTCCCTCATTGCAAAATCTACCATAATCCTGCCCCATCTGTTCAATACCCATTGTATGCTGTGAGATAATATCGATGTATGTGCTTGTAACTACCACTCCGTATCTGGCTCCGCAGAGGTCACCTGAATCGGCTGCCTTTGTCGCTTCCTTTAGGCTCTTTTCGGCATCGTCTAGGAGCATCCATAACTGAACCCATAACTGTTCCTTTCCTTGGTCATTTTCGAGTTCTATGTACATCCCGTATACTCCGTTGATCGAAATGCCTGATATGACTACTATCGCTATCAGAGTGGCTACCCAAGCTAGGTTGTTGCTGTTCATCCTGTTCCCCTTCTTGGAATCAGCGCACGCCTTATCCGCAGAATTGATTGCCAACACCAGCCTGAGCGCCTCCTTTCCATCTTCTGTAAGCTCATAATTGCTATCCGCGTTCACTTTAATCAGACCTTTAAGCTTATCAAGGTGAAATGTCAGGTGGCCACTGCTCAATCATTACTTTCCTCTTTATCTCGGAAAAATTAAGGGATGCACTATTTATCGCCTTTAATATGCTGATCCTTGTTGGATGCCTCAGACTCTCGAAGAGCGCTTCTTTCGGTAGATCCACACCACTATTTCTATTCTGCATGGGTAACTATGCGCCACCCAATGTATTGAATACATCGTTCCAATGCAGTATTTGTTGAAAAGTTACTCATTTTTTTCGTGGAATCAGATGGTCTATGTACATTGACCATCACACCGTCTAGTATAACCTCAAATATGATTTAATTTAAAAAATATCAATAAATTAAATAGAGGTGAATCTAAATGCAACTGAATAAAACTTTTGGCATTGCGCTCATCAGCATTCTTTTTTTGGCGATCTGCTCGATGAGTACAACAGGTATAATCGCAACCAGCAACAGCGCCATGACTGCCCAAGATAGCAGCGTCTCAGCAAGGGCATCGATAAATGTCAACTTGACGCCTATGTTGGATGGGGAAGAGTACGAAGGACAACTCATTGTTTTTGTACATGACCTATCAACGACCCCTTCGACCAGAGTCTTAATCGAGAATCTCAGCGTGCTGGGTGAAATCGAGTTTGAGATCGGTCTTGTCCCAATCCAATCGGAAATCCAAGATAGCAGCGAAGTAATGTCGTCGAGTTATCTTCCATCTTCAGTATATATCCATGTAACCGATGAAAAAGGTTCTGTAGCAGGTGGTGTTGCGTTTATATTTGATTTCGCGACGATCGAAGGTGCAATACCTGTGCTGGTCAATCTCACAAGGTTAGTGGATGTTGATCCATCCGAAGCAAATGGATACCTCAGTTCACGTTCAGTAAATGAAGATTCCCTGCTCGATGTAGCTGATGAAACAGTCTATGCGACAAATTGGACAAAATCAGGTGAAATACACAGTATTTCAAACATAACGGTACAATGGAACGCGGAAGCTGAAGGAGCTGATCAAACCATCATATATTTCCAGAGCTATGAAAAAACGATCACTTACAACAATTACTGCATACCTCCTTGCGTATATGAAACTAGTTGGACAACTTGCGGAAAAATGCCTGCTCTTTGCACAACTGACTGCGATGTGCAGGTTTCAGGCAATGGCTGTTATGAAGTGGAAACTTGGCTGACATATAAATGCGAATATTGGTACTTTGGGCCTGATATTGGCAATCCGTACATTGAGCAGGAATATTATTTCATGACTCCCAGCAATTTTGACGCAGCAAGATTGGGAGGCGTCATCACATGCAACGACGCAAATTATGGTACGTACCACTGCAGCGCCAGCCATCCAAGCTATGCTGCATCTAGGTCTGGCGGGGATACTTTTGACCTTTCTTATTATGAGGACGTAGACGACACTACCCAATGGAAAGTATCTGAGGTCCAGCTTAGCTTCGGTTTTTCTGGTAAAACAATGACTTTTGGAATAGGCATTGGCATCACTCTTTTCCGAGCAGCAGGTGGAGCGTATGGCAATACCCCGTGGCTAACCGTGACTTTTACTTCAGGAACACTCTATTATTGGCATCATAATAACGACCCTACACAATACGTGCGTCACTTCTCTTGGAGTTAACCCCTCCACTCTCTTTTTTTCAAACGAATGTGATCAATTAGCCTTTCCAACATCCTGAATTATGACTCCCATCGTTTGAACATCCTTTCCATAGGAGCGTCGAACCGACCGCATTGAACGCCCGCGACGTCTTTGTATTGCAATTGAAAGATGTGCAGGAATTGAAGAGATACGCAATCTACTACCTAATAATGCAGTCTACGACTCTAGACCTTCTTTCCCTCTACCGCCCTCTGGCGTGGCGGAGCTGGTCTTCAAACAAGGCATTATAAGCTGAATTACACCAGTTTTACCTATGAGCGGAGCGGACAGCGAGAACAGGTTCAGCAGAGATAGGGCGGAGCTATTTGAGACGCTCGGCCACCCTGTCAGGATTAGGCTGCTCCAAGTGCTAGCCGAATCCCCGCTAGGATTCTCTGAGCTTAAGAGAGCCATAGGAGTCGAGAGCAGCGGACAGCTGCAGTTCCACTTGGGGAAGCTGCAGGGGCTAGTGAAGAACACGCCGGAAGGCAACTACGCGCTCACCGACGAGGGGAAGGAAGCGCTGCGGATCGTCGCAGCGCTGCCCCACCCTGAAAGCGCTCCCCAAACAAAGGCAGGCAGGCGAAGGAAATGGCTGACCCCAACGCTCGTTGTCCTGCTTGTGTTGAGCATCGCATCCAATGCCGGGCTGGCGTGCTATTCGCACTTCCAGAGCGAATTCACAGCGGGCATGGACGATGTCAAGTTCGTCAACGCCCGGCTCTACAACACATCGCTCATCCAGACAGATATCGGAGCCTGGATAGGGTTCAACTGGGAGGCATACTGCGTCAACCCCACATGTTCGCCGATATACTTCCGCTTGGACTATGTCGACGTCAGCATCCACGTAAATTGTAGTCCCCTCACCCTGCGCGGATTCCGGATGGGCGCATCCGGGACCACTTCTTCGTGGACGCCTTATGGGACATATTACCAAAACCCATTCGCGGCCTACTTCAGGATAGCGCCTTATTCCTCGGTGCGCATTAACGGGACGCTATACTTCGGTCCGTCCCCTCCAGAGCAAGAATATGTGCAAGAATGGGTTGCGATCTACAACTGCCTGATTGAAGATGGGGTCGACGTCAATGAGATGATCTTGACCGGCGTCTTCTCGAACGATATCCCGTTCGTGAACGTCGAAAAGACGATGCGCCTGTCTTACGCAGAGATATCGCTCTGGTCCTACTGATGCAGCGTTTATCATTTCAGCTTCAGGTCGCTCTACTCATTCCCCGCCACATCAGGACACCCTG